>QKDL01000093.1 GCA_003252105.1 Arcobacter sp.
TCTACCATCATCAGAAGTAGTATCAGTGTTAGCTTGAATTAATTTAGCTTTGATAATATCTAAGATATTAGATTGCTCAGCCATAGATTTGTCAGCAATTTGTAAAAGACTAACTGCAGAGTTACCATTAGCAATACCTTGATTTAGTGAGGTTGCTTGAGTTCTAAGTTTGTCAGCAATTGCTAGACCAGAAGCATCATCAGACGCTTTGTTTATTTTTAAACCTGTACTTAATTTCTCTAAAGAGTTCTTAATAGCATTATTTGTATTCTTAGCAGCTTCTTGAGCTGTTAAAGATGATATGTTTGTATTGATTCTCATATTCTAACCCTTACAGTTTGTATGTGTCTATAATATCTAAGCGAAGTTTAAATTTTGTTTAAAATAACGCCGCTTTCAATATGTTTTGTGTATGCAAACTGGTCAAATAATGCAAAGTTTATTATTTTATGAGTTTTGCATAACTCTTTTAAGTCTCTATGAAGAGTTTCTGGATTACATGATATATAGATTATTTTATCATAATTTTTAGCTAAATTTCTTGTTGTATCATCTAAGCCTGCTCTTGGTGGATCCATAAAAATTGTACTAAAATTAAATGCTTTTAAATCAACATCTTTAAGTCTATTGAAACTCCTTTTCTCCTCAAGTGCCTCTACAAACTCTTCAGCACTCATTCTTATAAAATCTATGTTTTCAATTGCATTCAAATTACAATTTGTTTTTGCAGAATTTATTGAGGTTTTAGAAATTTCAGTTGCTAATACATTTTTAAACTTAAAGCTAAGAGGAATTGTAAAATTTCCACCACCACAATACAACTCACATAAGTCACTATCTTCATTATTTATATTGTTTAGAACCCACTCAATCATTTTAATATTTACGCTAGTATTAGGTTGAGTAAAGCCACCCTCTTGGTATCTAAATATAAGGTCTTTTTCATTTATACAGAGTGTATCCTGTATAAACTCTTTACTAAGCACAAGTTTTTGTTTTCTACTTCTACCTATAATACTAATACCTAAATCATTCTCAATCTCTTTTGCTCTTTCTTGCCAAATAGAGTCAAGTTTTTTGTGATAGATAAGTGTTACAAGCATATCTTTTGTAGTTGAAGCTAAAAATTCAATTGCATATAATTTGAATTTTAATACTTCATCTTTTTGAAGGGTATCTAATAGTTTTGGCATCAATTCTTTTATATCTTGACAAACTATTTCACATGAATCTATTTCAACTATTTGTTTATCAAAACCTGTCATTGCATAAGATAAGGTACTATTCTTATTTTCATCGAAATTTTTCCAGATTCTAAATTCTGCTCTGTATCTAAAATTTTGCGGTTCACTTTTTATAATGTCAAAATCTAAAGATGTTATATCTGAAAATCTTTCTTTTTCTCTTTGAATTTTATAGTTTAGTTGCTGCTCATATGACATATCATATAAGGTACAACTTCCACATTTTTCAAAAAACTTACAAGTCATTAAAAACCTTAATTATTAAATTTAATCTATTATTATATTCAAATGTATATAATACGCCCATGAAAGAAAATTGGCAACAACAACTACAAACATTACTAGATTGTGATTTAAAATCACTATTCCCATTGGCACGAACTTTAAATAGAAAATTAAAATTTTTTGTAGGTCCTACAAATTCTGGTAAAACATATAAAGCAATGACTCATCTAAAAGAAGCAAATAGTGGTTTATATTTAGCTCCATTAAGACTTTTGGCATTGGAAGGTTTTGAAGATTTAAAAGAATCAAATATTGATACCTCTTTAATCACGGGTGAAGAACAAATAATAAATGAAGATGCTTCCCATGTATGTTCAACCATTGAGATGATAGATTTTGATATGGATGTTGATGTTGCAGTTATAGATGAAGTACAAATGTTAGATGACGATGATAGAGGTTGGGCTTGGGTAAATGCTATCATTGGTTGTCCTGCTAAAACTATTATTATGACAGGTTCTGTAAATGCTTTGGATGCAGTTAAAAAAATAGCTTCATATTTAGAAGAGGATTTAGAGGTAATAAAATTTAAAAGAAAAAATCCTCTAAAAGTTTTACAAAAACATATCTCTTTGGATAATCTAGAACCAGCTACAGCTTTAATCGCTTTTTCAAGAAGTGATGTTTTAAAGTTAAAACAAAAACTACAAAAAAAATATAGAGTTTCTGTAATTTATGGAAATTTATCTCCTGAAGTAAGGCGTGATGAAGCCAGACGATTTAGGGAGAAAAAAACAGATATTTTAATAGCAACAGATGCTATATCTATGGGATTAAACCTTCCTATAAAAACTGTACTTTTTACAACTGATACAAAATTTGATGGGGTAAGTAGAAGGAAAATAACAGTAAATGAGATTGTACAAATAGCAGGACGTGCTGGAAGGTTTGGACACTTTGAAGCTGGTTTTTTGGGTGCTACAAGAAGAGATGTATTGAAATATATTGCCCAAGAGTTTGAAACACCCATTAGAACAATTAAACCACCTTTTAAAGTTAAAATAAATGCCCAACAATTAGAGGATTTAGCAAGCCATATCAAAACTAATTCTTTGACAAAAGTATTAAGATTTTTTAAAGAAAATATGTATTTCAATGGTCCTTTTATAGCATACAATATCTCTTCAATGATAGAGACTTCAAAAATAGTAGATGGAAAAGATAAATTAAGTTTGCAAGATAAATATCTTTTATCACAAGCTCCAATAACTGCAAAATCAAAAATAATTTTACAAGCATATGATGCATATATAGCTGCTGTTATTAAAAATAGAGTTTGTAGATATAAGCCATCTATTACTCTACCTAAAAAAGCTCAAACCCAAAAAGATTTACTTTTGGTAGAAGATGAAGTAAAAAAAATCTCTTTATATCTTTGGTTGTCCTACAAGTTTCCAGAACTTTTTCCTGATTATGATAAGGCTATAATTTTAAGAAATAATTTTAATAGCTTTATTGAAACATCATTAAAAAGAACATTAAAACATGAGGATGACACTAGCTTTATAAAAAATAATAAACCCTACAGAAGAAGACGCTATAATTAATTAATAATAATTTTGATATAATCAGGCTAAATAGGTTAAATCTGAGGAAACTTAATATGCTTGGTATGTTTAAAGCTGATGGTGTAGAAACTTTATATAAAGAGTTAATGAAAAACTATGTTGACGAGAAGAAAGTACAATCTCTTATTGACAGTGGTATAAATATAAATAGACGAGATGCAAAAGGTAGAACACTACTATTTGAATTGTCAGCTAAAAGAAGAATTGAATCCATCAAAATTTTAATAAAAAACGGTATAGATATCAATATCGAAGATAATTATGGAAAAACTGTGTTGAGTGAAGCAGTTGATAAAATGGATGGTATGATGATTAGGTTTTTACTTAATAATGGTGCCTCTGTAAACCATATTAACTCTTCTGGAAGAACTGTTTTACAAGATGCAGCTTTGGAAGAAAATGATAAAGTTTTTAATATCCTAATGGCACAAAATCCAGATTTAACAATTACTGATTATTATGGAAGAACTGTATTGTTTGATGCAGTTGAAGGTGGAAATCTAGATATCGTAAAAGAGCTTATAAATAACATCGATGATATTAATATAGTTGATAATGATGGACGAAGTGTACTATTTTATTCTGTGTTAAAAGATGATGATTCTATAACAAAACTTTTGATTTCTAATGGAATTGATGTAAATATTTTAGATAAAAAAAGACAAAGTGCTCTTTTTAGTGCAGTTGTTTTAGGTTCAGATAACTTAGCAACGATAGATTTACTGATTAAAAAAGGTGCGAAACTAAACATAAAAGATTATTCAGATAAAACTCTTTTAGATGAAATTTTAAAAATATTATCTTTGATAAAAGACTCTGAAGCTAAACTAAATGGAAGATATAGATTAGCAAGTGCTGAGAGAAACTATTTGAAGTTGACAGGGTTTTTAATAGAAAATGGTTTGGCTATAGATAGAGTTGATTCTTTAGGAAAAACAGTACTTTATAAAGAGGTTGAAAGAGAAAACTATGATACTATCTCTTTTTTAATCTCATCGGGAGCTGATATCAATACTCAGGACAATGAAGGAAAAACAGTACTTTTTGATGCTGTATTAAAAGGGCCTTCAAACTCTACTATGATTGACTTTTTGATTTCAAAAGGTGCAGATATTGATCATAAAGATTATACTGAAAGAACAATTATTGATGATTTGGTTGAAGCTGTATTAATCACTCAAAATAATAAAAAACCATCTTCAAAACGTTTCTTAGAACTAAGAGAAAATGAAGATTATTTTGCCTTATTGAAAAAAATGTTACTTTTTAAGCCGAAAATAAATCTTCAAAGAAAAGATGGAAGAACAGTAATTTTTGATTTAGTTATTGAAAATAACCTTGAGCTAATGAAATTGATGATAAATGCAGGTATAGATATAAATATACAAGACAACGAGAGTAATACGCCATTATCTTATATGATTGATGAGGGTTTGAAACTTTCAAGTCAGAGAGAAAAAGAAGCTTTTCTAGAAAGATTGGTATTTTTACTTAAATTTAGAATTGATGTTAATACTTTAGATAAAGATGGCAGAACAATATATCATAAAGCAGTTATGGCAAATGATATAGATGTTGTAGAAAAACTACTAACTAAAAAAACAAATTTAGATATAAAAGACAAACAAGGAAGAACCGCTCTTCATCATACCCAATGGAAGGGTAATTACAAAATTGCAAGACTTCTAATAGCAGCAGGAGCTGATATAAATGCAGCTGATTATGCTGGATTTACTATTTTAAATTATGCAGCAATTTTAGGACATACAAAACTAGTAATTGTTCTAATAGCTTCTGGTGTTTTGATGTATAATCATAATAAAAAAAGTAAATCTGTAGCAAAATTTTTTAAAGAGAGAGAAAAAAATCTTGATAATCTTTTAGATGCAAACATTACAGATGAAAAAATGAGAAGTGCTATTAGAGAAGTTACTATAAATCTTAAAAAAGAGATTGATGAAGTATTAGGATAAAATTAGGGACGTTATGAATAAAAAATCAATTATTATATTAGCAGCTGGTGCTGGTACTAGAATGAAATCAACAACTGCAAAAGTTCTTCATAAAATTTCTGGGAAACCGATGTTGTATTACTCTATCAAAGAGGCAAAAAAATTAAGTGATGATATTACAGTGGTTTTATACCATCAAGCTTCAAAAGTTCAAGAGGAGATGGATAAATATTTTAATGATATAAACTATGTTATTCAAGACCATGAAAATTATCCAGGAACTGGTGGAGCTGTTATGAATATCATTCCAAAATATGAAAAAACTTTGGTTTTAAATGCAGATATGCCTTTGATTCAAGCTCATGAATTAGAAAAGTTTGATTTAGAAGCAACTATTGTTATGTCTGTTTTACAATTAGACTGTGCCGATGGATATGGTAGAGTCGTAGTTGAAAATGGTAATGTAAAAAAAATAGTTGAACAAAAAGATGCTTTAGAAGAGGAACTTAAGATAACAACTGCAAATGCAGGGGTTTATCAATTTGAAACAAAATTTTTATTGGAAAATTTACCAAAACTTTCAAATAACAATGCCCAAAAAGAGTATTATATAACTGATTTAATAGAACTTGCTATAAATGAAGGGAAAGTTTTAAAGCCACTAGTAGTTGAAGAGGAAAATTTTAAAGGTGTTAACTCAAAGTATGAATTATCTCAAGCAGAGGTAATTCACCAAGATAGAATAAAAAAAGAGTTTATGCAAAATGGTGTAATCATGAGATTGCCTGATACTATTTATATAGAAGAGGGTGTCCAAATAGAAGGTGAATCTATTATTGAAAATGGTGTAAGCTTATTAGGTCAAACAAAAATCATAAACTCTCATATAAAAACAAATACAGTAATAGAAGATGCTATTTTAGAAAATAGTGATGCAGGACCAATGGCTAGAATTAGACCAGATTCACATATTGTAGATTCACATATTGGGAATTTTGTGGAAACAAAAAAAGCAAAACTAAATAAAATAAAAGCTGGACATCTATCGTATCTTGGTGATTGTGAAATCGATGAGGGCACAAATATAGGTTGTGGTACAATAACTTGTAATTATGATGGTGTAAATAAATATAAAACAATCATAGGGAAAAATGTATTTGTAGGTTCAGACACTCAATTTGTAGCTCCAATAACAGTAGAAGATGATGTTTTAATCGGTGCAGGAAGCACTGTAACAAGTGATTTAAAAAAAGGTCAACTTTTTACTACAAGAGCTAAAAAAAGAGTTGTTGAGGGATATTTTTATAAACATTTCGATAATAAAAAGTAGAAAAATATGTTAAAAAACAAAAATATATTAGTTGCGGTTACAGGTTCAATTGCTGTTTATAAAGCTTTAGAACTTATTAGATTATATATAAAAGCAGAAGCAAATGTAAAAGTTATAATGACTAGTGCTGCTACAAAATTTGTAACTGCTTTAAGTTTTGAAGCAATTTCACAAAATAGAGTTTTATGTGAAGAAACAGAGTCTTGGGATAAAAACGATATATATAATCATATAGATATTGGAAAATGGGCAGATATTTTTGTAATTGCCCCATGTAGCGCTAATACTGTAAATAAATTGGCAAATGGTATTGCTGATAACCTTCTAACACAAACAGCATTGGCTTACACAAAAAGCAAACTAATAGCTCCTGCCGCAAATACAAATATGATAAAAAATCCAATAACACAAGAAAGTTTAAAAAAGCTTCAATCTTATGGTTATGAAATTGTTTCAACCCAAACTAAAGAGTTAGTCTGTAAAGACGTAGGTGATGGAGCGATGGCTGAACCACAAACAATTTTTTATGCAACTTGTAAAGAGTTATTTAAAGATGAATATTGGACAAATAGAAAAGTAGTATTAAGTGGTGGTGGAACTTTAGAAAAAATTGATGATGTTAGATATATCTCAAATTTTTCTTCTGGAAAAATGGCTGCATCATTGGCTTTGGCTTTATATTTTAAAGGTGCAAATGTTACTTTGGTTGCTTCAAGAGGTTATGAGGATTTACCAAAAGAGATTCATGTGATAAAAGTTCAAAGCTCTTATGAGATGTATGAATCTTTAGTTGATAATCTAAACCTATCAAAAAAAGGTGATAAAAAACCATTTTTATTTATGGTTGCTGCTGTTAGTGATTATCTTCCAGAACAAAACTCAAATGGAAAATTAAAAAAAGAGATTTTAGGAAACTCTTGGAGTTTAAAACTAAAACAAAATATGGATATATTAGCCTCTTTAGATAAAAAAGATATAGTTTCTATTGGCTTTAAAGCAGAGATGGATGAAACTGTAGCTTTTGATAATGCACAAAATATGCTTGAGAAAAAAGCTTTAGATGGTGTTTGTTTAAATATTTTAGAAAATAGTGATAGTTTTGGAACAAAAGATAATAAAATCGAATTAATATTAAAAGATAAATCAAAACTTTTTTCAGGAGATAAACTTTTCTTATCTATGGATATGATAAATTTTTTAAAGGAAGAGTTTGCCTAATAATATAGATAATAACTTAGTACCAAACCATATAGCAATAATAATGGATGGAAATGGTAGATGGGCTAAAGAAAGAGGTTTAAATAGAACAGCAGGACATGAAGAGGGTGCTAAAGTTGTTAGAGATATTACAACTCATTGTTCTAAAATAGGGGTTAAATACTTAACTTTATATGCTTTTTCTACAGAAAATTGGAGTAGACCTAAACTTGAAGTTGAATTTTTGATGAAACTTTTAGAAAAATACTTGAAAAATGAGCTACCATTATATTTAGAAAACAAAATTAAGTTTAAAGCTATTGGAGATATAAGTAAATTTTCAAAATCTTTACAAAATACAATAAAACAAACAGAAGAAAAAACTAGTCAGGGAACAAATTTAACTCAAATATTAGCTTTAAACTATGGTTCTCAAGATGAAATTTTAAGAGCTATAAAAAAACTAAATGAAAAAGAGTTAGAAGTTACAAAAGAAAACTTTGAATCTTGTCTTGATACAGCAGGAGTACCTGATGTTGATATGCTAATTAGAACAAGTGGAGAGTTGAGATTATCTAACTATCTTCTTTGGCAAAATGCCTATGCCGAGCTATTTTTTATAGATACATATTGGCCAGAATTTACAAAAATACATTTAGATGATTTAATAAGTGATTTTAATAGTAGAGAGAGAAGATTTGGAGGTATTTAGTTTTATTTTAGGAGCTGTATTTGGCTCTTTTTTAAATGTTTTAATAATAAGACTACCTCAAAACTTATCTTGTGTAAAACCTAGAAGTTATTGTCCTAAATGTAATCATCAAATCTCTTGGTATCATAATATACCAATATTTTCATATATATTTTTAAAAGGTAAATGTGCTTATTGTAAGGATAAAATCTCTTCACAATATATAATAGTAGAGTTTATAACTGCTTTTGTAACTATGGCTTTATTTATGAAACATTCATTGTCTTTAGAATTTTTGTATTCATCAATCTTTTTTTATACTTTGATTGTATTATCTTTTATAGATTTTAAATATAAAGCAGTACCTGATTATCTTTTGTTGATAGCTTTTATAATCTCTTTTTTTGTTTCAGAGTATCCTTTAATTGAGATGTTTAAATATGCATTTTTATTTACAGGGGCATTTGTTATACTAAATTTTTTACTTACATTTTATATTCAAAACATTAAAGCAAAAATAAAAAAAGATGATAGTTTAAAAGAACAAGAGGCATTAGGTGAAGGTGATATCCCTATTATTGCAGCTATTGCAATTATCCTTGGGATAAAAGGTGGTCTTGTAGCTATATTTTTATCAGCATTTTTTGCTATAATACCCTCAATCTATTTTAGTATCATAAAAAAAGATATTCAAACACCATTTATACCCTATCTATCTTTGGGCTTGATAGTCGAATATTTTTTTAATATCTCAAAGGTTTTTTATTGAAAGTTAAAGGTTATTTATTAAGTCAATTATCATATACATTTTTTCCTATTTTTCTAGCTTTATATTTTATAACATCGATAATTTTTTTAGTAAAAATAGCAGCTTTAACATCTATTATTACTATTGATATAATTGAATTATTTCAATTATATATTTATATAGTACCTACAATAATATTTTATACGGCACCAATATCTTTTTTTATTTCACTTGTAATAACTTTGGCAAAACTATCAAATGAATATGAGCTTATAGTGTTAACCTCTTTTGGTTTAAATCCTATTAAAATTATGAAGATATTTTTCCCTGTAACACTTTATTTAACAGTTGCTTTACTTGTAATATCAATTGGCTTAATTCCTAAAGCAAAGTTTCTAAATGAACAATTTTTAGACAAAAAAAAAGTAGAAGCAAATTTTAATATAAAAGCTTCTGAGTTTGGGCAAAAATTTGGGGATTGGTTAATTTACATAAGTAGTAGAGATGATAAAGTTTATAGTGATATAAAACTTTTTAAAACAGATGGTAAACAAGATGAGTTTATTATGTCAAAAAAAGCCTCTTTAGAGAATGATAAAGGGGAACTTAGTTTTAAACTTTTTGAAGGTAAAAGTTTTAATATTACAGAAAATGAATTAAATCAAATCGAATATACATCTATGCAAATAAACGACAATATTGCAAATAGTTCTGATAGATTTTTTGAAACCTCTTTTATATATTGGAAAGATTTACTTTCTCAAGGAAGAGATTTAGATAAGTTTACATTTTATATATTAACTTCAATTTTTCCATTGATCTCATTGTTTTTAGTTATCACTTTTGGATATTTCAATCCAAGATATGAAAAAAATAGTGCTGTTAGTTTTTGTTTGGTTTCTGTTGTTTCTTATTATGTTATTATGAAAATATTTACAGAAAATCTATTTCTTCACTCTTTATATATTGTTCCTATATTATGGATTTTTACAACATATATTTTATATAAAAAAAGAGTAAAACCTCAATACTAAAATGAATGCAAAATTTACAATTGCTTATGATGGAACCAAATTTCAAGGTAGTCAGACTCAACCAAATGGTTTAGCAGTTGAGGATAGTATTCAAAAAGCTTTTAAATCTTTAAATATAGATACAAAAATAGTATTAAGTGGTAGAACAGATAGGGATGTGCATGCTACAGGGCAAGTTTTTAATTGTATTTTGCCATCATATTGGAGTGATTTTAAAAAATTAAAAAAGATTTTAAATAAACATCTTCCTTTACAAATCAGAATCAAAAATATACAAATAGTAGATGATAACTTTCATGCTAGATTCTCAGCTAAAAAAAGAGTTTATAGATATTTAGTTACAAATAAAAAATTGAGTGCTTTTAATTGCAATTATCTTTCTTATTCAAAAAATATAGATGAAGAAAAAATCAATGAAGCAATAAAACTATTTATAGGAAAACATGACTTTGAATATTTTCATAAAACAGGAAGTGACAAAGAAAATACAGTAAGAGAAGTTTTTGATACAAAATTTTATAAATATAAAGATATCTATGTATTTAAATTTACAGCAAATTCATATCTTCGTTCGCAAATTAGACTTATGGTTGGTGCTTTATTGGCTGTAAATGATAATAAGTTGAGTACAGAAGATTTGAAACTACAAATTGACAAAAAGAAAAGATTTGTCAAAACTCCTGCAAGTGCTTATGGCTTATATTTAGCGAAGGTATTTTACTAATGTTAAAAAAAAGAAGGTTTTATACATTACAAGATATAAAAAAACATATTGTATATACTCCTTTAATATTTATTTTTTTTATTGCAATAATCTCTATTTTTGTAATTGGTTTTATTCAAAATTTTCAGAAAAACAATGAAATAAAACTTTATAAACAAAAAAATGAGTTTATAAAAAAAGATATTTTAGATAAATATATCCTTGATGTTAAATTCAATGCAAGTGCTTCTTTCGATAAAAATGAAAAAGTTTTAAATAACTCTGTAATCTCAATAGTTGGTTTGATAGAAAACTCTCCTTCACAATTGAGTTTAGAATACGTAATTGAAAAGATTAAAGAGTTAGAGGAAAAAAACAATTTAGATTTTGTGATGTTTGATAAAATAGATTATAAAGTCTTATATGGTCAAAAAAGTATTGATTATTTACAAATTATGACTAACTCTAGAATTGAATCAAAAAAATTTAAACACCATATGTTAAAAAGTATTGCTTATGTTAGTGATGATGATCTAATCTATTGGCTTGATAATCAAAAAAGAAAAATTAGGCTAAGTTATTTTAAGAATATTAAAATTAATAGATGGTTTATTGGGGCTTTTTCAAGAATTGATGATATGAAACTTTTAACAAAAGATTCTATTTTAAACTCTATAGAGCAAAAAGGTAAATATTATGAAAATAGTCATTTTTGGTTTTATGATTATGCTTCTAAAACAGTTTTCAACTACTTTAATAAAGCTCAGAATCTAAGTGTAAAAGATATTTTAGCAAAGGATAATACTGCTTATGCAAATAAAATATTAGTAGATTATATAAACAATGAAAAAAAACTTGATGATGTTTATGATTTTAATAAATACAATTTTCTAGTTGCAATAAAAAGTTATGATGTAGAAAAAGAGGTTGAAAAATTAGATAATAAATATACAAAAGATTTTAATATAGCAGTTTCTATTGTTGTTTTATTTTCTATGCTTTTGATTATTGCCTCAACTATATTTTCTAAATTTATTAATACAATTTTTTATCGATATAACAAAAGACTTGAAACAAAAAACAAGATGTATAAAAAGTGGAAAGATAGATATGAATTAGCTATTATTGCCTCAAATGATGGATTATGGGATATTGATTTAGAAACAAACGAAATATATTTTTCAAAACAATGGCTTAATATGTTTGGTTATGAAAGGTCAGAAATAAAAAATCTAAATGGCTGGCTTAATCTAATCCATCCAGAGGATAAAAATACAGTTGAAAAAAAATTACAAAAACATTTTAAGGGAGATAGCTCCCATTTTATTTGTGAATATAGAATAAGAGATAAAAAAAATAGATACAAATGGATATTAGTTAGAGGAAAAGTTTTTGAAGATGAAAACTCATCAAAAAGAAGAATGTTGATGATGTCTATGGATATTCAAGAAAGAAAAAGATTAATAAAAGAGTTACAATATGTTGATTTGTTAGTTGAGTATGGAAGAATTGTAATTTTTAAATGGAAAAATGATTTAAACTTAACCTTAGACTATGTTTCAAAAAGTATAAACTCTTATGGTTATAGTGTAGAAGAGTTTGAAACTCAAAAAATAAAATATTTTGATTTTGTTCATAAAGATGATATTCCAGAACTATTAAATCAAATAAAAATAGCTATTAAAAATAAAGAAAAATCTTTTACTCATATATATAGGGTAAAAGATAAAAATAGTTCATTAAGATGGGTATTTAATAGAACAATATTTTTAAAAGATGATTTTGGAAATATTACACATTTATATGGATATATAAATGATATTACCCAAATGAAAATTAATGAACAAGAGTTAAAAGATAAGATAAAACAAGAGGTATCAAAAAATATTGAAAAAGATAGATTGATAATACATCAAAGTAAACTAGCAGCAATGGGTGAGATGCTAGGGAGTATTGCTCATCAATGGAGACAACCTTTAAATAATATAAATCTTTTAACATATCTAATAAGAGATAATTTTGATAATTTTACAAAAGAGGATATAAAATCTACTACTGCTGATATTACAAGACAGATTAACTATATGTCTCAAACTATTGATGATTTTAGGAATTTTTATCAACCAGATAAAGATAAAGTAAAGTTTGATATAAAAGAAGCTTTTGAATCAAGTGCAATAATAGCAAGTACACAATTTGAAAAAAATGATATTAGTATAGATATTCAAGGTGATGATGTTGAAATAGTTAGTTTTAAAAATGAGTTTCAACAAGTTATTTTAAATATATTCAATAACGCAATTGATGCCGCAATTTTGAAAAAAAGCAAAGAGGATTTTAAGCCTTTGATTGAAGTAAAAATTAAAAAAGAGAATAAGATAGTTATAACTATAATGAATAATTGTGGAAAAGCAACAAATGAAGTTTTAGACAGAATGTTTGAACCATATTTTACTACAAAGTTCGAAAATCAAGGTACAGGAATTGGTCTATATATGGCAAAAACAATTATTGAAAAGAATATGAATGGTAGCATTGATGCACAAAATTATGGTGATGGAGTAATATTTACCATTAATTTACCACTTTAAAAAAACTTTTTTGTTATAATCAAAAACTAAATTAAATGGGAAAATGGCATGAAGAAATATATTACTAGAGTTTTACTTGTAGAAGATGAAGATGTAGCAAGAAAAACACTCTCTTTTTATCTAAATACAATTTTTGATGAGGTAGTAACTGCTTGTGATGGAAATGAAGCAAGTATGATTTATAAAAAAAACTTCGATGAAAATAAGAGCTTTGATTTGGTTTTGACTGATCTTAAAATGCCAAATAAAGATGGTATTACTATGATTGATGAGATTAGAGAATTGGTTCCAAACCAAAGATTTATAATCGTTAGTGCTCATAAAAATGAAGATGATTTACTAAAACTCATTAATCTAAGAGTTCTTGGATATTTTGTAAAACCTTTGAATATTGACAATATGATGGAGATGTTAAAAAAGGCAAAAGATGAAGTCTTAGAGGATAATCTTGGTACTAAAAAAGAGGAAAATTTAGTAACTTTAAATAGTAAGTACACTTACGATAGAGTAAACAATAAACTATATTGTGAACAAAATATTGTTAAACTATCAAAAAAAGAGTTAGATATTTTAATGGTATTGATGGATAATCTAGGAGAAGTTGTTCCTGTAGAAAAATTTAAAGAGATAGTTTGGAACGATATCAATACAAATGATTCAGCTTTTAGAACAGTAATGAAAAGATTAAAAGATAAAATAAAAGAGGATGATTTTATTATTTCCCATAAAGGGTTTGGATATATAATAGAAAAAAGATTAGATATCTAAAGTATAAAAAAGCGCTTTAACGCTTTTTTATACGGTTTTTAACACTTTACCTTTTGACTTTTGAAGAAAATACATTCCTGCAAATATCGCAATACCTATCAAATAAGAAACATAATGATTTGGAATTCCTAAGTGTGTTTCCATAACTTTTGGTAAAAACATAAATGGAACAATAGCTAAGAAAATAAATCTTTCAATAACATTTGCTTTTGCTACAAAATAACCTTGTGTAAAACAAGAGAATGCCATCATTCCTATAAATGCTGTTACAAAAATTACAGCTATTTCAAATGGATTAGTTATCCATACCCAACCTTTAGGATCTGCAGGATTTAGAGGGTTTACTTCCGAAATAAGTAAAAGTTCTGGATTGAAAAAGAACATAAAAGGAAGTATTGCTGTTCTAATATCATATTTAAATCCTTGAATACCAGTTTTAATTGGGTCTGCTTTTGCAATACCTGCTGCGGCATAAGCTGCAAGTCCAACAGGTGGGGTGTCATCAGCTAAAATACCAAAATAAAATACAAACAAGTGAGCTGCAATAGCTGGAATTAAGAATCCATTATCTTGAGCTAATATTAAAATAACTGGTGCTGTTAATGATGCCATAACAATATAATTAGCAGTTGTTGGTAAACCCATTCCAAGAACTAATGAAATAACCCCTGCTAATATAAGGATAATAAAAATATTACCATTTGATAAAGTTTCTATTACATCTAATAAAACTTGCCCAAGTCCAGTTAAAGTAATTGATCCAACAACAATACCAGCAAGTGCAGTTGCTACAGCAATTGGAATCATATTTTTAGCTCCACTAATCATACCTGCAAGTATATCAACAAAACCAGAAAGTAAAATATCTTTTGTGATTTTTTCTTTTGCTAAAAAGGCTCTAAATGGGTGTTGTACAACCATAAGAAGCATTAAAAGCATAATTGCATTAAATGCAGCACTTGCAGCACTCTCTCTTAACACCATTAAAGTATACAATAAAAAGAAAATTGGAACTAAATAGTGTATCCCTTTTATAAAAGTTTGGAATTTTGGAGGTATATCCTCTGCATTCATACCTTTTAAACCTAGTTTTAAAGCTTCTAAGTGAACTATATAAAATAGTGCAAAATAAGAAACAAATGCCGGAATAAAGGCTGCAAATATTACATCAGTATAAGCTAAACCTAAAAACTCTGCAATGATAAATGCAGCAGCACCCATAACAGGTGGCATAAGTTGACCATTTGTTGAGGCTGCAACTTCAACTGCTCCTGCTTGTTCTGGTCTAAATCCAGTACGTTTCATAAGAGGAATTGTGAAGGTTCCCGTTGTAACAGTATTTGCAATAGATGAACCACTCATAATTCCAGTAAATCCAGAAGCTACAACAGAAGCTTTTGCAGGTCCTCCTCTAAATCTTCCAAGTAGTGCAAATGCAAGATTTATAAAATATTCTCCAGCTCCTGCTTTATCTAAAAGAGAACCAAAAAGTACAAATAAAAATACAAAACCAGTTGATACCCCTAATGGTACACCAAATATCCCTTCTGTAGTTAAAAACATATGCCCTGCAAGTTTATTTAAACTAGCTCCCTTATGAATAATAAGTTCAGGCATATATGGTCCTAAGATATCATAAGCAATAAATACAATTGCAATAATAGATAAAGCAATACCTAATACTCTTCTTCCTGCTTCAAGTAAGATTACAATACCAATTAGGGCAACAATAATATCTATATTTGTATAATCACCTGGTCTTAAGGCCAAATCCTCAAAGAAAAAGGCAATATATCCAGCAGTACACATTCCAATAAAGGAGAAGGTATATCCAAACCATCTAATTTTTGATAAAAAATATTCTCTTCTCATCATTGGGTAAATCATAAATGCTAATAATAAAGCAAATGATAAGTGAATAGATCTTGAGATAGTTGAGTTTGTCGGTTCAATAACAATATATAATTGAAATAAAGACCAAAGTAGTGCAATTGTTGAGATTATCCAAAACTCATAATGCTCTTTTCCAAAAACCCTTTGCCCTTCTAATTCATTAAGGACCTTTCTTGATTCTTCAGCCTGTTCCTCTTCGAGTTCGTCTAGTGTGTGTGGTTTTTCTTCATAAATTTTCATGGTAGTTCCTTATGAATTTTATTATATGTAATTTAGAAAGATAAATCATACATAATAAAATGATAATTCAAAGGCAAAAGCCTTTGAATTGACTAGATTATAATAATCCAGCTTCTTTAAAATATTTTTTAGCACCTTCATGTAAAGGAGCACTTAAACCATCAAGTAATGATTCTTTAGTAATATTTGCATATGCAGGGTGTAGCTTTTTGAAATCATCAAAGTTTTCTAAAATAGCTTTTACTAATGTATATACTGCTTTATCACTAACATCTGTACTAGATACTAAAACAGCTTTTACCCCAAATGTAGGAACAGGAGTATCAACACCTTTATAAATACCTGCAGGAACATCTGCTTGTGCAAAGTATGGGTTTGCTTTAACAAATGCATCTACTTTTGGTCCATTAATAGGTGTAATTGCAACATCTACTGAATTTGAAGCATCTTTGATATTTGCAGTTGGATGTCCAACCATATAGAAATATCCATCAATTTTATTATCTCTTAATGCATCAGGAGCTTCACCAGCTTTTAATACACCAGCAAATGCTAAATCATCTTTACTCATACCGATTGCTTTAAATAATGCTAATGCAGTAGCTTCATTTCCAGAACCAGGATTTCCAAGATTGATTCTTTTGTCTTTTACATCCATGATACTTTTAATTCCAGCTTCTTTTCTTGTAACTAATGTAAATAGTTCTGGATAGATAGCCATAACTGATCTTAATTTTTTAACAGGTTCACCTTCAAACTTTTTTTGTCCATTTGCTGCTTGGTAAACAACATCTGATTGAGCAATACCAAAATCAAGTTCACCATTTTTGATTGTATTAATATTGTATACAGAACCACCAGTTGATTCAACAGAACATCTGATCTTTGATTCTTTTTTGTATTTGTTAACAAGTCTACAAACTGCTCCACCAGTTGGGTAATAAGTTCCAGTTACACTTCCTGTACCAATTGTAATAAACTCTGCTGCAAATGCAGGTATAGTTAATGCTGTCGCAAGTACAGCTGTTGCAATTCTCTTCATCTTCTCTCCTTTTAGATTAATAATGATAAATGAAATTGTGAAATTTCACAATAACTGTGAAAAGTATAACATAGTTATATAAAAGTTGTATAAAAATTTCTGTATAGAAAATTTATATACATAAAATTTATATTGAAAAATTTTTCAATAAAAAGACTTGACATTTACTCACTCATATAGTATAATCATTTTAGCAGTTTAAGATTTAAAGTGCTAAAAACGAAAAAGTGAATATGAAAATGGATAAAAAAGAATTTTTATTACACTCAATTATAAAAGCGTATATAGAGCATTTAGAACCAATTGGGTCTTCTCAATTAAAATCTATGTATGATATTACATACTCACCTGCTACTATTAGAGGTTACTTTAAAAAGTTAGGAGATGAGGGGTTCCTTGCTCAAGAACATGTAAGTAGTGGAAGAACTCCAACTACTGAGGCATTAAAGCTTTATTGGGGAGAAAAATTAGATTTCAAACTTGACTTTGTAAATGAAAAAGCTGTTGAATATCTTTCTCATGATATTGGCTTAACTGTTTTTTTACAAGAACAAAAGTCTGATTTATTAAAAGATATTTTAAATGTAGAAAATAGATATATGATTTTAGAGTTTTCTACTTTTTCTATTACAGTAAAGTTTACAGATCCTTTATATAGATTTTTAAATGATATGGTTGGTTTAGAACTTTCACATATTGTTAATATTTCTAAACAAGTAGGAGCAATGGAAATCTATGAAAAAGTTAGTTTATATTTACAAAATAAAAATTTTCATATTTACAATACAAAAGAGTTTTTTTCATTAGCACTTAAATTTAACTTTGATGAGCGAAGTATAAATTCGTTTCTTAAAGGTAGAATTTTAGACTCGATTGAAGAAGGTTTATATTTTGATAGAATTGTACCAGAAGGCTATATAGCAATCTGCCATAACTGTAAAATACAGAACATGGATACAAAGATGTTAGTAGTTGGTGAACTATCAAAAGATTACGAATATTTCTATAATAAAATAAGTATGATATAGGAGATTAGTTTTGAGTGAAAAAACTGAAAATATACAAGAAGAACTAAACAAACAAGTGTCTCAAGAAGAAACTGTAGAAAATACACAAGAGGTATCTTCTGAAACAAAAGAATTAACAGCTGAAGATAAAATCGCTCAATTAGAATCACAACTAAAAGAGAGTGAAGATAAATATTTAAGAGTTCATGCAGATTTTGAAAATATTAAAAAAAGATTAGAAAAAGAGAAGTATCAAGCTATTGATTACGCAAGTGAAAAATTTGCAAAAGATCTATTAGCTCCAATTGATACTTTAGAGATGGCATTAGCTGCAGAGGAAGCTTCAAAAGAGCTACCAACAGAAGAACTTTTATCAAAATTAAAAGAGGGTGTAGAGTTAACAATCAAAAACTTCTATACAGCTTTTGAAAAACATGATATATCAATTGTAGATACAGATGGTGAGTTTGATCCAAACTTCCATGATGCTGTAATGCAAGTTGACAGCCCAGACCATGAAGATGGACAAATTGTTCAAAGACTTCAAAAGGGTTATAAGTTTAAAGATAGGTTATTAAGACCAGCAATGGTATCAATCTGTAAAAAGTAAACTTTTTACAGATTTGACGTTTTACGTCATTGACCGTAAAGTCATAAAACTATTGATATAAAAATTAAAATTTGATAATAAAAATATGATAAGGATAATAAAATGAGTAAAGTTATTGGTATAGATTTAGGTACAACAAACTCTTGTATGGCAGTTTATGAAGGTGGTGAAGCAAAAGTAATCCCAAATAAAGAGGGAAAAAACACTACTCCATCTATTGTTGCTTTTACAGATAAAGGTGAAGTTTTAGTTGGTGATCCTGCAAAAAGACAAGCTATTACAAATCCAGAAAAAACTATCTATTCTGTAAAAAGAATTATGGGTCTTATGATGGATGAAGAGAATGCTAAAGAAGCACAATCTAAAGTAGGATATAAAATTGTTAACAGAAACGGTGCAGCAGCAGTTGAGATTGGAGATAAAGTTTATACTCCACAAGAGATTTCAGCTAAAATTTTAGGAAAATTAAAAGCAGATGCTGAAGAGTATTTAGGTGCTCCTGTTACTGATGCAGTTATTACAGTTCCTGCATACTTCAATGATGCACAAAGAAAAGCAACTCAAGAAGCAGGTACTATTGCTGGTTTAAATGTATTAAGAATCATCAATGAGCCAACTGCTGCTTCATTAGCATATGGTTTAGATAAAAAAGGTGAAGAAAAAGTTCTTGTATACGATTTAGGTGGTGGTACATTTGATGTTACTGTTCTTGAAATTGGTGATGGAACATTTGAAGTACTTTCAACTGATGGTAATGCATTCCTAGGTGGGGATGATTTTGATAACGCTATTATTGATTGGTTAGCAAAAGAGTTCAAAGATGAGAATGGTTTTGATATTAAAAATGACAAAATGGCTCTTCAAAGATTAAAAGATGCAGCTGAAAATGCTAAAAAAGAGTTATCTTCTGCTGAATCAACAGAGATTAACTTACCATTTATCTCTATGGGAAGTGCAGGACCAGTTCACTTAGTTAAATCTTTAACTAGAGCTAAATTTGAGTCTATGACAGAGCATTTAATCTCTGAAACATTACAACATATTAAAACTGCACTTAAAGATGCAGGTTTAGATAAAGGTGAAATTCAAGAAGTAATCATGGTTGGTGGTTCAACAAGATTACCAAAAGCAAATAAAGTTGTAAAAGAATTCTTTGGAAAAGATTTAAATAAAGGTGTAAACCCTGATGAGGTTGTTGCTGCTGGTGCTGCTGTTCAAGCTGGTGTTTTAAGAGGAGATGTTAAAGATGTATTATTACTAGATGTTACTCCTTTATCACTTGGAATTGAAACTTTAGGTGGAGTTGCTACTAAATTAATTGACAAAGGTACAACAATCCCTGTTAAAAAATCTCAAGTTTTCTCAACAGCTGAAGATAATCAACCAGCTGTATCAATTCACGTAGTACAAGGTGAAAGAGAGTTTGCAAAAGATAATAAATCTTTAGGTATGTTTGAACTTTCAGATATTCCAGCAGCTCCAAGAGGTGTTCCTCAAATTGAAGTAACATTTGATATAGATGCAAATGGTGTTTTAAATGTATCTGCTAAAGATAAAGGGACTGGAAAAGAAAACAAAATTACTATCTCTGGTTCATCTGGATTAAGTGATGAAGAGATTGAAAAAATGGTAAATGAAGCAGAAGCAAACAAAGAAGCTGATGCAAAAAGAAAAGAGGTAATTGAAATTAGAAATCAAGCTGATGCATTATTACACTCAACAAGAAAAACTTTAGAAGAAAATGAAAGTGCAGTTTCTGAAGAAGAGAAAAAAGCTATTATTGATGCTGCAGCTGATTTAGAAACACTTCTAAAAGATGAAAATGCAACAAAAGAGCAAATTGAAGAGAAAGTTAAAGCATTAACAGAAAAATCTCACAAATTAGCTGAAGCTATGTATGCAAAAGAGCAACAAGCAGGTGGTCAAGCAGGAGCTCAACCAAATGCTAAAGCTAAAAAAGATGACGATGATGTTATCGATGCTGAAGTAGAGTAATAACTCTGCTTCATGCAAACTATTATTTTTTTACTTATACTATTTTTAATCTCTATTTTTTCTATACTTTTATATTATAAAAATAAACATTCTCGTGTTGATAAACTAAATTCTGGTGAGTGTCCAGCTTGCGGTCAAAAAACTAGAGTTTTTTATGATGAAAATACAAAAACTACCTTTAAATCAGAAATTATTACTACAAGATTACTAAAAGGTAAAGATTGTTCAGGTGTAAAAGATATTGAATATACCTGTAAATCTTGTGGCTTAAAAGAAGTATATTCACAAGTTTAGCTTTGATTAACTTTTAGATGTTAAGATTGCATAGTTAAAATTAACAATCGTGAGGTTATATATGAAGTCTATTATTTTTACAATTTTTATTTCTATCTTAGTTTTTACAGGGTGTACCCCTAAATACGAGGTTATTGAAGATGTTTCACCTAAAGCAAAATTAAAAAAAGTTACTTTCAATGATATACCAGGTTTTTATGAAGATGATTTAGAATTAGCTTTTGAGGTATTTAAAAAAGATTGTAAACGTTCTTATAAATTTGATTTATTTAAAAATGTATGTGAAAAAGCTAAAGAGTATACAAATGCTTCTGAATTTTTTACAACAAACTTTACTCCATATGAATTGGTTAATAAAGATGGTTCAAATTTAGGAACTATTACCGGATATTTTGAACCTTTATTAAATGGTAGTTTAGAAAAAAGTGAAAAATATAAATATCCCATATATAAAACACCTGATGATATGATAATTGTTGATCTTACCGATATATATCCAGAATTAAAAAAATATAGATTAAGAGGTAAAGTAGAAGGGAATAAACTTATCCCATATGATGATAGAAAAAAGATAAATGATAGGGCTGATTTAGAAGCTATTTGTTATGTTGACGATAGGTTAGACCTATTTTTTCTTCAAATTCAAGGTTCTGGTAAAGTAAGACTTGAAAATGGAGAAATGCTAAATATAGGTTATGCAAATCAAAATGGACATAAGTTTACAGGAATAGGAAAAGTTTTATTAAAAGAGGATGTTTTAGAAGGTTATGGAGCTACTATGCAAGGGATTAAAGCATATTTAAAAGATAATCCAAAAAGAATGGATGAGATTTTAAACCAAAATAAAAGTTATATTTTCTTTTCAGAGAGAAAAGTTGGAGCTTCAGGAGCTTTAGGGACACCACTTAGAGGTTATAGGAATCTTGCAGTTGATAGAAGATATATCCCTCTTGGAATGCCAGTATTTATAAATACAAAAAATTCAGTAACAAATGAACCTATTGCAAACCTAACAGTGGCAGCTGATGTAGGTGGGGCAATTAAAGGACAAATAAGAGCTGATTTCTTTTATGGTTTTGGGAAAGATGCAGAGCTTTTTGCTGGTGGAATGCATGAAAAAGGAACATTAACTATTTTAGTTCCAAATGATTAAGATATAGACTCTTTTGAGTCTATATCTTAGCTACAGTGTCCACCACCACAGCAACCAGATGGTTTGTCTTGAGCAAATGTGATTACAAAGTTGTCATTGAATTCTACTAAATCAAAATCATGTTTACCACAGAACTCTTCGTTCATTTGGTTTTTCATCTCGATTGCTTTACTTAATGCATCATCTTTTGATTCAATTTGTAAATTATTGATTAAATCACTTCTTTTAAAACATCCACACTCTTTTTCTACTTTAACTGTAAACATTGTTAATTCCTTTTATAATAATTTGTATTTTGTAAATCGAAGATTAACAAATTTAGTTCAAAAAATTCTTATAAATTTAGGTTAAATAACAATTTTAAAAAATAGTATTTTTTCTATTTTAATTTGGTATTGGATAAAATACAAAAAAATAAAAACAAGGGTTTTAATGCATATTACAAATTTGATTTCTCAATATTTTGGTATTTTTGCAAAAATGGAGTTTCCATCTGTTATACAAAAGGTAATAAATAGTTCATATGTAAAGTTTCTAAAACTTGACATGAGTGAATTTAGAAATGCAAAATATTATAAATCGTTAAATGATTTATTTACAAGAGAATTAGCAATTCCAAGAGAGATTAATAAGGATTCTGATAGTTTTATTTCACCTTGCGATAGTTATATAACTCAATGTGGGAAATTAAAAAACGATTTACTTTTGCAAATAAAAGGTATGGAGTATAGTGTTGAAGAGCTATTAACATATTATAGTGCTGAAAATTATGAAAAGGTGAGTAATGGTTCTTATATGAATTTTTATTTATCACCAAAAGATTATCACAGATATCATGCACCTTGTGATTTTAAAGTTAAAAAACTTATCCATGTTCCAGGAAAACTTTATCCAGTAAATCTAAAATATTTAAATAAACAAATAGATTTATTTATTGAAAATGAAAGAGTGATTTTAGAGTGTACTTATGAAGATAAACTTTTTTATATGGTTTTTGTAGGTGCCTTAAATGTAGGACAAATGGTTTTTAACTTTGAGAAAAAAGTTGAAACAAATAATGAAACAAATGAGATAAAAGTATATGAATATGAAGATCTAAACATAAAAAAAGGTCAATGTTTAGGATATTTTAAAATGGGTTCAACTATTGTAATGATTTGGGAAAAAGATTTTGTAAAACTTGAAAACTTATTAGAACAAAATGTTAAATTTGGTCAAGTTATTGCAAAAAAAATTAACAATTAAAAATAGTAAATAATAAAGAAGTTTTAAGATAATAAAAGTTTGTTTTTGCAAAAATAGATTACATTAAAATTTTACAAAAGGATTTAAAATGGCAACTACAGAATTAGGGGTTCTTCCTCTTCATGGAACAAAAAAAGGAGTTATCTCAATTTCAAATGTAAGTGAACCATATGGGCAAGGAACGCCAGATATTGTTAGTATTGGAATATCGTTAAATGGGAAAGATATTGAATGGAAATCACATATTCCATATGAAAATTTAGATGATGTAATAGCGATTTTACAAAAAGCAAGTGATGCTAAAAAAGACTCTTAATAGAGTCTTTTAGGCATCAAAAACTACTTCTCTATCCTCTTCTAACCACAAAGCCATCCCACCCATTAAGTGAGAACAATTTTTATATCCATGTTGTTCAATTAAATAGTTACCTACAACTCTAGTTCTATTTGCATGGGCACAAATAAGTACAAAAGCTTGTTCTTTTGAAGTTACAAGTTTTTGAAACTCTCTTAGCCAAGTTGGTATATCATGATTACCATATTCATCAAAAAAAGTTAGTTTAAAAGCATTTTTAATAACTCCTGTGTATTCCCACTCATCTTTTCTTCTAATATCTATCATAACAACATTATCTTTTATCATATATTCAACACTTTTAGGTGGTAAATCTGTTAGCTCATCCATCAGTGCACCTTTTAAATTTTTAAAGTAATGATATCAAAAAACATTAAGGCAAGGTATAATTTTTTATTATAGTTGAAAATATTAAATTTAATTAAATTGATTAACAAACTCTTTACAATTTTTGTATATAATACGACAAAAAAGGTATTTTGATGTTAAAAAAAGTTTTGAGTATTTTTTTGTTAAGTTATATTTCTCTTTTTGCCTTTGAGCATATTACCCCAGAAAATATAGAAGAAAAACTTAATGAAAAAAAAGTTATCATAGATTTTTATGCCACATGGTGCCCACCTTGTCAGATTCTATCAAAAAATTTAGAAAACTATGGCAAAATTAAACCAGATGATGTATATATCTATAAAGTTGATATTGATGAAAATAGAGATATCGCTTTAGACTATGGAGTTCAATCTCTTCCTACTTTAGCATATTTTAAAGAGGGTAAACTTATCACTAAAAAAGTTGGTATTAGAACTACTAAACAACTTCAAGAAGATATTGATATATATTTAAAATAAGGAAACTATATGAAAAAAATCTTACTAGTATTACTTTTTTCAATTTTTGCTTTTGCAGTTGAGCAAGATTTTTTAGAGCCAGATGAGGCTTTTAAGACATCTTTTGAAAAAAAAGATGATAAAGTTGTTTTTCAACTAAAACTTGGAAAAGATATCTATTTATATGATGACAAGCTAAAGTTTTTTATAACTAAACCAGAAAAAATAGATATAAAAAGTGAACTTAATGTTCCACAAGCAATAAAATATGAGATTTGGGAAGTTCATTTTAACGATTTAAATATTGATATTCCATACTCATTAATCAAGTCAAAAGTAAATAGTTCAAATGTGGATTTAATGGTTGAGTTTCAAGGATGTTCAAAAGCTGGACTTTGTTATGCCCCTATGGATAAATCTATTAGCTTAAATCTTGATGGAAAAAGTGATATAAAAACTGAAAAAAAAGTTGTTGAACTAACACAAGTGGAACAAGCAGTAAATGAAACAGATTCGATTGCTTCTACACTAAAAGATGGGAATATTGTTTTAGTATTAGCTACTTTTTTTGGTTTTGGACTTTTATTATCTTTAACTCCATGTGTATTTCCTATGATTCCTATTTTATCTTCTATTATTGTAAAAGCTGGAAATGAAGGTGAACTAAATGCTAAAAAAGGTTTCTTTTTATCATTGGTATATGTGATTTCTATGAGTTTGGCTTATACTATTGCAGGAGTTTTAGCAGGAGTATTTGGAGCAAACCTACAAGCTAGTTTACAAAATCCATATGTATTAGTTGCTTTTTCATTGATTTTTATTGCTTTGGCATTTTCTATGTTTGGATATTTTAAACTTGAACTTCCACAAAGTATACAAAATAAAATCAATAAAACTACAGATGGAAAAGAGAAGCAAGGTGTAATGGGAATTGCTATAATGGGATTTTTATCAGCACTTATAGTGGGACCTTGTGTTGCTCCACCATTAGCTGGTGCTTTAGTTTATATAGGACAAACTGGTGATGCTATTTTAGGTGGATTAGCACTATTTGTGATGAGTTTAGGTATGGGTGTTCCATTATTATTGATTGGTCTTGGAGCTGGAAAATATATGCCAAAACCAGGTGGTTGGATGGATTCTGTAACAAAAATATTTGGAATAGTGATGTTAGCTATTGCAATCTGGATGTTAGATAGAGTTTTAGATCCAACTATTACAATGTATTTATGGGCATTATTACTTATAGGTGCAGCATTGTATTTAAAAATCTATGAGCATATTTTAGCAAAACTTATAACTACAGTTATATTTATTTATGGGGTTTTAGTTTTTGTTGGAGCAGTAAGTGGTGCAACAAATGTTTTAAAACCACTTGAAGCTTTTACATCTTCAAAAGGTATGGTTGTACAAAGCTCACAATTACAGTTTAAAAAAATCAAAAATATACAAGAGTTAGATGAGGCAATCAAAGCTTCAACTAAACCAGTGATGTTAGACTTTTGGGCTGAGTGGTGTGTATCTTGTAAAGAGTTTGATGCAATACTTTTCAAAATGAAGAGGTTATAAACACACTTTCAAAATTTACTTTACTAAAAGCAGATGTTACAAAAAATACACAAGATGACAAAGAGTTGATGAAAAAATTCAATATCTTCGGACCTCCAGGGATGATTTTTTGGGATGAAAATAATCAAGAGATAAAAGTAGCTAAAATTGTAGGATATAAAAATCCTAAGGATTTCTTAGAAGTAATAAACAATAACTTTGACTAAAATTTTAAGTCAAAGTTAGGTTTAAATCAACTATGTTTATATAGATAAGGTTGATAAGATTTTTTCTCATCTTCTTTATAATTAATGTATGAGTTTAAGATATCATCATAGATATTTACAAAATAAGTTGCTTGTTCACCTACAGTCTCTGATTTTTTCATTGAGGTAAAGAAGTCTTTTAATTCACTTGCTTCTAAACTTACCATATGATGAGATTCCAAATCTTCATTAAAAATAGGCTGTCCATCTTCATCAAAACTTAAGATATTATAGCTAGGATTAAGCTCTAACCCCATTTCAAACCTATTAATATTTTGGTTTAAGTCAGTAGTATAATTAAGTTTTTCAGAATCAGATAAATTAATAATATTTTCTAAAACTGCTTGTTGCATAGTTGTATCTTTAAATCTTGTAGCTGTATCAAATGCTAGTGCTGTTGGTAATCCATATTTATCACCTATTTTTTTTATATACTCTTTTTTATCTTCTGAATTTAAACTTTGATAATTATCTATATCTAATAAATCAACTTCTTTATTTGTACTTGATTTATTTTCTTCTTGCATAGCACTTGTAAAATTACTTATTAACTGTGTTTTAGATGTTGAATTACTTGTTTGAGTATGATAGTTTGTATATCTTTGTTGTGTTGCACTTACATTCATATTTTTTCCTTTTAAGCTAAGTGGATAATAGATTCTAACAGATAGATAATAAAATATAAGTTAATATATTATTATAGATTTAAGCTTCAAAAGATATCTGGAATCAAAGAATAATGATAATATAATAGGTCTTTATAGGTACAAATATTGTAGCAGTGAAATGAAAAATAATAATATAGTATAAATTTTTATGAGCTAAAAAGAAGCGAAAGCTTCTTTTTAGATAAATATGAAAGCACCAACTAAGATTGCTGCTAAATATAACGCTCCGAAGATTGCACCAAGTGCCCACCATCTAGCTTGAGAAATATATCCTGCACCATACCAGATTGGAGAAGGTCCAGTTGCATATGGAGTTATGATACCCATTACCCCTAAACTACCTGCAAGTAATATAGAGAATGGAAGAATTTGTTCTGGTGTCATAAGTTTTACTGCAATTGCTATAAAAATTGGCATCAATGCTGTTGTATGAGCTGTTGTACTTGCAAAGAAGTAGTGAAGTACAAAGAAGAACAATAACATTGAAAGTATTAACATTGTTGGAGACATTCCAGATAGATAAACTTCTGCACTAGTACCAATCCAAGCTAAAACACCCACTTTTTTCAATCCTGCTGCCATAGCAACTAATGATGCGAACCAGATAAGAACATTGAATGCTGCTTTATTTGATATAACATCATCCCAAGTAATTACATTTGCAAGTACCATTACTGATACAACGGCAATTGCTGCAGTTGTAGAGTGGATTCCAAAGTTTTTACCAAAAATCCATAGAAGTAAAGCTATTATTGCAAGTCCTGCCATTAATAACTCTTTTGGAGTTATTTTTCCTAATTTTTCTAATTCAGCTGCTGCCCATGCTGGAGCTTCAGGTGAAGTTTTTTGTGTTGGTGGATACACTACATATACTAACCATGGAGTTAGTAAAAATAGTGGAATCATCAACGGTAACATGATAGCTGCCCATCCTGACCATGAGATTGTATTTCCTGTCCCTTGTGCAATTAAATCAACTGCAAGCAAGTTAGGTGCAAGTGCTGTTAAGAACATAGAACTTGTCACACAAGTTGTTGCAATTGCAACCCAAGAGATATATGAACCTAATTTTCTTGGTTCATTATCAGGAGTTGAATCGAAAATCAATGGAATATTACTTGCTACTGGATAGATTGTACCTGCACTTCTTGCAGTATTAGATGGCATAAAAGGAGCCAATACTAAATCTGAAAAAGCAACTGCATATCCAAGTCCTAAAGAACTTTTACCCATATATTTAATCATTATAAGAGAGATTCTTCTACCAAGTCCTGTTTTTTTGTATCCAAGTGCAAACATAAACGCTGCAAAGATTAACCAAATAACTGTATTTGAAAAACCTGAAAGTGCCCAAGAGATACTAGCTTTTGCATTTCCTATAAGTCCAAATATAGCGACCAAAGAGATACCTGTAAACCCAACCAATGCAGCTGGTACTGGTTCTACAATCAATCCAACTACAACCCCAAAGAATATAGCTAAGAAGTGCCAAGCTTCAATACTAAGACCTTGAGGAGCAGGAAGAAACCAAAATATAACAATTACAGCAACTGGTAAAATTGCTTTGAAAGATATATTTTTCATAATAGACTCCTTTTAATTTTTCTTTATAATGAAATTATAAGATTAGTAAAGGGATAAAAATAGGACTTTTTTGTTAATATATGAAAAAAATAAGATTTTTTATGAGAATATATCTATTTACATTAATTTTTACCTTATCATTGTTTGCATTTGAAAAGAACCAGATATTACTTTTACACTCTTATAATAAAGGTTTAAAATGGAGTGATGGGATATCAACAGGGATTGAAAAGGTTTTAAAGAACTATTCTGAGTATGAATTAACAACAGAATATATGGATAGTAAAAAGATTGATACAAAAGAATATTTTGATACTTTACTAAAACTTTATGAAATGAAATTCTCAAAAAGAAAATACAAAGCAATTTTAGTTGCTGATAATTATGCTTATATGTTTGTTTTAAAATATCATAATAAATTTTTCAAAAATGTTCCTATTATTTTTTGTGGTATTGAAAACTTTGATTTTAACTCTATACCTAAAGAGTTAAATGGAAAAATAACTGGAATAGTAGAGTATAAAGATATTAGAAAAAATTTAGAGTTAATAAGTAAAGTTATAAAAAATTTAAATACTTTATACATAGTTAGTGATGATAGTTTATCTTCAAATGAGATAAAATCTCAAATTCTTAAAACTATGAAGGAGTTTGAACATAGATTTAAAATAATATATGACAACCAAATTGTACTTGATGATATACAAACTAAAATCAATAATCTTCCAAAAAATAGTGCTGTTTTATTTACAAGTTTGTATGTAGATAAAAATAAACAATATATTCCATATAATGAAATAAGAGAATTTTTCAGAGAATCAAAATATCCTGTTTTTGCTCTAAATACAATACATTTAGGTGAGGGTTCCATAGGTGGTGTTATGATTGATCCTGTAATTCAAGGTGTTTTAGCAGCTAAAAAAACAATGGAAATTCTTCATGAGAATAATAAGATAAAAGATATAAAAATAGATATACCTTCTGGAAAATATTATTTTGATTACGACATTTTAAAAAAATTTGATTTATTAGATAGTGATATCCCAACTTTATCAACAATAATAAATAGACCAAAAGATTTCTTTGAAAAAAATAGAGATTTTGTAAATAATGTATTTGTTTCAGTTCCAGTGTTATTGATATTATTGATAGCTTTAATTGTTGCAATAATTAAAAATACAAAAGCTGAGATAAGACTTTTTGAACAAAATAAATTAGATAATGTACTTTTAAACAATATACAAAATGCAATAGTTTGGGAGAGTAAAGAGGGTAAAGTCTTAGGATGTAATGGTGCATTTTGTAGATTTCTAAATTTAAAAAAAGAACAAATTATAGGTAGAAATATTTTTGAAATAATCCCTGATAAAATAAAAAAATTAAATATTTTAAATGAAGTTTTTGAAGAAAAAGAGGTTGTTATAAAAGATGATGAGAAAAATAAAACATATCTGTTTATAAGAAGAAAACAATATTTTGATAAAAATGAAAAAAAAGCAGGACTTGTTACGGTTATAAGTGATCATACAAATATAAAACAACTCGAGATACAAAGGCAAAATGACGAAAAATTTGTTATACAAAGAGCAAAAACAGCAGAGATAGGGGAGATGATAACCTCAATCGCACATCAATGGAAGAAGCCACTTATTGAAGTATCAACAATAGTTCAAGAACTACTTTATAAAAGAATGAAAAAAGATGTAAGTATAGATGAAACTAAAAAATATGTTGATGAGGTGATGACACAAGTACAATATATGACTAAAACAATTGACAACTTTAGAAGTTTTATAAAACCCTCTTTGAAAAAAAGCAATTTTTGTTTGAAAAAATCTTTTGATTCACTTTTAGAAGTTATGGAACATAGTATAAAATATAACTATATTGATTTAAATGTGAAATATCAAGGGGAAAATCTAAGTGTCTGTGCTTATGAAAATGAGTTTAAACAATGTATTATAAGTATTATTAACAATAGTATTGATGGAATAAAAAAATTAAAAACAAAAAAACAAATAGATGGAAAAATTGATATTAATGTTTATGAAAAGAATAAAGATATATATATTAGTATAAAAGACAATGGTATAGGTATTCAAAAAGAGAATTTAAAAAAAGTATTTCAACCTTTTTTTACTACAAAACCAGCAGGTGATGGATTTGGCTTATATATGACTAAATTGATTATAGAAGATAAAATGAATGGAAAAATTGAAGCTTTAGAGTGTGAAGTAGGTGCTCATATTTTAATAAAATTTGAAAATAAAAGTTGTGTAGATGAAAATATTAGTTCTTGAAGATAATATAAGACTTTTAAAACTTATTGAAGAGTCGTTGATAGAAAAAAATTATAAGGTAGATTCTTTTTCTGATGGGAAAGAGGTTATTGAAAAAATTTATGATGGTTATGATTGTTTTATTTTAGATATAAATGTACCAGGGATTGATGGACTTACTATATTAAATGAGATAAAAAGTATGAACAAAGATGTTCCTTGTATCATAATCAGTGCAAATGTTGAATTAGATACCATAAAAGATGCGTATGGCAAAGGTTGCAATGAATATATAAAAAAACCTTTTTATATTTATGAGTTGGAATTGAAGCTTGAAAAACTTTGTAAAAATGAAAAAAATGAAATCCTACTAAAAGAGGGATATTTTTATGATATAGAAAAGGAAAAGCTTTTTAAAGGGGATGAAGAGATTAAGTTATCAAAAAAAGAGATACTTCTTATGAACCTTTTTTATAAAAATCTTGAAAAAATAGTTACCTTTGAGCATATTGAACAATATGTTTGGGAAGGGGATTTAACAACAACTGAAAATATAAGGGCTTTAGTAAAAAGAGTCAGAAGAAAACTTCCACAAAATACAATATTATCTCAAGGTGGAATGGGATATAAATTGGCTTTAAGAGATTAGTTAATGATAGATTTTAGTTGTAGTTCAAATTTTATAAAACCAAATATTTCTATTGATTACAATGAAGTTAATATTATAAAAGATAAGAGTTATAAAAAACTTTTATCACTGATTGCAAAAAGATATAATCTTTCAAAATCTAAAATAGAACTTTACAATGGTTATAGTTCAGCAATATATTCTTTTTTGAAATATATTAATTTAAAACATTGTTTTATATATTCTCCAAGTGAGATTGAATATAAAAAGGCTGCATTAAATTTGGATTATGAAGTTAAGTTGATTAATAGGTTTGAGAATATTTATTATCCAATAAAAGAAGATAGTGTAGTGATTTTTATGAATCCATCTTTTTTAGATGGTACATACTATGAGTTGGAAAAACTTTTTGAATATTGGATATCAAAAGATGCAATAATCCTTATAGATGAAACTTACTTTGATTATTGTCATTTAAAATCAGCAATAAATAGTATTGATGAGTATAAAAAGATATATATAATCAAAGATTTTAGTAAATATTTTTCAAATGAATTATTAGATATTGCTTCAATTTTTTCAAATGAAGAGAATATAAATAAAATAAGAAAATCAGAACCAAGCAATAAACTATCAGTCTATAATGTAAAATATTTAGAAGAGTCCTTAAAAGATGAAAAGTTTAAAAATATATCAAATAGTATAAATATAAAAAATAGAATAGAGTTAGAAAATAGTTTTTTTGCCACAGGAATAGTAGATATAATTTATCAAAGCAATACAAATTCACTTTTAATAAAATTAAAAGATGAGATAGATACAAATAGATTAAAAGAAAACTTTCTAAAAAGTGGTCTCAAAATTGAAAGTTGTGAAATATATGACTTTTTAGATGAAAAATATATAAATATCTATATAAAATCAAAAGATAATATTCAAGAACTAAAAAAGGTCTTGGATGCTTTTTAAAAATAGATTGGTATATATAATCTCAGTTATATTATCAGTTTTATCGATTATATTTTTTATAGGAATTATCTATAAATCATTTTTTATAGTTAAAAATCAGTTTATAGATATAGGTGGTTTAACCTATGTAAATCAAGTTAAAACTGATGAATATACAAAAGCTTTGGCCAATAGGTTAAGCAAAGGGTGCAAAACACAAGTTTGTGAAGTACAAAGTATGTTAGACCTTGTTACAAATATCCCTTATAAAGTTAATGAATCAGTAGCTAGAAGTGGAAAAAATGTAATAGAACAAAACTATGGGGATTGTGATGATAAAAGTAATCTTCTTATCTCACTACTGCATGCAAAAGGTTATGAGGCTTATTTTGTAGTAGTTCCTAAACATATATTTGTAATAGTTCATTTAGATAAAAAGATAAATAAAAAAGCACTTTATGTAAATGGGAAAGCTTATTATAAATTGGAAAGTACCGCAAAAAACAGTAATATAGGGTTCCCTTTAAAATATAGATTTGATGAGATAAAAGCTATAATCGATCCTTTTAAAAATAAGAAGTTAGTAATAGAAAATTTAGCATACAAATAGTTCTTTTATGAAAATTTAGTAAAATAAAATAG
>QKDL01000054.1 GCA_003252105.1 Arcobacter sp.
TATCTATAGTTATCTTTTTATGATAAAGAATATATTCATATATATAATCTATTTCTTTTTTTAAAATGATTCTTTGATTTTTAATATAATCTTTTTCTATTTTCTTTACTTCAGCATCTAAATAATCTTTTTGAATTGTAATAAGTGAATAAAGTATTGTAGTTGATAACACTATTATCGTAAATATTGGTGCAAATATAATTAATCTAGGAATATTTCTTTCATTAAACATATTATGGATATCCTTACTTTTAAACTAGCTTTAAATTATATTAAAAAAATTAAATATATCAAAAAAAGAACACATATAAAACACATTTAATATAATTATAATTTGAAAAATTAATTATAAAAAGGAATAAATATGAAAAAAATAATCATATTATCATTAGCAACTTTTGTCTTCTCATCAGCAATATTTGCTGCACCAGAAAAAATGAGAGTAGTAGGTTCTTGGGCACATTTAACAATGTTTAGTGAATTCGAAAAACCTTATTGGAAAAAAATTTTTAAGAATGAATTTCCAAATACTAGAACTAGAGTATCATCTATTAGTCAAGTTAAGTTAAAAGGTGCTGCTGTTTATAGAGAACTAGCAAATGGAAGTTTTGATGTTGTATCAACAGTTGGAGGATATATTGTTTCAGATTCCCAAGCTCTTGCAGGACTAGACTTACCAGCTATTGCACCTGATATAAAAACAGCAAAAAAAATTGTTGAAGCTTATAAACCAACCTTAGAAAAAATTGTTTTAAGAGATTTTAATGCTAAATTATTAGGTGTAACGCCTTATCCTGCACAAGTTTTATTTTGTAATGAAAAAATTGATTCATTAGAAGACTTAAAAGGTAAAAAAGTTAGAGCTGGTTCATGGACATTAGCAGAATATTTAGATGGATTAGGAGCTACAGGAGTAACACCACCTTTTAGTGAGATTGCTTCTGCCTTACAACGAGGTGTATTAGATTGTGCAATTGGAGGAAGTTTATCTGGATATTCTTCAGGATGGGGTGATATAGCTAAATACCTTTATCCGATTCCTGTAGGAGGATGGGCATATGTTCTAACAAGTATGAATTTAAATACTTGGAATAAATTTTCAAAAGAAGAACAAGATAAATTACTAATTTCATATAACAAAGATGTGGTTCAACCAGTATGGGATAAATCAAATTTTGAATCAATTGAAGGTGTAAAGTGTTTAACAGGAAGAGATTGTTCATATGGAAAGTCATATAATATGAAAGTAGTAAAATTCAAAGGAAAAGATTTATCAATTTCTAAAAGAATTTTAGAAGAAAGAGTTTTACCTAAATGGGCAGAAAAAGTTTCTCCTGAAACAGTAGAAGAGTGGAATAATTCTATAGGAAATATTACAAATTTAAAGATTAAATAAAAAGGGATTATATCATGGTAATAATGTTAAAAAATAGTTCTAAATATATTGTTTATATTTCTGGTTCTCTTATTTTCTTTTGTGCAGGTTTAACAGTAATAGAAGTAATACTTAGAAAATTCTTCCACTTCTCTATTGGAGGAGTGGATGAAATTTCATCATATATTTTTGCAATAGTAATTTCATGGTCACTTGCATACGTACTTTTTGAAAAAATGCATATTAGAATAGATATATTTTATAATTTTTTAGAAAATAGATGGAAATATTTTTTAGATTTCTTTTCAATGCTTATTAATTTTATATTTATTTCAAGTATTACATATTTTTCCTTTAATGTATTTTATAATTCTTGGGAAAAGAATTCTTATGCAAATACCCCATTAGGAACTCCACTATGGATTCCACAAGGTTTTTGGTTTATTGGATTCGTTTTCTTTTTAATAGTCATAACTACATTATTATATAAGTGTATGCAAAATTTATTTCAAAAAGAAAAGAATAATCTTTCTGATATAAAAAAGGAGATTGAATGTTAATTATAGTTCTATCATTAGTCATTTTATTATCTCTATTAATATTATCCGTGCCAGTAGGTTCTTCTATTGCAGGCGTCGCCATTCTATTAGGCACATTTTTTTCAGATTATCCTATATTTAATGCCATAGGAGAAATAACATGGAGTACTAGTACCGAATACATATTATTATCAATTCCTTTTTTTGTATTATTGGGAGAAATTTTTTTACACTCAGGAATGGCAAGTAAAATTTATTATGCTCTAAATGTCTGGTTATCTTGGTTACCAGGAGGACTAATGCATTCGAATGTTGCTGCATCAACGTTTTTTTCATCTATTTCAGGTTCATCTGTTGCAACAGCAGCAACAATAACAACTGTTGCCATGCCACAAGGTAAAAAATATGGCTATAATGAAGGATTATTTGCAGGAACTATAGCAGCAGGAGGTACTTTAGGGATATTAATTCCGCCATCATTAAATCTTATCATTTATGGGTTCTTAACTAATACTTCAATTCCAAAATTATTTTTAGCAGGTTTAATACCTGGATTAATATTAGCATTATTATTTATGTTTTTTATATTTATATATTCAAAATTTAAAGGAGTTGTAAATCAAGAAGTAAAAAAATATACTTTAAAAGAAAAAATTAATGAATTAAAAAATTTCATTCCAACATTAACTCTATTTATTTTAATAATGGGATCTATTTATACTGGATTAGCAACACCGACAGAGAGTGCTTCATTAGGAGTTTTTGGTGCAATTATTATTACATATTTTTCTAAATTGTTGAGTAAGGAGGTTATTATCAAAGCTATTGAAGGTACTATAAAGACAACAGGTATGATTATGTTAATTATACTTGCAGCAAGTATATTGAATTTTGTTCTTATTTCAATTGGATTAGTCGATGACATTGAATATTTTCTTCAAGATATTAATATTTCAAAGTATGAACTATTATTTTTGGTTACTATAATGTTTATAGTATTAGGTCTTTTTATAGAAACATTGTCATTAATGGTTATAACAATACCAGTTGTTGCTCCTATTATGATAAACTTAGGTTTTGATGGTATTTGGTTGGGTATTTATCTAATTATTTTAATAGAAATGGCTTTAATTACTCCACCTGTTGGATTAAACTTATATGTAGTTCAAAGTATTAGAAAAAATGGTTCAATAATTGAAGTTATGAAAGGATGTATTCCTTTTGTTTTAATAATGTGTCTAATGGCTTTTTTATTAGTATTATTTCCACAAATTTCACTTTATTTAATTAAATTTATATAGAAGAGATTTTTTATCTCTTCATATAATGAACTTTATAAAAACACATCTAAAACACATCTATTATAGTTAAAATATTAAAATTAACATAAAGGATTACTAATGAAAATTACATTTGATCATATTTCAATAAGAGCAAAAGATGTCGAAGAAATGAAAAATTTCTTAATTAATTTATTAGGTTTAGAAGTTGGTTTTAGACCTGATTTTCCTTTTTTAGGATACTGGTTATATTCAAAAGATGTAGAAAAAGCTTTAATTCATATATATAATGAAGAAGCATCCTTTTATAAAAAAGATTTAATTAATGAAAATTTCAAAGAAATATCAAATGGGAAAAACATAGTTAATCATGTATGCTTTTATAGTGATAACTATGAAGAAATTATGACTAGACTTAAAAAATATAAATTAGATTATTCAATAAATCTTGTACCCGACTGTCCTATTGAACAAATATTTATTAAAGCACCTGAAGATCTTATTTTAGAAATACAATCTATACCAAAGGATAAAAAATGAATAAAGTAGAAAAAAAACTTAAAGAACTTAATATTATATTACCAACTGCTAAACTAGGTGTTGGAGCATATAAATCGTGGACAGTATTTTCTAATAATATTGTATGCACATCAGGACAACTTCCTTGGAATGGAGATGAATTAGTTTATACAGGAACATTAGGAAAAGATGTTGATATTAAAACAGGATATGATTGTGCAAGATTATGTGCTATTCATGCTATTGCACAATTAAAAGATGCTACAGGTGGTGATTTAACAAAGGTAAAACAAATTATAAGAGTTGAAGGTAATATCCAAACAACATCAGATTTTTATAATCATTCAGATGTTTTAGATGGTGCTAGTGAATTATTAAATGAGGTTTTTGGAGATATTGGAATTCATACAAGAACAGCACAAGGTATGAGTTCTTCTCCTCTTAATTCTCCAACATTAATTTATGTATTTGCAGAAATTCATAAATAATCTATAGAAAGGTAATGATTAGTGCAAACTACTATTCAAACTGTAGATGTAATAGCTCATTTAATTGAATTATCAGTTGCTCCTGTTTTTTTAATAGCAGGAGTAGCTGGATTATTAAATGTATTTACTAGTAGAATGTCAAGGATAATTGATCGGCTTGAAAAAATTGATAATTTTATTAGTAATCAAAAAACAATAGAAGATAAAAAAAATGCAGAAAAAAAACTTTTAAAAAGAAGAAGTTTTCTTACAAAAAGATTACAATATATCAATTATTCTATTTTTTTAAGTACTGTAACTGGATTGTTAATCGCAATGGTAATTGTAACAATGTTTGCAAGTACACTATTTGAATTTAAAGATAAAGTGTTTATTTCATCCTTATTTATACTTGCAATGTTTTCATTAATATTATCTCTTTCTCTCTTTTTACTTGAAACTCAGTTCACAACATCATTTATAAAATGTAAAAAAACATCTTTAAAAAGTAATTCATAAATTATTAAAAAATATATTTTAATATATAAATTACAACTAAAATATAATTTTATAAACAAATTTGCATATTTTTTATTGTAAAAAATATGCAAATCTAATAATAGAGTATAAATAGTAATTTATATGTAATTTAACTATTCAAAATAGATAATTTTAGACAAAAAATTTTGTAATATTTCATAATATGTATCTGTTGCTTCAATAACTGGTTCATGCCCACATTTTTGTATTAATACTAATTTTGATCCAGCAATACCTTCATGTAATTTATGGCCTAAATGAACAGGAGCAATTTCATCTTCTGTTGATTGAATAATTAAAACAGGCAATTGAACTAAAAGATGTAAAATAGTATCTAAAGGCTCATCTCTATTAGCCCATGATTCAATTATTGAAGTAATACTATGACCATCTTGTGCATTTAAACGCCAATTAAGTAATTCATTAACTGCTTCAGATGTAACATATTTTTCTTTATCATAAAATACTGCACTTAATAGTTTTTTTGTCTCTTCTTTGTTACTTGGATTTAACATTTTTAAACCATTTGGTGTGTGTCCATTGGAATTTTTTGGTAAAGCTATTCCATAGCCAGCATTAGATAAGACTAATCCTCCATAATTTTCCGGCGAACGAGATGCCATTAAACCTGCAATGTGACCACCCATTGATTGACCTATAAGAATTGGATTTTTCAACTGAAGAATTTTGATAAACTCTTCCATAACATCAGCCAATGTTGAAGGCTTTATTTTGATATTGGGTTTAGAAGATGATCCAAAGCCTAAATGGTCTGGTGCAATTACATGCCAACCATCTTCAGCTAAAAGTTTTAAAATAGGTTCCCAGTTAGAACCTTGTGTTCCCAATCCATGCATTAATAGAATAGAGCGAGAGCCACTTCCCATTTCAAGATAACTAATATTTTGTCCATATACAGTGGCAATATGTCTCATTGAATTACTCATAATTTTTCTCCGATAATATATTACTTACTTAAATTAATGTAATAAGAGTTGAAGTAAGTTGAGTAAGTATATAGATTAATTTTTCAAAAACATAGTGTATTTGTGTGAATATAATCAATCAAATGTGCTATTTTTATATTTTTAATTGTATGGGCATATAGAAATCAACTTCTAAAACTTCTTCATTTAAAAGACTTCTAAGATTTTTATACTCTACATATGCTGGAAAATTTCTAACTTCATAATTAGAATTAGATAGCCAATCTACATATGCCAAGTGCATAAGCTTATAAAGTTCTTGATGCTTGCAAAAAAAATTAAACTTTGCAAATTTACCTTCACTTATAACACATTTACCAACTTTTCCATTTCTAAATAGAGCTACATCTGTTTGAATACATGCTAAATACCTCATTTTATTTTGGAACGTAAAAGAGGGATGATTTAGAAATAAACCTATATATCTATGTGGCTTATTTAAAACTTCTTGAATATTACACCATTCATATATATGATTCCAAACATCAATCATATTGTTTTCATAACTATAAACTCTCATATAAACCATTGGTATTTTATCTTCACTTACAATTGTAGGTGTCCCTATATCAATTTTTTTATCAATTTTGATACTTTCTAAAAATTTATATTTATTTTTATCATAACCATTATTTCTCCACTCTTTTGGCGTAATTCCAAATTTGTTTTTAAAAGCGGAGCTAAACCCTGTTGCAGTAGTAAATCCAGAATCAATCGCTATATTTTGAATTGTTTTATGTTGATTATAAAGTAATAAATTAGATGCCCTTTCTAATCTTGTATTTTTTATGTATTCATTCACATTTTCACCCATTAATTCTTTAAAAATTCTATGAAAATGGAAGATTGAATATCCACTAATTACTGCTAATTCTTTTGCAGTAATTGATGCAGTTAAATTATCATGAATATAGGTTAATGCTAAATTTATTTGTTCAAAATGTAGTTTGTTTGTCCCTGATCTTTTAGCCAAATATAATCCTTTCTAATTGTTATAAATTTTTATTCAAAATTATGATATATAAGAAATACTTCATGATTAACTTCAAAGTAAATAGCTAAAAAATTTATCCTCAATATTGATATTGATACTAGAATATAAGCCTCAATAAAACTATTATTTAGAGGCTACATTACAAGTGTAGAAATTAATCCAATAAGTCCACCCAAAACAGCACCCCAAATAACTAACCATCCCAAGTGTTCTTTTATCATCTCTTGAACTATCTCTTTTACCATTTTAGGAGTTAGTTCATCTAATCTTGCATTTACTATTTCACTTAGTTTATCGTATATATCACTTGAAAAACCATCCGATTTTATTGCATCATTTAATACACTTTGAAAAGAATCTGTTTGTGATATTTTTATAATAGAAGTTTGTAGTTTTTTTATAAAAGGCTCTTTTAGTGGCTCTAGTGCTGCTTCTCCACCAAACATTCCAAGCATTCCTCCAAAAGGTGATTCAATAACTGCTTCTTTTAAGGAATCATAAGAGGGTGTAAAATCTGTTTTTTCTAAAATCTTTTCAAAATCTATTGTTTTTTTTGCACTATCAACCTCATCTTCAAAAAATCTTTTTAGATTCTCTTTTGTAAAAAACTGATTCATCAAAAGATTATGTATAGATAGTTTAAATAAATCAAACTTTTTTTCTATAACTCCACTTCCATATAAAAGTGGCACTTTTTCAAAAAGCATATGTATTGCAAGTGTATTTGTAATAGCTCCACTAAAAGCAAAAAGTCCTATCATAAACACTATGTTATTATCAAAAAAATAACCAAAAACTAATATTAGTATTGTAATTATATTTGTAATATTTGATCTATTCATAGATAAAATCCCCTTAAAAAATAAAAAGGGATTTTATCATAACTTATGTAAAGACTACTATTCAAGTCCAACAAAACTTTTTATTGGATGGTCTTCTGCAGGTAATTTTGTTAGTGTTTGATTATTTGCAGTTAAAGTTTCCATATATTTTACAAAACTCATTGCATAATCTAAATATGTATCAACTCCTAATCCTCTTTCATCTTGAACAGTTTTAAAAGTTACATATCCATCTTTTCCACCAGCAGTATAAGAGTTAGTAACAATTGTATACATAGTATTATTACTAATTGTTGACCAAACTCCTGTTTGTCTATTTTTAATCTCTAAATTTGAGATTCTATTATTTGCAGTTGCAGTTAAATCTACATCATATTTTAAACCATAAGCATATGGGAAAGAACCAGTTGAACCTTCTGGGTCTATTGTATTTGTTATAGCATCTTCTAATACTTGTTTTATTTCATTTCCATACATTTGTAATTCAAATAGTGTGTTTGCAAAAGGTAACAGTGTATATGCATCGCCCATAGTAACTTCACCAGCTTCTATAGCAACTCTAACTCCACCTGCATTTTGAATACAAGCATCAGCTAAATTACTTAAATCATAAAAAGATTTTGCAACAATTGGAGCAATATCACTTCCTAAAGGTAAAGCAGCAACACCATCTTTTGCATCACCAGGGATTCTATTGTGTCCAAGTCTTTCACTTGCAGTTCCAATTACAACTGTTTTTTTAGCATCCACTTCATCAGAATAAGTTTTTACAACACTTAAAGTATAAGCATCTTCAGTTGTAACTTCAATATTATTATTTGAAGCTATTGAATTTAAAATTGATGTTTTTATACTATCACTTACTACTTGGTCATCACCATTAGCATCCTCTTGAGTAAACTCATCACCTACTAAAAGTAAAGGATTTCCACCACAAGATGTTACTTCTCCTGATTTATTAAACTCAACATCTAAATTTCCAAGAATATGTCCATATTCCCAAGCATGAGCTATACAAACTTTTTTACCATCTTTTGATTGTTCAACAGTTGGATATGTACTTACACTACTTTCTAATCCTAAAGATGCAAAATCACCTTGTAAAGTGTGAGAATCTCCACCAATTATTACGTCAACTCCATTTAAAGCTTTTGCCATAGTTACATCATTTGAATAACCTTGGTGAGTAAGTAATACTATTTTATTAACACCTAAAGAAATTAATTCATTTATATAATTTTGTGCCGTTTCTAATTCATCTGAAAAGATTATCTCATCACTTGGATTTGAAGAATTTTGAGTTTTTCCAACAATATCAATACCTATAACTCCAACTTTTTCACCTGCTATCTCTTTGATAATATATGGAGTCCAATACCCTTCTAATATATTCCCTGATTGAGGTACAACATTTGCAGAAACTACAGAAATCGTATCATTTAACATATCTAAAAATGATTTTAATCCTGCATCTCCATCATCAAATTCATGATTTCCTAAAGCATAAGCATCCCAAGAGATTAGATTCATCATAGCTGCATCAGCTTCACCTTTAAATAGTGAATAAAAAAGTGTCCCTTGAAAAACATCTCCAGCATTTAGTGTTAAAGAGTTTGGTTTTGTTTGTTTAAACTCATTTAATTTTGTTACAAACCTAGCATATCCACCTACAGATACATTTGTTGCTACTCCATCAAACTCTAAAGACATTGATTCACTTTCAATATGAGAATGGGTATCATCTACATGAAAAATCGATAGATTAAAACTCTCTTCATCATTACTAGAAGAACTACTACTTCCACAACCTACAAATATGCTTCCTATTAAAAATAGTGAAGCTATATTTAAATAAAACTTTTTCATTAACATCACTCCTAAAAAAATATGGCAAATTGTATTATTTAAAAGTTACATAATAATAACAAGTTTATTTATTGATTATTGTTAGATAGTTGTATTTTATTATTTTATCTTAATAAAGGGAAAAATTTCCCTTTATTAGGTTTATTTAATTTCATAGATTGCAGTAGAACCACTCATCTCATAAGAAACTAATAATAGATTTTTTCCATTTGGAGAATCATTAGCTGGAATAAATTTCATACCTTCAGGAGAGATATCACCTTTTGATTCAGTTTCAATATAATCCACAAAAGTTGCATTTGAAGGGTTTGTGATATTATAAACTAAAATAGCATTTTGTCTTTCTAATCCAACAAATGCATAAGTAACACCATCTATTGTTCCTAAAGCAAGAGCTTCAGGCTCTCCACCTTTATTTCCACTTCTTCCATCCATTTGACCTTCATCTTGATTAAATAGTGCTGGTTGAAGTTCTGCTATTTTTTTAGAAATCTCATCACCACTATCCCATACTAAATCACCATTTGCATCCCAAATAGCAAAGCTTCTTGCACCATAAGTATATAATTTATCATAATCACCATCATTGTCTGTATCACCTAAATCAATCATAACTTTTAGGTCATTATCATTTTCATATGCAGATGCAATTGAAGGATCAAGTGTAAGTTTTGAGATTTTACTTTCATCTGTTAAAGCATCTCCAGTTTCTAAAGTATCACTTACATCATCTATAGGATATTCTCTTCCATCACCTTCATTTGCAGTTACTAAATATGTTTGACCATTATAAGTATATGAAGCTATTGAATCTGGTTGGTATAAACCAAAAAGTTGTAGATAGTTTTTCATCTCTATGATACCATTCTCTTCAATATCAATAGTATTTTGACTTGAATAATCTTTTGCACCAAATGATTTGATATATGATAAAGTATTTGTAGTCAAATCAACTTTTGCTAAAGCATTATTTTCTTGTAAAGTTACATAAGCAAAATTACCATCAACAGTGATATATTCAGGTTCTAAATCTTTTGTTTGAGAGTTACTAGGAGTTCCACCAAGTCTAACAGCTGTACCATCATTTGCAGCAGTTGTAGCAATATTTAAAGCGATATCAGTATATGAATAATCAGATGTATTAATAACCCCAATAGTTCCCTCTGGGTCTACACTATAATCACCATTTGGTTCACCTTCATTTGCTACAATAACTCTTGAACCATCATCATTAAATGTAACCATATCTGGTAAATATCCAACTTGTACTGTATGTAAATGGTTTCCATTAATGTCAAAGAATACTACATTTCCTTTGCTATTTGTTCTTAATCCATCAGTTGATTTAGTTTCAACTGCAACTGCAATCTTACCATCATGAGCAGTAACAGAATTTACACCTGTACCATAAGAGCTTAAATCAATACTTGATACTAAAGTAGCAGAAGTTACATCTGAAATATTAATAATATCAATCTTATTATCCGCACCATTTGTTACAAACATTCTTTTAGAAGCTTTATCATATGCAACGATTTCACTTCCTGCTTCTTTATTTGTATTGTATGAACCAACTTTTTCAAGTTTAGAAGATAAATTTGGGTTTTCAACAACATATAAAGTATTTCCATCTACAGTTTTCATCTCAGAATCTATATATTTTTGTTCTAATACTCCTGATGTTGACCATGTAGCAAAGTCATCATCATTTAAAACACCTAAGTTACCATTTTTAAATACAATTAAACCTTCCATTTTATCATGTGGATAGTTTACCTCTTGAACCATATCTACTACTAATTGTTTAGATACAGGATAGATACCATTTGAAGCTAAGGCTTCCCATCCACCATTTAATACAACTTGCTCTAATGTTAAACCATCAATTGTTAATCCAATAGATCCATCTTGCGCCATATTATTTGCTAAAGAAAAACCTTCTAACTCTGTTCCTGAAGATAATTTGATTTTATATACATATTTTTGTAAATCAGAAGTATCTTTTAAGAAACTTCCATCTCTTTCAATAATTAAAAACTCATCATTACTTAATGCTACAATCTCAGAGTTTGAATTTTCATTTTTATCTTGTTTATAAAGATATTGTTTTGTTGCTCCTGTTTCCACATCAACAGTAACAATTCTTGTAATATTTAGTTTTCTAACTTCAGAAGATGGTAAATCCATTGTTGATTGCATAATCCCAACAAGTGTTTTTTGATCAGGAGTTATAGTTAAACCTTCCATACCTCTGTTTGCTCTTCTATATGCAAACTCTGCTGGTAATGTAAAAGTATTTCTAGCATCAGAAATAAAAGGATTAATTCTTCCAATCTCTTTACCATTTGCATCAAAGTGTACCATATGTGGACCATACTCATCACTTATCCAAAATGTTCCATCATTTAATACTGCTAAACCTTCCCCATCTAAACCATAATCATCAAGTTTAATATTACCATCTTCATCTACAATTGTATTACCCTCAGCATCATATGGAGTTTCACCAGTTCCTCCTAAAGCAGAAGTATTTGGTAATCCAGAAATCTCAGTTCCATCAGGTCTTTTTAAAAGTATATCTTTTATTTTTTTAACTGAGTTATCTGCTTGAATTTCAAAAAGTCCAATTCTAGGTACATAATTTGGAACTGGAAACATTTTCCCTTTTCCATCATCTCCTGTATATGTTGCATTTGGACCTCTATCAGTTAATGCATAAAATTGTTTTTCATTTGTTGGATGAGCTGCAGCAGCAGAACCATACCCACCATTTCTTACAAAAAACTTTTCACCATCTTTTGCACCATTATCTAACTCTTCACCAATCTCTACATATGGTAATAGTGCTCCACCATTAAAAAACTTTTCTATTACTGAATCTGTACTAGAATCACTGCTAGATGAACTACCGCACCCCACTAAAGAGATAGATAAAACTGCACTTGCAACCGTTAAACTTAACCAATTTTTTTTATTCATTTATATTCCTTCCTAATTACGAAAATCAAAAATTTTAGCTATAGAAAGTTACAAATTAATAACATTATTTGATATGGCTACCTTTATTTTTTAACCTTAAAGAATACTAAAATCTTTGATAGGTAACCTGTAACTTAAATGTAATTTAAAAGTTTTAACATTCACGTCTACTCGGTGGTATTGTAGAGTAAAAATGAAACTAAAAATAAGGAATAATAGTATGAGAAAATCATATATAAGTATAGCAGTAGCTTCAATGGTTGCTTCATTGGCACTTGTTGGTTGTGGAAGTAGTAGTAGCAGTTCAGATACAACTGTTGACACTCCTTCATCTAACTCACTTGTTAGAGAATCTGGAATTGCAAAAAAAGTTGTTTTAGCAGAAATTCCTGCTCCTTTAACAAATGAAGAAAAATCTTCAATTATTGCTACAGATAGTGTAACTTATGATAATGGTGAAGGTAGTACAAGTACAATTGGTTTTACAAAATTAATTAGTGCAAAAACTATTAACAACGGTCAAACATTTGGTGCAGTAAAAGATTTCAATGATGCAACAGTTACAGATAATGATGGTAATCTTATCATCTGTGATGGAGCAAATGGTAATATTGGTGGTTCAGGTTTAGACCATACATCAATATTAACAAACAATGGAAGAATTTTTGCAGTTTCTCAATTTGAGTGTGCAAATGGTTCTATGTATGGATATGAGTTATCTCAAGATGCATCAACTGGAGCTTTATCAGTTATTCCTAACTCGATGCAATATATTAGCCAAAAATCTGGTTTTGGTGGATGGGTTCACTGTGCTGGTATGGTAACACCTTGGGGTACTCACTTAGGTTCTGAAGAGTATGAACCTGATGCAAGAGCATTTACTGCTGCTTCTTATGATGCAAATTTAGGTTATTTTAACGCTGGATATGGAGAAAGTGATTATTTTAACCAAAACTTAAAATACTACTGGAATGGTGATCATACTAAAACTAGTCCATACTACTATGGATTTATCCCTGAAGTTTCTGTAAGTGCAACATCAACAACTCCTACTTATACATATACAAAACACTTTTCTATGGGTAGAGCTGCTTGGGAACTTGCATATGTTATGCCTGATCAAAAAACTGCATACCTTTCAGATGATGGAACAAACGTAGGTTTTTATATGTATGTAGCTAACACTGCTGGTAACTTAAGTGCTGGTTCATTATATGCTGCAAAATGGAATCAAACTTCTGGAGAAGAAGCTGGAGCTGCTGATTTAACATGGATTAAATTAGGAACTGCTACAGATGCTGAGATTAAATCAATTTTAGATGCAGGTATAGAGTTTAGTGATATTTTTGATGCAGTTGATCCTGCTGATGATAACACATGTGCACAAGGTTACACAAGAATCAATACATCATGGGGATTAGAGTGTTTATCTGTAAAAGCTGGTAAAGAAAAAGCGGCAGCATTTTTAGAAACAAGAAGATACTCTGCAATGTTAGGTGCAACTACTGAGTTTAGAAAAGAAGAAGGTATTACTTATAATCCTGATCATAATAAACTTTATGTAGCTATGAGTGAGATTAGAAAAGGTATGTTAGATGGGGACTCTAATGATACTGGTGGAAACAATGATATCAGATTAGCTGAAAACAAATGTGGTGCAGTTTATGGTTTAGATGTTTATGGTGCAACTGAAACACCTAAAGATAGTACAAATACTACAATCAATAGTTCATATGTTGTAAAAAATATGTATGGTGTAGTAAGAGGAATCGCAGCTTCTTATGATGCTGGTTCAGATTATGAAGCATATACATGTGCTCCTGATTCAATTGCACATCCAGATAATATCACTTATTTACAAGGTGAAAACCTATTAGTTATTGGTGAAGATACAGACAGACATCCAAATGACTTTATTTGGGCATATGATGTTGTAAGTGGAAAAATGACAAGAATTTTATCAACTCCATATGGTTCTGAAACTACATCTCCATACTGGTATAAAGATATCAATGGATTTGGTTACTTAACTGCTGTTACTCAACACCCATTTGGTGAAACAAGTAGTAGTGATCCTGATTATTCATTAGTTGAATCTGCAACAAACAAAGAATCATCTTTTGGTGTTGTTGGACCATTTAACTTCACAGCTAGATAATATTAAATATTTATAAAAGGGTTTATCCCCTTTTATAAATAGATTGTGAACTAAAAAATAGTTTAGAATCTATTTATAAAAATTAGGGTGAATTATGCAAAAAAAAGTTTTTTACGGTATATCGACTTTAGGAATATTATCAATATTAGTATTTATTGGTTGTGGAGGAAGTAGTTCTTCAACAAATATCTCTTCTAGTAGACAAGTTTTAGATATAAATTTTAAAGCAACGGATTCTATAAACAATAGAGCGGCATATGTAACAAGTCAATGTTATACTAAAACTACAGATGATAATAATAGTGTTCATAATCCATGTTTTACATGTCATATTAATTCTGCTACACCAAATTATATCAATGATTTTGAGTTACAAGAGCTTCATGATTTTGGAGATTATACAAAAACAAATAGATTCACAAATCTATTTAAAGATAGAACAGAGGCTGTAAATGCTATAAGTGATGAGAAAATTTTAAGTTATGTTAGAGAAGATAATTATAAAGACAATAACAATAATCTAATTTTAGCAAACAAATTAAATAGCATACCTTCAAACTGGGATGTAAATGAAAATGGTAAATGGGATGGTTATATTCCTGATTGTTATTTCAATTTTGATAATGAAGGTTTTGATAAAAATCCAAATGGAGATTATACAGGATGGAGAGCATTTGCATATTATCCATTTTTGGGAACATTTTGGCCAACAAATGGAAGTACAGATGATGTTTTAATAAGATTGGCAAAAGAGTTTCAACAAGACACAAATGGAGTATTTAATAAAGAAGTTTATAAAATAAATCTTGCGATTGTTGAATCATTGATAAAGAGAAAAGATATTGATTTAGAAAATAGTGTTGATGAAAACTTATATCAAGTTGACTTGGATAAAAATGGTACTTTAGGTACTGCTTCAAAAATAGTTTATAATTGGGAAAAATACTCTTATAATTCAATTACTGGGAAATACTACAATTTTGCTATGAGTTATGTTGGTTTAGCAAAAACACTTTTAGAATCAAATACTTATTTAATAGGCCCTGGAAGATACCCTAAAGGAACTGAGTTTTTACATACAGTAAGATATATTGATATTGATGAAAATACTGACACAATAAAAATAGCTCCTAGAATGAAAGAGCTTAGATATGGTAAAAAATATACTTGGCTTGGAGATTGGGATTTAGAAAATGCCACTTCTGCTGAAGTTAAAGATAAAAATGATTTCCCTGATAGAATTAGAACAATCCAAGGAAACACAGAAGAAGGACTTCTTACAGGTCTTGGTTGGGTATATCAAGGTTTTATCGAAGATGAAAATGGAGAGTTAAGACCACAAAACTATGAAGAAACACAATATTGTATCGGTTGTCACTCTGGTATTGGAGCAATTACAGATAGTACTTTTGTATTTCAAAGAAAATTTGACAATTCACATTTTCAAAAAGGATGGTATCACTGGTCACAAGATACAAATGGTTTAAATGGAATATTAGAACCAAAAACAGCAGATAATAGATATGAATATACACTTTATTTAGAACAAAATAAAGCTGGTGATGAGTTTAGAAGTAATAGTGAGATTATGGAAAAATTCTTTGATAACGAAGGAAATTTACTTGATGGTCAAGTACAAATAATGAGAGAAAATATAGCATATTTATTATATCCTAGTACACAAAGAGCTTTAGAGTTAAACAAAGCTTATAAAGTGATTGTTGATGAACAAAGTTTTATTTATGGAAGAGATGCTCATGTTAAACCACTAGACAATGTAGAACAAGAGATAAAAGATGTAGGTCTAAGTACAGGAATTACGGCGGTAAAATATGAATAGTATTTATACTATTTATAGCTGTAACTTTTTTGTAATTCATTTTTCTTAAAATTCTAAATTTAAGGAGAAAAAATGATAGATGTGCAAAAAGAGATAGAAAAAAAGTTCCCAAAATTAGCAAAAAAACCGAACTTTTTAAATCAATCTTTAATTAAAGTAGCAAAAAAATTAGTACATGAAAACTCTATAAATGACTTTTTAGAAAAGAATTCTCATCTTAAAGGATTTGAATTTGTAGATGCGGTACTTGATTATTTCAATTTTGATTATACTGTTTCAAGTAACGATTTACAAAATATCCCAAGTTCAGGAAAGGTTGTAATTATTGCAAACCATCCACTTGGTGCACTTGATGCTTTGTGTTTATTAAAACTTGTTGGAACTGTAAGAAGCGATGTAAAGATTGTTGCAAATGACTTTTTAGTAGGAATTGAAGCTTTAAAATCTTTATTTATTCCTATAAACAATTTTAAAATGAGACAATCAAAAAACGATATAAAAGCAGTTTATGAAGCTTTAACAAATGAAGAAGCGGTAATTATATTCCCAGCAGGGGAAGTAAGCCGTGCAAGTGCAAAAGGGATAAAAGATCCTAACTGGAGTAAAGGTTTTTTAAATTTTGCATTGAATTCAAACTCTCCAATTTTACCTATTTTTATAGGTGGTAAAAACTCTAAAACTTTTTATACTATCTCTATATTGAATAAAACATTTTCAACTTTGCTTTTATCAAATGAGATGTTTAAAAAGAAATCTTCAAACATCAATGTAAAAGTTGGTGAGATTATTCCAAATGAGAATATTATGCCAAGAGGTATTGATAAAAAATACTTGGTAAACCTTTATAAAAAACATCTATATTGTTTAAAAAAAGGGAAAAAATCTTTTTTTGTAACTCAAAAAGCTATTGCCCATCCTCAAAAAAAAGAGGATATTATAAAAGAGCTAAAAAAATCTTTACTAATTGGTGAAACAACAGATGGTAAAAAAATCTATTTATATGATTATGTTGAAGATTCTGTTGTATTAAAAGAGTTAGGAAGATTAAGAGAACTATCTTTTAGAAAAGTTGGTGAAGGTATTAATCAAAAAAGAGATACTGATAAATATGATATATATTACCAACATATAATTCTTTGGGATGAAAATGATTTGGAAATCGTTGGTTCATATAGAATTGGAAATGGTAACTATATAAATAAAAATAAAGGAATCAAAGGATTTTATTCTAACTCTTTATTTAAATTCAATGAAGATTTTTATCCATATTTAAAAGACTCAATTGAATTAGGTCGAAGTTTTGTTCAACCAAAATATTGGGGAACTAGAGCACTTGATTATTTATGGTTTGGAATTGGAGCATATTTAAAAAACAATCCAGAAATCAAATATATGTTTGGACCTGTATCAATCTCTGCTAGTTTTCCAAGTGTAGCAAAAGATATGATGATTTTTTATTACACTCACTATTATGGAACTGAAAAAAATATGGTTGAATCAAAAATACCATATCAATACTCATCAAATATTCAAGATAGCAAAGATTTATTTACATTAGATGATAAGAAAAAAGATTTTAAAGTATTAAAATCAACACTAAATAATATGGGTGTAACTGTTCCAACTTTATTTAAACAATACTCAGATATTTGTGAAGATGGTGGAGTAAAATTTCTAAGCTTCAATGTAGACCCAGATTTCTCAGATTGTGTAGATGGATTTATATTAGTTGAAGTTTCAAAAATAAAAAATAGTGCAAGAAAGAGATATATAGATAAAGAATAAAAATATTCTTTATCTTTGAATATGAGCTGTACCACTTTGGATACATACTCTTGAATTTTGATCAAGTGGAGTATGTATTTGTACAATACTTCCCTCCTCATCTTTAATAATTATATCCCCTTCAAGTAGTTCTTGATATGTTAAAATATCTTCTAAACTTGGAGTTGCAGGATCAATGGTTGTACATTGTACAGTTATTTCAATATTGCTCGTATCAGGAGTGGTAGTATCAGATGAACCACCACCTCCTCCACAACCTTGGAAACCAACTATAGCAATAAATAATAAACCCAAAGTATAAATTTTATTCACTATTAATCCTTTATTTTATTATAATATTACCATCTAGTGGTACTGTTGTTGAAATATAAATTTCACCATTGATTATATTGATACTTAAACTACTTCCAACAGGGAAAGGTGTATCTTGTGAAACTGGTGAATAAGTTGATACTACATCTCCTGTTTGTAAATCTATTTTTTCATATACAATTACACTTTTTCCATTTTTATCTGTAGAGATTACTACTTTATATACAGTATCTCCTTGTTCTACAAAAGATGAAAGCTCAGTATTTCCATCACTATCTGTATCTATTCTACTTCCTGGTAAATTTGAACTCATATTTGTAGATTTTGAATCAAGTGTAATATTGAATAAGATATTGCCATCTTTATTTATTGTTAATGAAATAGTATTTCCACTTACATCTGATACTGTTGTTACAACATTTCCATTTGCATCTACATATGTATTTGACCCATTCATTTGCATATTCATAGCTGAATTTGAACCATTTCCATTTTGTACATTTGTTTGTGATGAACCATTTGTATTTAGATATACATTAACTATATTATCTATAAATTCTATAACAGTTTTAGCACTATTCTCATCTAAAATTTGTTCCAATAAATTTTTAACCTCATCACTAAAAGTTAAAGTTGTATTTTTTTCTTCACCATTTTCATTTGTATTAACTTGAGTTTTAGAACCATTATTTTCAATATTGATAAAAATTATATCCTTTTTATCAATAATCTCATTTTTTAATACTTTTAATAAAAATGATTTTGTATCACTTTGTGTACCATTTGTTAAAGTAGCTTTAAGTCTTACTACTTTATCACCATTTGGATCTCTATAAACATCTCCATTATTACTAACATAGTTTATATTAGAACTTTGCCAAGAAATAATACTATTAAATGCACCTATAGTAGGTAAAGGTTTTGTTAAATCATACAAGATATTGTTTGTATCACTATTTTTTCCAAGGATAGAAGAAGCTGTTAAAAGTTCTAAATCTTTTGATAACTTATCTTCATTTGAAACTACTTCTTGTAATACAACTAATGAGAATGTTTTTGAATACTCCCCTATTGTTGCTGTCAAATCAACATTGGTATCATTACTTCCTCTAATTATTGTTCCTGTTATAGGATTAATATTTAAACTATTACTTGTCCATGTTATAGTTTTACCTGAAATACTCTCTAACAATTCTAATGTATATACAATTTTATCTTTTCTTTGGTTTTCACCTTTTATTGCTTCAAAAGTGATTTTATTTACTGCATCTTCATCACTTATATTATTTGATAAAACTGTAATCAAAAATTGTTTTTGAGTACTAGAAAGATTTTTAGTAATAGTAGCTGTTAACATTATCGTCTTTTCTTCTAATGTTTGAGTAACTAAACCATTTACATCTACTACACTACTATCACTACTTTGCCAAGTGATAACAGCATCACAAATAGAGTTTATAGAAGATATTAAATCTAAGTTTTGACTTACCTCATCTTGGAAACTATTTGTAGCTTTTATTTTGTCAAAATCAAGTGCAACCGCTACATTACTAACACATAATACCTCATCAACAGAAGTAACTGTTATACTGAAATTTTCTGTATATGAAAGGTTTTCATTATCAGTTGCAGTTATACCAATATTTGATGTTCCTGTTTTATTAGCATCAATACTAAAAGAGAAACTTGCCATAGTATCAGAGGTTTTTGTAAGAGAAATATCACTATTTTTTATTAACTCTATATTACTATTTGTAAAACTCAATTGTAAATCTGTACTATCATCTATGACTTCAAAATTTATCGTTCCAGTAATTTTTTCTTGACTCTTACTATAAACAATATTTTCAATAGATGAGATAAATGGAATATCATTTATCCCAATTAAAGAATAAACAAATGATTTAACTGGTCCTGTAATACCATCAATTGTAGCTGAAAGACCAATTGTTACACTTCCTACTGCATCTTTTAACGGTATTATAAATAATTTACCATTTAAAACATATGCATTTACCATTTTATTATTTGAAGTAGTCACATTATAAGTTATTATTGAGTTATCACTTACTTTTACACCTAAATAGGTAATTAATGGTATAGATAAACCTTCCGAATCTTCATTTTGAATAACATTTTCAAAACTATTATTTATTATTGGTATTTCTTTAACAGATACATTAATTATTTTTGTTTCATTATAACCATTATCAAAGTGAAAATATAATGAAAAACTATCTTCACCAGTGAAATTTGCTTCGGGTGTATATGTTATAGTCTGACCATTTATATTTACAGTCCCATAAGAAGCACTTAAAGATATACTAACTGTAGGAACTAAATTTTCTGCTTGGGAATAAGAATATTCTATACTTCCTGCTGTCCCTTTTTTAATCAGCATTGAAGAATCTAGATTTATTACTCCTGCATTATCAATATTTGTATTTGTTAATGCAACACTTCTATACATAACTGTTCCATCATAATTATCATCTGTATCTGTAAAAGGCATCAATTCAATTGAATAATTTATAGTTGTATCAAGATAATTATCTTTTACACCTCTAATAACTACTGTCTGTGCTTGATTCCAATTTGTTTCATCAAACTCTAGATATTTTGAAGATGGTGTTACTACTACACCTTCAGTTGTATCTGTTGAATTTAAATTTACTCTTAAAAACTTTTTTGGTTGTTTATTTAAAACCACACTAAAAGAAGCTGTATCTTCATTTTCATCTGTTTTTGAATCTATTGGTGTTACTGTTAGTATAGGAGTATCGTTATCTGCATTTTTTAATTCAAAGAATTTTGTATTGTATAATACCAAATCGTTTGGATCAGAATATCCGGGATATATACTAAATTTTCCATCTGAAGATGAAGTTACCCAAGTAACTTTTATCCTACAATTTCTTGTAAAATCTAATAGTTCATCATCAAGACCTGTAATTATAATATCTTTACTGGTTATAGCTTCTGCAGAAGTAAAATTAAGTGTTGTCGATGAGATACTACATTCTGCAGGATCTAATGATTCTATAGTGAAATTTACAAAACTAGCTGGAACTTCATCTAATGATATATTTAGTGTAGCAGTTGTGCCATCTTCACTTATGTTTGTTGTATCTAAAGTGAAACTAATAGGTAAGGTATCATCTTCAGTTATATTAAAATCTGTATTATTATTCCAATACGTACCAAAACCAGCTATAAGTTGAAGCTGTTCAGTAACATCTCCATGAGAATATACATCATTTGCGCTAACAGTTATTTGTTGTGGCACATTATAATTTGTAGAATCAAAATTGAGTACATTTGGTGTAACAGTAAGAAAAGGTTGACTAAAACGATATTCTTTAAGTAATGATAATGATGAACTAGGAACTAAAGGATCTTGGTTTAATGTAACATAATAAGTTAAAGATGTTGTCCCCTCTAATATTTCAATAGGACCCTCTACAACATCATACTGAGATGGATTATCTACATTTTGAGTTGTTATTATAAACTCTTTATCAAGTGATGAAGGAGCTACATAATCATCATCTATATTTACAATATTAATATCAGCTAAATCTACACCATTATAATAACTATCACTACTACTTGCAGCTAATATTTCAACAATAAAACTAATATTTCCATCTACATCTACATCATCAACCCCAATAATATTTACACTTTGTCTTTGATTCCAATTTGATGGGGTAAAAGTAACACTAGAAGTTGACAATGTTCCTTCTGTTGTATCTGTAGAATTAAAGCTTATAGTTACATCATCAGTAGGTTGTTGTGACAAAACCAAAGAAAATGAAGCTTTATCACCAGATTCATCAGAACTATTATCATATAAATCTAAAATGATTTTTTCTGAAGTTACAGGAGGAGTAATGACGACACCACTATTATCTCCATCATCAATATTGACAAAACTAAAGACTGAACTACCTTCAGGATCTGCTTGGTATTGCCCCTCTTCGGTATTTTCATCATTAAATTTTGATGTTCCTATCGAAACTTTAAAATTCTGATCACCATCTGCTATTTGATCAGTCTTACTATAAATTCTAAATGTGTAACTATTATAGTATAAATTGTTTGAATCAAAAACAGCCTTATTTATTTCAAAATAATTATAATTTCTTAAACTTCCATTATAATAAGTTTTACACTCAGCTTCTGAACCATCATTTACAGTACAATGAATAGTTCCATTTTCTAAAACTGAGCTTATATTAAGTTGAAACTCCACATAAGATGAACTATTAGCTTCATCTACTTGCAATGCGCTTGTAGGAGTTGCTGTAAACTCTAAAGCCCATAAACTATTAGCAAACAATAAAAAGAATAGTAGTATCCTTTTTATGATATTTATATTTTTCATAATAAAGCCTAATTATTTAGCTAATGCTACTGGTTTTTCTTTATTAGGATTTAATAAAACTCCAACTAACGTTTCAAGGTTTTTAATAGATTTTTCTAAAGATTCTAATTGTTTAACTTTTTGCTCTAACTCTTTTATTTTTTGATCTTTTTGTTTATTTTGCTCAACTAATTCTTGAACTCCAACCATTGAGATGAAAGCAACATCTCTTGGAGAAATATGTAAATTATCTGGTCCAAAAGCAAAACTTTTATAAAAATCCTGAGCCATTGCCCCAATATGAGAAGATGTATCTCCTTTATAATTCCATGTAGTAATTGGTAATTTCTCAATTTTTTCTAATACTTCAGATGATTTTACCTCTTGAAAATTTTCTTTTAAATTTTTATCTGAAGAGTCACTAAGTGTTCCTCTAATTGTTAAGTTTCCACCAGAAGAAAGACTAAAAGCACCATTATGCCCTAAAGAAACTGCTCCATCAGCCCCAATTTTTAAAGGCATTGTAGAAGAATCAATATTCTCAACTGCAAAATAGTTTTCACCACCATTTGTTGTATCATTTATTGTGATTTGCCAATCATTTGTTGGAAATGAACCACTATTTGAAGTATCTTGAAATTTGATTCTTAGATTATTCTCTTTTAATCTAAGAGTGTCAAAACCAAAACCTTCACCATTGACACAATCATAACCCACACATTGTGAGTTTTGAACTATAAAGTCATCAGATTGTACAACATCTGCTAAAAGATTAACACTAAATGTAGATAAAATTACCGCCGACGTAAATAAATTTCTTAATTTCATAATATTCTCCCATATCTATATGGGTAGATTATAACATAAAGTAAACTTATTAGCTAAATAATATTCATTTATAGTTTATCTCTTAATCTATATTTAATTTAACTATTTATTCATACCTTAATGCATCGATAGGATTTAATCTTGCAGCTTTTCTTGCAGGAAAATAGCCAAAAATTATCCCAATTAAGGTTGAAAATACAAAAGATATTATTATAATTTGGGTATTAATTATAAAAGCTAATTCCATAAAGTGAACTGCTGTATAACCTATTAATAATCCAAGTATAATTCCTACTATTCCACCAAGTGTTGATAATACAATTGATTCAACTAAAAATTGCAATAACACTTCACTCTCCATTGCACCAATTGCTAATCTTATCCCTATCTCTCTTGTCCTTTCAGTAACTGATACAAGCATTATATTCATAATTCCTATCCCACCAACTAGTAAAGAAATAGCTGCTATTGAACCTAGAAGATAAGTTAACATCTTAGTTGTTGAAGTCATAGTTGATAATAAATCTTCCATATCTCTAATATAAAAATTATTATCCTCCCCTAGTTTTATACCTCTTCTTTCTTGCATTAGAAGAGTAATATCCTCTTTTGCTTTTTCTATATTTTTACTCTCATTTATTGAGATTAAAATAGAATCAATATCAGTATCACCTTGTATTTTTCTTTGGAACATTTTAAGTGGAGTGATAATAATTTCATCTTGGTCTCTACCAAAAGCTGCTGCACCTTTTGATTCTAAAACACCAATAACTGTACAACCAAAATTTTGAAGTCTTATTTTAGAACCAATAGGATCTTGCCCATCAAATAACTGTTTTACTATAGTAGTTCCCAAAATACAAGAACTTTTACCAAAACTTTGTTCACTCTCATCAAACTCTCTACCACTTTTTAAAGGCCAATCTTTTATTATAAAATAGTCATTGCTAGTACCAATTATACTTGTAGTATAACTTTTATTTGAATAGATTGCATTGATACTACGAGCACTTTCTGCTGATACTGCTTTTATATTTTGTATTTCACTTTTTATTGCATCAATATCTTCTTGTTTAAAAGCTCTGGCACTATTATCACTTCTTACTTTTCCTCTTCTTTCTTGTCCAACTCTTAAAACCAACATATTTGTACCAAGCTTTGAGATATCTGCTCTAACTTTTGCGGTGGTTCCATCCCCTATCATCACCATACCAATAACAGAAGCAACACCGATTACTATTCCTAAGATTGTCAAAAATGATCTTAACAGATTTCTTCTTATCTCTTTTATTGCTATTAAAAAGGCATTTACTAACATTATTTGTATCCTTTTTTCAAACTATCTTCAATATGACCATCTCTAAAATATATGATTCTATTGGCATATTTTGCCATCTCATCTTCATGGGTTACCATAATAATTGTAATACCCAACTCTTCATTTAATTTTTTTAATAATTCCATAATCTCAATACTTTTTATACTATCAAGATTTCCTGTTGGTTCATCTGCTAATAAAACCAAAGGATTTGTAACAATCGCCCTAGCTATTGCCACACGCTGTTGTTGTCCCCCTGAAAGTTCAGCAGGTGTATGATGAATAACACTTTCTAAACCAACTTTTTTTAAAGCTTCAAAAGCCATTGTTTTTCTCTCTTTTGAAAGGACTTTTCTATAAACTAAAGGCAACTCAACATTTTCTAAAGAACTTGTTCTTCCAAGTAGATTAAAGCCTTGAAAAACAAATCCTAAATAGTTTCTTCTAATCAAAGCCATTTGGTTTCTGTTTAATTGTTCTACATTTATTCCATTAAACAAATACTCTCCACTGCTTGCAGAATCTAAACATCCAATAAGGTTCATAGCAGTTGATTTTCCACTACCACTTGCACCCATGATAGCTACAAATTCACCCTCTTTTATTGATAGATTTACTTTATTTAGAGCATAAGTTTTAGCTTCTCCTTCGCCATAGGTTTTAACTATATCTTTAAACTCTATAATTGTTTTTGATTCATCCATTAGTTACTCTTTTGTGAAACTACAATCTCATCATCAATTTTTAAATCTTTTGATTCCACACTAGAATATTTTCCATCTGTTTCTAAAACTTTTACACTAGTCTCTTTTAGTTTATTATTTTCTAATATATATATTGTTCTTATATTTTCACCCTGTAAACTTTTAGATTTTCTTTCAACGATATCTCTTTTTGGAGGTCCAACAAAATTAACCTTCTCATTTGTTTTAACAGTTGGTTTAAATCTTAAAGCACTATTTGGAACAAGAAGTTTATCTTTTATCTCTTTTGTTATAATCTTAGCAGATGCAGTCATCCCAGGTCTTAGATGTAAATCTTTATTATCTACTAAAGCAACTGTTTCATAAGTTACCACACCACTCTCTTCTATTGGGTTGTACCTTACTTGTTTTATTTTACCTTTAAAAGTTTGTGTTGGGTAAGCATCAACATTAAAAGTAACATTTAATCCCTCTTTTATATCTGCAACATCTGCTTCATCAATACTTACAACCAAATCCATCTTTGATAAATCTTTTGCAAGAGTAAATAACACAGGAGTAGACATAGAAGCAGCTACTGTTTGACCAACCTCAACAGCTCTATTTAACACTATGCCTTTTATAGATGATTTAACTACTGCTTTATCAAGATTCTCTTCATCTGTTTTTAGATTGTACTCTGATTGTTTTACTTGTGCTATTGCTGCTTCATAAGAAGCTTTTGCACTCTCATATGAAAACTTAGCATCATCTACATCGTTTTGTGAAGGGTATTTTCCTTTTGATTGTTTGAACATTTTTAATGTTCTTTCATAATTTAATTTTTTACTACTAAGATTTACTTCTCTTTCTTTCATATTTGCTTTAGTTACAGCTAATGATGCTTTTGAACTATCAACTTGAGCTCTTAATTTTGTAGTATCTAGTTTTGCTAAAACTTGCCCTATTTCAACCTTATCATTAAAATCAACAAGTATCTCTTTTATAGTACCTGAAACCTCAATACCAATATCAACACTATTTGTTGGATTTAGATTTCCTGTTGCCATTACAGTAACTTCTAAATCACCCTTTTTTACTTTTTGGGTATTGTAAGTAATCTGTTCATTTGTAGTTTTATTTTTAAAGATAAAAAAGTAATAAAAACCTGCTAAAACTATTATTGCAACAAGAATAATCCAAATATATTTTTTATTTGAACTTGATTTTTTATATGAGTTTAATTGCTCTTGTAAATTTGTTTCCATTAGTTGTTTACCTTTGTATTAAAATATAATTTTGCATACTCTAATTGAATATTTATCTCATTTATTGCTAAATCGTATTGATTTATTTTTTTTGTATTTTTTAGTATCTCTAAATCATAATCTGAAGACATCCCTGCACTATTTGACGCCTCATTTACTTCTATTAAATCATCATATAATTTTATATTTTCATTTATAATTTTATTATAGTTTTCAAAGGTATCAATTCTTGTAATCGCTTCTTCATATTCATTTGAGACTTGTGTTTTCATATCACTTAAATTTAGTTTTTGTTTTAAAACCTCTAATTTTGATTTTTCCAAAGTTGACTTTTTATTGATATCATAAATTGGTAAAGATAAGTTTAAAGATATAGAACCACTACTATTATCACTTTGGGTATTATCAGTCAAATCATCACTATTTGTATATCCTACATTTGTACTTAAGTTTACTTGTGGAAGATAGTCTGTTTTATCTTTTTTATAACTTGTATCAGCCAAATTAACTAAAGATTTTTCATATAACAAATTTATGTTTTTTTTCAAATAATCATCTTTTTTGATTTTATTAAAATCTATTAGATTTATTTGTTCATATTTTAAATCAGTATATTTTGCAAGGTTTAGTTTTGATTCTTTTAAAGAGTTTTTTAAATCTATATTTGTTTTATATTGAGTATTTTTTGCCATGATTGCATCATTTAATTCAGTTATATCACTTTTTCCATTTTCATATTGAATTTTTTTTAAAATTAGTTCTATATCTTTGTTTTTTAATTGATACTCACTTTGTTCCAGTTGAATTGTTAATTTTTTTATTTGTAATAAAGTTTCATAAATTGTTTCTAAAAGTGTTAGGTTATCATTTTCCCAAGCTAATAAATCTGATTTGTATTTATCATTTGCATAATCAATAGTAAACTCAATTCCACCAGATTCATAAATACTTTGTGTAAATCCTATAGATACACTTTTTGAAAAACTATCCTCTTTATCATTAAAAGAATGACTTCTACTTAGACCTGAATTTAAATTTAATGGTGAAATCCAACTATTTTTTGAACTTTTATAATCCTCTTGTATAATCTGTTTTTCAACCTCTCTTAACTCTTTTTTATCTTTATTTAATAGATTTAAATCATTAGCAAATATAAAAGAACATAAAAGGGGTAATATAACTATTTTTTTCAATACTACTTCTCCTTGGTCAGTAATAATTCTACTTATAAAATTATAATAGAATATTGTAAATAGTTTCTAAACGTAAACTTAATAATAGTTTAATAAAAGATTTTGATAATTGTTATTAGTAAGTAGTTTTTAAATAAAAGGGCATTTACCCTTTTATTTACAAGCAGATATAAGTTCTAATAGTATCTCTTGAATTTCTTGTGCAGTTTCAACTAAATCTGGATTTATATCATCTATTAGTTGAACAACTGAATTCATAGAGATATAAGTTTGATTATCTTCACTATAAATTGCTATTTTACATGGTAAAATTACAGATAATTTCATATCTTCATCTAAAAGTTTTTTTGCATATGCAGGATTACATACATCCAAAACAACACACTCTTTGTCAAACTCTAAACCTTTTGATTTTAAAGTATTTTGAATCTCATGAATATGTAAAATCCCAAATTTATATTCAGCAATTTTTTCTTGTATTGTTTTTACAAGCTCTGTAACACTTTTATCACTCGTTTCTATATATTGCATCAAGTTTTCCTTTTTATAATTGTATCTTCTATAAAATCAATTTTACACTCTTTAGTTTCATTAACTAAAGCCCTAGCAATAATATCATCTTCTACAATAATATGTTCTAAATGTAAATTTTCCAATTCCTCTTTTTCTGAAAATCTTGTAACCTTTACAATAGTTTTAGTATTGTGTGTCAGATCATCAATAACTTCACAAATCAAGTGTAGCTTTTCAGGGTTATCAATAGCTATAATAACTGCACAAGCATTTTTAATATTTACAGCTTCCAAAATATGTTTACTAGTTGCATTTCCAAAAACAATCGGTTCCTTATCAGTTGTTCCCATCTCAAAAAATACTTGGTTATGCTCAACAATAACATACTCATGTCCATCTTCTCTTAGATTATGTGCTATTTGTTGTCCTAAATGTCCATAACCTAATAATACAATATGACCTTTTGTATCTTTATCTACTAAATGAGTGTTACAAACTATCAACATATCATCAGGTACTAAAGAAGCAGCCAACGACGAAAGATTTTTTAAGATTATTGGAGTAATAATCATCGAAATAACAATTGTTACAATCAAAATTTGTGTATGGGTTGAACTTAATAAACCACCACTTCTTGCTAACTCTAAAATTGCCAGTGAAAACTCACCTATTTGTACCAAGGAAAGTGCAGTTTTAAAAGCTACTCTTTTTGAATCATCTAATTTAACTATTGCAAATATGATAAAATATTTTAATACTAATAAAATAGGAAGAAGTAATAAAATTATCAAAATATAATCAGCAATAATTTGAAAGTTTATTTGCATCCCTACAGTGATAAAGAAAACACCTAATAAAAGGTTTCTAAAAGGTGTAAGGTCAGCTTCAACTTGATGTTTAAATTTTGTTTCACTAATCATCATACCAGCAACAAATGCTCCAAGTGAATATGTAAATCCAAAATAGTGTGCCAGATATGAAGCTCCTATTGCCACAAGTAAAACAGAAGCTACAAATAACTCTTCTGATCTTGATTTTGTAACATGTTCAAAAAATGGTTGAAGTAAATATTTTCCAGAAAAATATAACAATGCCAAAAGTGCTATTGCTGCAAGAGTTGTTTTTAAAATAAGAAAAAATATACTTCCACTTTCGTGAGAAGAGAACAATGAAATCATAAGTAATATTGGAATTACTGCAATATCTTGCATAATCAAAATACCAAGTATTCTTTGCCCATGTCTTTTTTTAATCTCATTGTTTTCATTATATGTTTTTAAAACAATTGCTGTTGAAGATAATGATAAAGCAGCACCTATAACAATAGAGGTTTTGATATCAAAACCTAAAATAAACATACAGATTAAAAATACAAATCCAGTTGTTACAATAATTTGTAAAGTTCCTGTAAAAAATACCTCACGTTTCATTCTTTTTAGATGTTCAATTGAAAACTCTAAACCAATTGTAAACATAAGAAAAACTACACCAAACTCTGCTATCTCTTTTAAATCATGATTGTTAACTGCTGTATGTAAATTAAAAACATAAGCTATAATAGTACCAGTTACTATATACCCAATTATAGTGGGTAAATGAAACCTTTTTAATATAAGATTAACAACTATTGCAATAAATAAAGTCCAAACTATAATACCTAACACATCTACTCCGTTATATATAATGCATCTGTTTATAACCCTCAACTCTTTTTTTATAAGTTGAGTTTAACATCGAATTTTTGAAATCTAGAAAATCAATAGCCAAACACTCTTGATTTCCCCTTCCAATTCTTCCTAAATATTGAACCAGTCTTCCATAATAAGAGATTGGTGTTGCAAATATTATTGTGTTTAAATGGGGAAAATCAATACCCTCACCAAAATATGAAGTTGTAGCCAAAATCAAATTTGTAGTTTCAATTTGAGCCATTTTTTCTATTTGTTCTTTTTTACTTAAACTTCCATGGATGGAAACAAAATCTATATTTTGTTCTTGAAGTTTTTTTTCTAAAATATTGATATGTTCTATTCTATCAGTTAAAACTAAAATTTTTCTGTGTTTATACTCAATTATCTGATTAATTATTAGATTATTCCTATTTTCATCAACACAAACCTCATTTATCAAAGTTGAGTAATTATCGCTTGTACTTGTAAACTCTGTTTTTACAACTTTTAATTTATTATTATATGTTCTTTTTTTCTTATGTTCATAAACTACCATTCCTAGTTGTTGAAACAATATTGGCTCTAATCCATCTTTTCTATTAGGCGTTGCACTAAGTCCTAAAATATATTTTCCAAAAAACTGTTTTACTATTTGTTCAAAGGTAACAGCAGGGATATGGTGACACTCATCAACTATTACAAAAGAGTAATCATTTATAACTTCAGGAGAGTTTTTCAAACTTTGCATAGTTGCCACATCTAAAACTCCATTTAATTGGTTTTTACCCTTACCTAAATATCCTATCTCTTTTTTATTATAATCAAAATAGTCTACAAATCTTTGTCTCCACTGATCTAAAAGCATATTTTTATTTACAATAACTAAAGTTGAACAAGCTCTAAGTTCAAACATTTTTGCACCAATTAAAGTTTTTCCAAAACCAGGAGGAGCTACACAAATACCGAAATTTTCTTTTGATATTTTTTTTATTGCCTCTTGTTGTTCATCTCTTAACTCATATTTCACTTTTTTTGTTTCTATATTTTCAACATAAGTTTTATCATCAATTGTGTATTTTATTTTATTTTGTCCAAAATACTCTCTTAACTTAAAAATCAAACCTCTAGGAAGTTTTAAATATTTTTCATCCTCTTCAAAGTTTTTTATCTGCCTTGGAGTGTTAAATAGTGGTTTTCGCAAATTTAATAAAACTTTTATTTGAGGGTTATCAAAAGTAGCAAAACCTTTTAATTTGTTTATAAAAGATTTTGACAAGTTTATTGTTGGAATATATAAAAAATCATAAAGTTTTATATCTAAAGAAAACAAAGGAAACTCTATCTCTTCAAAAGCCAAATCGTTTGATACATTATCAAAATCCAAATATTTATTTACTATATTTATTGGAATAAACTCAATATTTTGTAAAACACTCCATTGTTCTTCAAAAACATTTAAAGTGTTTATATCAAAAAAAACTGTTTTTTGATATTCCCTAAATTTCAAGTGTAAAGGTAACTCTATAGGTTCTTCAAAAGAAGCATTTGTACTAAAATCTCTATTGGGAAAAAGTTTTGCACTAATATTTGTTTTTTTCAAAATATAAAAAGCAAATTTTCTAGCATCTTTTGTATCAATTTTTATTTCAAAAAAAAGCCAAATTAAAATTGAACCATACGAACTATACTCATATAAAGAGTTGATTTTTAAACTTTTTAAAGTTTTATCTATTTTTTCTAAGTCATTATTGGAAATTTCTAAAACAATAAATTTTGATTTATTTTGATTATCTATTAAATAAGTTGCTAATTGAACATTTCCTCTTAAATGTTCTTCAATATCTTTATTTGTTAAAGGTAAGTAATCATTGCCTTTAAATGATTGTGTTGCTGGAAAGTAGTTTTGTTTTGTACCATCTTTACTTATCCATTTTTTTGCATATTTATCAAATCTATTTATAAATAAAGATTTAAAAAGCTCTATTTTTTCTATTTTAGAAAGCTTTTTATTGTTTAAAGTTTGAGTTTTTAGTTGAGACTCTAACTTACTAATCTGCTCTTCTAAAACTCTTTTTTTAGCATATAAATCTTGTAATTGTTCATTGATTTTATTTATCATGTTCAATTTGAGGCGATGAAACTATTATATTATTTATTTTTTGTTCTATCTCTTCATATCTACTTTTTAGTTTAGAATCTTTTCTAATCCCTTGACCTTCAAATTTTCCATCCTCTTCAATCACAAGTTCATTGTACCTCATCTGTCCAATCACTTTTCCTGAAGCTAAAATTTGAACCTCATTGCAATCAATCTTTCCATCAAGAAGTCCACTAACTATTAGATTGTTTGCTTTGATATCACCTATAACTTCTCCTGTTACTCCTATGGAAATCATATCTGCTTCTAATATAACACCTTCAAATTTTCCATCTATATGAACAGTTCCTTCTGTGGAGATACCACCAATAATACAAGTTCCTTTAGCAATTACTGTTGCACCATTTTTGACTGTTCTCTTATTAGATTTACCAAAGATTCCCATTTAACTCTCCTCTCTTTTTTGAAGATATCATTAAAGTTATCCATCTGCCATTTTATAAAACTTTTTGGATTTAATATTCTACCACCATATTTTAATTCATAATGAAGATGTGGAGCTGTACTTCTACCGCTACTACCACTTAAACCTATCTCTTGGTTTTTCTTTATTATATCCCCTGCATTTACTTTTGTTTTATTTAGATGTGCATATGTTGTTTCAAATCCAAAATTGTGTTGTACTTTTATAACTCTTCCAAAATCTCCAATATTTTTTGATTGTACATAAGTTACAACTCCATCTGCAGTTGCATAAACTGGTGTATTCCATCCAGCTTTTAAATCAATCCCTCTATGAAACTTTTTTTTATGAGTTACTGGATGTATTCTATAACCATAATTTGAAGTTACTCTTGTCTCTTTTAGAGGCGCTCCATTTGGAATAGAGATAAACATCAACATCTTATTTCTTTGACTAATTGATTCTAATATCTCTTTTGAAACCTCTTTTTCTTTTTTAACTTTTAGTCCAATCATCTCTTCTATTTCATCAAGTTTTGAACTTAAAGCTTCTATATCTTCAACTTTCCCTTTAATTTGCATAGAATAAAATTGATTTTGAGCTTGAAGTTTTTTCTCTTTTTCAGTTAAAACTTTTATCTCATTTTCTTTCTCTTTTATCTCTCTTTGCTTTTCAATTTTAATAGTTTCAATCTCATCACTTAGGTTATTTATAAATAAAAAACTAACACCTAATATTACTATAACTGCAATAATTATAATTATACTTAATTTTCTTACAATTTGATGTATATTATATGCTTTTGTTCCATGTACATCTGATACAGTAATAATTAATCTATTTTTCATTAAATCTACCCATTTGTCTTAAGAACTTTTCCACAACTAAAAATGAACCAAATACTAAATACTCTTTTTTATCATCTATTTTTGAAAAGTTGGTAACCATTATATTCAAACTTTTACAAATATTTAATAAATTATTTTTATCACATACTCTTTTATCATCAAGTTCTATAATAGTTATTGTTTCAATAATTGGTTTTAATATGGTTAATACATTTTCATAATCTTTATCTTTATAAGAGTTATATATCAAATGTACCTTTTTTTCATTTTTAAATTCTTCTAATAATACTTTTGCAGCTAAAGGATTGTGCCCCACATCAATAGTAACATTTGGCAATATCTTTTGACATCTTCCAAAAAGTTCAACTTGGGAAAAAATATCCATATCTATTTTTATATCTAAATCTTTTAAAAGATGAATAACCAAAGCCAAGTTTTTATTTAGATAATTTGCATAACTATCAGGAAGTTTATATTTATCAAATTCATTTACAATCTCAATATCTATATCTAAATTTTCCTCTTGCTTTAACTCCTCTTTTACCTCTTTAGCTACTTCAAAAACCTCTTTATACTCTTGGTAACCTATTATCATCTTTTTATCAACAGATCTTAGTTTTGTTTTTGCAATCTCTTCAATTGTATTACCTAAAAAGTTTTGATGATCTAGTCCTATTGTTGTTACCAAAGTAACATCACTAGGTACCACATTTGTGGCATCAAACTCTCCACCAAGTCCTGCTTCTAAAACTAGATAATCTAAACTTGAAGATAAAACCAAAGCTAAAAGTGTTGTGTATTCAAAATATGTTAGTTTTTCTAAAAGATATGTATCTAAAATATCTTGTAATGTTTTATGAGCAATCTCTAATTCTAAATCAGAACTATCTCTACCATCAAGCCAAATTCTTTCATTGAATTTTAAAATATGAGGAGAACTATAATGAACTGTTTTAAAAGATTTTTTTGAAAGATAAGAAGCCAGAAATCTTCCTGTACTTCCTTTTCCATTTGTTCCAATTATATGGATCACATAGGGAAGTTTGACATTTTTTGAGAGTATCTCCCATGATTTTTTTACAATAGAAAAATCTATTTTATCATAATACATGGTTTTATGTTCTAATAGCTTCATTAAAGAAGCTGTTTTAAAATCTATCATAAAACCTATTCTTTAAATGAATACACTGCTAATTGAGAGATAACATCATCTAAAGCTCTTTTTGCTGCTATTTTTATAGCTTCAAATCTTTTTGTATCTGTTATTGTTGTTCCATTGTCTATAGAGAAGTCATAATCTGATTTAACTATAAAACTATTTGTATTTTCTGATTCTTTATTTTTATATTTTACTAAGATAGAAACAACAGCTTTATATAGCTTGTTGTATCCTAAAGAGTCATATTGTAACTCTAACATAGATACAGAATCAATTTTTAAATCCAAAATTGTATCAGCAGCTTCTTTAGTATCTACAATTTGAGAATCAAGTCTGTGTACTATTAGTTCATTCATTACATCTTTGATTATTACTGAGTTTCTTGGATCTTTCAAACTAATATCCAAATTAACAAATACTTTACCATTTAACTCTTTTTTTACATAATAATTAGATGGTTTGTATCCACAACCTGCAATAATAAAAAGCAGTAAAAAAGGAATTAACAATACACTTTTTTTCATCTTATCCCTTTATAACCAAATTAACCAATTTATTTGGTACAACTATCTCTTTGATGATTTGTTTATCTTCAATCCATTTAGCAGCAAGCTCTTTTGCATTTGCTAAAATCTCATCTTTTGAAGCATCAGGTGAAACTTCTAATTCACATCTTTTTTTACCATTGATTGTTACAGCTAAAGTGATAGAATCTAAAGCAAATACCTCATCTTTTATCTCAATATTATCTGTAAAATTCTCTTTTGCAAATAAATTATCTGCTAACTCCCAACATAAATGTGGAATAATAGGCTCTAAAATATTTGTAAGGATATAATACCCTTCTGCCCATACAAACTCATTTTCTTGAACTTGAAGTGCATTCATAGCTTCCATTGAAGCTGCAATTAGTGTATTAAAGGCATACGTTTTATTAAATACATCATTTGATTTTTGTAAAGCTTCATAAACTTTTCTTCTAGCCTCTTTTTCATCTTTATTAAGTGAAGAATGGTCAATATTTTTAAAGTTTTTAGCCCCATTTTGTGTAACTTGACTAGCTCTTTCAGAAAATTTTCTAATAAATCTAAATGCTCCATCAACTGCACTATCATTCCACTCTAACTCTTTTGTAGGAGGAGCAGCAAATAACATAAATAATCTAGCTGTATCTGCACCATATTTTTCTACAATTAAATCTGGGTCTACAACATTTCCTTTAGATTTTGACATCTTAGCACCATCTTTTAAAACCATACCTTGAGTAAGTAATCTTTTAAATGGTTCTCTAGAATTCGTATATCCTAAATCATTTAATACTTTTGTAAAAAATCTTGCATATAGAAGGTGTAAAATTGCATGTTCAATCCCACCAATATATTGGTCAACATCCATCCAATAATCACTATCAGTTTCAGATACACCCTCTTTTGTCCATTTTTTAGGATTTGTTGCATATCTTAAAAAATACCAAGATGATTGTACAAATGTATCAAGAGTATCTGTTTCTCTTGTAGCATCTTTTCCACATTTTGGACATTTGCAATGTTTCCATGTAGGGTGTTTATCTAAAGGATTCCCTTCCCCTGTAATCTCAACATCTTCTGGAAGAGCTATAGGAAGATTTTCTAATTTTTCAGGAACTAAACCACAATCGTCACAATGTACAAAAGGTATTGGAGCACCCCAATATCTTTGACGACTCACTCCCCAATCTCTTAGTTTAAAGTTTATCTTTTTTGTACCAAAAGAGTTTTGCTCAAAATGGTAGATAATAGCTTTTTTTGCTTTTGTATTAGGTAAGTTTGTAAACCCTTCAGAGTTTACTAAAGTTCCCTCATCTGTATATGCTTCAGTCATTCTATCAATCAAGCCATCTGGACCTTGAATAACTTGTTTTAATGGTAATTCATACTCTCTAGCAAACTCAAAATCTCTTTGGTCATGTGCTGGTACTGCCATAACTGCTCCACCACCATAAGAGCTTAATACAAAGTTTGCAACCCATACAGGGATTCTTTCAGCTGTAAGAGGATGGATAACCTCTATCTCTAAAGAAACACCCTCTTTTGGCATAATTGCTCTATCTCTTTCTGGAACTTTTTGCATAGCTTTTATTTTATTTAGTTTATTTTCATCTAAAAGCTTATTATCCACTAGATATTGTACTATTGGATGTTCTGGCGCAAGAGCAGAGTATGTAACTCCATAAATAGTATCTGGTCTTGTTGTAAATACTTTGTATGAAGAGAATCTTTTATCAAGTTTATATCTAGCCTCTTTTGTAAGTTCAAAAGTAAACTCTAAACCTTCACTTCTTCCTATCCAGTTTTCTTGCATAGTTAAAACTTGAGATGGCCATTGACCTTCTAATGTTTTTAAATCATCAAGTAACTCTTGAGCATATTTAGTGATACCTACATAATATCCAGGCATCTCTTTTTGTACAACAGGAGTATCACATCTCCAACAACACCCCTCTTCAACTTGCTCATTTGCTAATACTGTATGACAAGGTTCACACCAGTTTACAGTTGTAGACTTTCTATATAAAAGTCCTTTTTCAAACATTTTGATAATAAACTCTTGTTCCCATCTTGTATAAAGTTCATCTGATGTAGCAAACTCTCTTGTTGTAGAAAAAGACAAACCTAAAGCTTTTAGTTCATCTCTCATATAATCTATATTTTCATAAGTCCATTTTTTTGGATGAAGTTTGTGTTTAATAGCAGCATTTTCTGCTGGCATACCAAAACTATCCCAACCAATTGGGTGTAATACATTGAAATTTGCTTTTCTAAAAAATCTAGCAAAAGCATCACCTAAACAGTAGTTTCTAACATGTCCCATGTGGATTCTACCACTTGGGTATGGAAACATACTTAAAATATATTTTTTCTCTTTTTCTGTGCTATCTTCTGGTTCAAAACTATCATTTTCAATCCAATATTTTTGCCATTTTGCTTCAATATCTTTTGGATTATATTCCATTAATACTCTTCCTTATCTTGACTTTTTGCACTCTCAATTAAAGCTAATGCAATTGAGAATATATTTGCTACAACTGCACCTATTGCAAGAGATGTAGCCATTGATTCATCTCCAATAAAAGTTAATACCATGAATGCAGGAATAAGATGTAAGTCTGCAACCAACGAACTAGCTAATAACTCAGCTGCTAAAAGATTTTTAACTCCAATTTTTAAAATTGTAGAAATCACATTAACCCCAGCTGCTAAAAAAAGAGCCACTGCATTTGGCTCATATAAAAACCCCGCTGTTGTTGTTAAAGACATAAGTGAAAAGAATATGTATGTTACCTTACCCCAATCCATGATTATCCTTCTTTTATTGTATATTTAAGGGTAGATTTTATCTAAAATATACTAAAAAATCACTTTGAGGAAAACTTTTATTATTCTCTGTTTTTGATAGTAACAATCAATTGGAAAACTAAATAAGTCATAAGAAGTTTAAAAAACAACTCCACAAAAAATACAATACCAAACTCCAAATCAAAGAAATGTAGAGGGTTTAGATTTTGAATAAGAAAGTTAAGTGTAAAATCGTTTGTAATAATAAAATAAAGCCCAACAGCACTAAAAAACATAAACTTCATAATAGTTCTTTTAGTACCATTAATAATGTTATAAATAAAAAAACCTACATAAGCTGTAACAAGTAAAGCAACAGCAACTTCAGTATAAATAGTATGAGGAATTGTTTCAGTAAGATTTTCCATTTTATCAGCATATACATACTCAATAATAGAAGCAACTAACTCAACAACAATCAACCAAAAAAGCAACAACTGCCAGTTTGTAGAGTTTTGAGATGTGATTTTGTCAAAAGTGTATTTAAATTTTTTAATATTCTCTTTCATATCGTCCCTCATAAAAAATAACTTTTGTATTATAGATATTTTAACATTAAAATAGTAACAAAATAATGTCATTTTGTTTATTTTTTGTTATTTTTTATGTGTTTTATTTCCTTCTTGTGTTTTGGCGAATTGAGATTATTAGTTGATAGATTAAATAGGCGATTGTTATTTTGAAAACTAATTGCACTCCATTTATATTATCACTATCATTCATAACTGAAAAAGGGTTAATTGCCTTTGCAGGTAATTCTAGTAATAAATCATTAGTTATTAAAAAGTAAAAACCAACTACTACGAATATAAAAGGTAAGGAATAATTCTTTAATTTCTTATTTTCTATAATATTATCAACTATAAAAGAAAAAGATAAAAATACTAAAATATATCCTATTATTTTTGATATTATAGGATAATAATTTGAGATACATTTATCCAGAAAAAAATCTTGATATAAGCCATATCCACAACTTAATATAAGTATCCAAAATAATGGTAAAAGCCAATTTTGAGAATGTCCACTAGACCAATCATGCAATTTAAATATAAGCTTTTCTTTGAAATTCTTTTTCCACGTTATCTCTTCATCATATTTTTTCATTTCTAAAGCATAAAATTTATTTGCTTCTATTATGTTATTTTGTTGTTCAAATGAGTTTTTTATAATTCTAGCTGTTTCTCTATTATTTACTTTTAATTCCATATCTTTATGAATATCTAAAAAATTTGATTCTCTTTTAAATATTGTATCTTTTAAGTCTAATCCATCATAAAAATATGCTTCTCTAAATATAGACAATTCTAGAAATTTAACATATTTAAACTCTACAAATTTATTGAAATTTGTATCTGTAAATACTGTAATTCCTTCAAAATCTGCTTTAGTAAAATTAACTTTATTAAATACTGTATGTTGAAAATCTGCCAAATCTTTAAATGTGCTATTAAACAAATTAAAACTATTTGAAAATAAAATATTTTTTAATTTTACTTTTGATTTAAAAATCGAATTGATAAAAGATAAATTATTAATTATGAATTGAGACTCAATTGATATAGTCTTATCAAATATACATCTATTAACTTCTATATTTTCTATTATCTTACTTTTATTATAAAATTTATCATATTTAAAAAGTTCTCTACCTAGTTTGAGACTATCCATCGTTATTACTTTAAACTCACAATTCCAAAATAAAATTAATAAATCAAATTTTTCATTTCCAGACCCATTATGGTTATATTCATTAAAAGTACAACTATTATAATGTATTAAATTTTTACTTTTTATACCAAACCATATATTTGAAAACTCACACGAATAAAAAGATATTTCTATATTTGTAGAATCAATGAATAGTTTATTTATAGATTCTATTTCAAACTTACAAAAATTAAAACTTACATATTTAAGTTTTGAAAATATTTTTTTCAATTCACCTAAGTTTAAATCACATTTTATAATAAATGTAATGGATTCTTTTTCTATTTTTATTAGTTTATCTTTTAATTCATCAGAAATTATTTTTTCTAGTTCATCTATGTATAAAAATTCTTCATTAATATTTTCATCTAAAATATAATTTCTAATTTCTTTTTCTAACTCTTGCTCAAAATCTAAATTTTTAAATTTTGAAAAAAAATCACTTTTATTCACTAATTCTATAAGCTGTTTATTATCCTTATTTGATTTTAAATCTATATAATTTTTATACTTAAATAGAAGTTCTTCAATCTTGATAGAATCTATAATAAAATCTATCAATATATCTGGTGTTAAGTCTCTATGATTTTTATTTAACATAATTTTCCTAAATAAAATTAATAAAAATATTATATTTAAAATATAATTTATTCTCTCTTGAATAATTAAGTAGACAAAAACTTCCTGATATAAATTGAGTATCACACTAATTAAAACAAAATGGTACAAAAAAATGCAAAGGTCAATTTCCCTTTTCCCGCATTTGAGAAGCCGAGTGTTTATTTATTGTTTCGGAAAAGTTTTGTAACTGTCTGAGCATAAGAAATATGCTGGGAGCATATTTTTATGTGAGTTTTACAAAACAGAAACAATAAATAATAAGCGAGGGAAGTTTCACCTTCGAAACCCGCGGGATAATTTCTTTGCTACTTTCTTTTTTACAAAAGAAAGTCGAGAAAACCAAGACGTACAGTAAAAGTTTATTTACATTCAAATGTTTTGATAATGGTTTTAACTGTATGCAGTTGTCTTGTAGAGCAAAGCTCTCCGCTTTCTCACTTTTTAGTTGTAAAAAGTAAGACAAAAAGCAACCAGACGGTTGGCGAAGCTAAAGTTCCCTCCAGCTTTCAAATAAGTTTTCTGACCTGCGGGACTCCTTCCTAAACGTGACATTCAGTCACCTTTATCCAGTCAAACATGTCCTCGGTCTTTTCCGAAAATTATTTAAAAACTTCCGGCTTCAACAAAGTCTGGACAAATACTCTAGCCACAAACTTTTTCTTAAAAATTGAATATCTCACAAATTTAAAATCAAAAAATTTGTTTAAGAAGAATTTACTAATGTAAAGATATCTTTACATCCTTTTCAATCAACCCCTTTACATAAGAATTCAAAGAAACACCCATTTTCAAAGCATTTCTTACAGCTGCTATATGTAGTTCACTTCCTGTTCTTACATTAAAAACACCCTTAAATGCTTTTTGTGGTTCACGTCCAAGTTTTTTGCATGTTTCAATATATTCATCAACTGCACTTTTAAAGTTGTTTTCTAATTCTAAGGCATTATTCGCTTCAAATGTCACTAAATCATTTATCATATCTAACTTACCAAAAAAACATTTATCTTCTTGAGAGTATTCTATTGTGCCAATATATCCATTGTATTCAATTGTATTTGACATTAGATAAGCTCCTTTAATTTATCTTGTATCTGTTTAACTATATATACTTTTAAAATATCACTTGGATGTGGTTTATGTAAGTTTATCAATAAATCTTTTTCTTTATTGAAAAACTTCACAGCAGAACCTGCTCCCTCAATCTTTTTAAAACCTAAATAACTAAGTAAAGAAGTTAATTCTTTAAAAGTCAAATCATTTCTTGGTGGTTTTTCTAAAAACCTTATTAAAAGTTTATCTTTTTTACTCATGATTATGATACCATATTTTAGTTACAAATTCAATTTTATTTGTTGTATGTTTTCTAATAAAATTTTTACACATTTTACAACCCCTATATCAATTATAGGATTTTAACTAGTTTTATTGATTTTGATTAAAATGATTTCATTTTGTAATATTTTTAATTATAATTTTTCACAAGAAAAAGTTTTTTTTATAAAAATAAAAAAAGGAGATAGCAAACTGCTATCTCCTTTTATAGATTAGATGATAAGAAACTTTGTTTCTTATACAGTCCCTTGCTCATACATAGCTCTCATCTTATCTTTCTCTTTTTGCTTCTTCATCTTCTCAGCTTCTTTAGCTCTAAAGCTTTGAATATTGAATTTTAATTGTACTAAGAAAGATGCTGCAATGAAGATAGATGAATATGTACCTACAATTATACCTACAAGCATAGTAAAGGCAAATCCGTGGATAATCTCTCCACCAAAAGCAAAAAGTGTTACAACAACAAAGAATGTTGTCAATGATGTAAGTGTAGTTCTTGATAGTGTTCTACTTACTGATTCATTTGTGATTAGATTAAGTGCTGTTTCTTTTGATGTTTGAATCCCTTCTCTAATCCTATCAAATACAATAATTGTATCGTTTAGTGAATATCCTAAGATTGTAAGAATTGCTGCTAAGATATCTAAGTTTACTTCCACATTAAATAAACTAATTGCTCCCATAGCAATAGTAACATCGTGTGCTAATGCTAAGATTGATGCTACTGCAAATCTCCACTCAAATCTAAAAGATACATAGATTAGAATTACTATCAAAGAAAGTCCTAAAGCCATAAGACCTTTTTCTCTTAACTCTCCACCAACTTTAGGTCCAACCATATCTACCCGTCTAACCTCAAAGTTTCCAGTTGTATCTAAGATTTTATGCATCTCATCACCAATATCTGTTGCTAAACCAGAAGATGTTCCTGTTATTCTTATAACTACTTCTTCAGGTGTACCAAATTCTGTTATTGATGAGCCTTTATATTTTGTATCTGCTAATACTTCTCTAATTTTATCAATTGGCGCTTTTTGTTCATATTTTACTTGTACAATTGTACCACCTGCAAAGTCAATACCAAAGTTTAAACCCTTTGTAGTAAGTAAAATAATTGAAGCTATAACTAAAATAGCCGATAGACCCAAAAATGGGATTCTTTTTCCCATAAAATCATAAATTTTATCGTTGCTAAAAATTTCCATATTAAATCCCAAACCATTTTTTTGTATTTTTATCTTTCATTATTTTAGGTAATATGGCTTCATACATACCATGTGTTCCTAAAATAGCCGTTAACATTGAAGCTAAAATACCAATAGAGATAGTTACTGCAAATCCTTTAATTGGTCCTGTACCATACGCATAAAGAATAACTGCTACAAGTAGCGTTGTGATATTTGCATCTAAAATTGCTCTCATTGCATTTGAATATCCATCTTCAATAGCTTTTGGTATAGATTTACCTGATCGTATAAGCTCTCTAATTCTTTCACTAATAATTACGTTTGCATCAACTGCCATACCTACAGTAAGAACTATACCAGCCATACCAGGTAAGGTCAGTGTGGCTCCAAACATTGCCATAACTGAAATGATAATAAATATATTTGTAACAAGTGCAACATTTGCAATAACTCCAGCATTTCTATAATAAATAATCATAAAAATAAATACTATTAGAAATCCAGAGATAAGTGCTATCATTGAAGCTTTAATTGAATCAGCTCCCAAACTAGGTCCCACACTTCTTTTTTCTAAAAGTTCAACTGATGCTGGTAAAGCTCCACTTCTTAAAGCAATAGCTACATTTCCAGCTTCTGTAGTTGTAAATCCACCTGAAATTTGTCCACTTCCTCCACCAATTCTCTCTCTAATATTTGGTGCAGAGTAAACTTTTCCATCTAAAACAATAGCCAGTCTTTTACCTACATTTTTTCCAGTAAACTCTCCAAAAATTCTTGCTCCACTTGTATTTAGTGTGAAGTTAATAATTGGTTGATTTGATTGGTCAAAAGCTACTTGGGCATCTATTACTTGACTACCATTTAAAATAGGAATCTCTTTTACAAGATATTTTGTATTTGCATCTCTTGTATCTTCTAAAATAATATCACCATATTGTGCTGCTTGTACTTTTGACATTGCATATACTTGGTCTGCTCTTTCTTCATCTACAGACATAAGTTCTAAGTTTGCAGGTTTAGAGATAAGTTCTCTTGCTGCTTTTTCATCTTCTTGAGTTTTGATACCTGGAAGTTCAACAACAATATCAGTATCACCTTGTCTTATAACTGTTGGTTCTGCAAGTCCAAATTGGTCAAGTCTATTTCTAATAGTCTCAACAGCTTGTGCTACTGATAAATCTTTTGTTCTTGAAATCTCTTCATTTGTAAGTTCAACTTTTAGATTTAATCCATCTTTAGATACTTTTAAACCTTTGATTTCATCTAACATTTTATCAACTTTTGGTATTTCATCTTTATCTAATACTGAAAAGATTACGCTATTACTTTTGATAGCTAAACCATCTATTAATATATCTTCATCTTGAGCAAAATACTTAATTGAAGTAGCTATTGATTTGATTTTAGATGTAACTGCTTCATCAGTTTTCACACCTAAAAGCATATGTAATCCACCTTGCAAGTCAAGCCCAAGCGAGATTTTCTTTCCGCTTTCTGTTTGTAAAAAAGATGGAATTGAGAAAACAACTCCAAAAATTATACTCAACATAAATATAATCATTCTATAATTAAAGATTTTCAATTTTGATCCTTAAAGTCTTTGAGGTAAAACATAGAGATTTAAAACATCTAAAAATATAGATGTTTTAAATAAAAAATTAGTCTAATTTTTTTGCAACAAACTCTTTTACTAGTTTCATTTCTGTATTATCATGGTTTTTTACAACTAAGTGATCTTCTTCCACTTTAGTTATTTCAACCATTAAGCCACCATTTGTTACAATCTTGTCACCTTTTTTAAGTTCCGCAATCATCTCTTTGTGCTGTTTAGCTTGTTTTTGTTGTGGTCTTATGATTAAGAAATAAAAAATTGCAAATAATGCAACTAGAGGTAATAATGAACTTATTAAATCTGTACTTTGACCCATCAGGTTTCCTTTGTAAAAGTTTTTTTCTATGTTTTTAGTAAAACGCGAACATTTTAACAAAACCTATATTATAAAAGGCTTGATAACATCTTGCTTTATTAGTGCATTTATTTACTTAGCTTATTTTAATTTACAATATAAACTTCTAGATACTATTTTAGGAATTATTGCTTTTTATCTTTTATTGAAAATTGAGAGAAAAGCTTTATTTTATACAGGTTTTTTTACTGCCATTTTTTGGTTTTATTGGATTGGTATAAGCTTCCAATACTATGATTTAAGCCTTCTTGGACCACTTGTTATTATATTTTTTGGTTTTGTTTATGGATTGATTTTTTATTTAACTGCTATTATTGATAAACTGTGGTTTAGAGTTTTAGCAATATTTCTTTTATCTTATATTCATCCTTTAGGATTTAATTGGTTTATTCCTGAACTAATTTTCATAAATAGTTACATTCCAGTTACAAAAGAGTATTTTGCAATTGTTTTGGCTTCTATTTATATGTTTATAAAATTAAAAAGATTAAAACTCCTTGCAATAATTCCTATACTATTTATTTTAACAAATAAAGGGGTATATGTAAATAATCCCAATTTAAAAATATCTATGCCTCAACTAAATATAAATCAAACTACAAAATGGGATAAAACATATCTTTCACACCAAATTGATTTAAACTTCAAATTAATAGATAAAGCAATAAAAGACAAAAATGATTTAGTAATTTTACCTGAGACAGTCTTTCCTTTGGTATTAAACAAAGAAAATTTCTTATATCATAATCTTCAAAAAAAATCTTTAGATATTGATATAGTTGTTGGTGGAATATATTTTGAAGATAAACATTACTACAATGTATCTTACCACTTTTCAAAAACAAATGTTGTAGTAGCAAAAAAAGTTGTCTTAGTACCTTTTGGAGAAGAGATTCCTTTGCCTAAATTTTTTGTAGATTTAATTAACAATACTTTTTATAATGGTGCAGAAGATTTTAAAAAAGCAAATAAAGCTACCGATTTTGATATAAAAGGTATAAAATTTAGAAATGCAATTTGTTATGAAGCAACTAGTGAGAAAATCTATAAAGAGTTAAATGGACTAAAGTATATGATTGCCATATCAAATAATGCTTGGTTTACACCATCGACTGAACCCATACTGCAAAAGCTTCTTTTACAATATTATGCAAAAAAATATAATATAACAATTTTTCACTCAATCAACGGAAGTAACAACTATATCATAAGACCTTAACAAATCTTCAGATAATATAACTTTTTATTTATCATTAAAAGGATTATCTTATGGAAGAATATGCTTCACAGTTTTTAAGTCTTACTATTGAGTATGCACCGAAACTTGCACTAGCAATTATTACTTTAATAGTTGGTTTATGGCTTATTGGTATTGTTGCTAATATTTTGGAGAAAACTTTAGTTACTGCTAAAACGGATAAAACACTTATCCCATTTTTGAAAAGTCTAGCTTCATGGGTTTTAAAAATATTGTTGTTTATCTCTGTTGCTTCAATGGTAGGAATCGCAACTACCTCTTTTGTGGCTGTACTTGGTGCTGCTGGTCTTGCTATTGGATTAGCACTTCAAGGTTCTTTATCAAACTTTGCAGGGGGAGTTTTACTTCTAATTTTTAGACCTTATAAAGTTGGAGATTTAATAGAATCTCAAGGTCATGTGGGAAAAGTAAAAGAGATACAAATCTTTAATACTATTTTAACTACATTTCAAAATAAAACTATCATTATTCCTAACTCTGTTGTTTCATCAAACTCTATTACAAATATTAGTGGAAATGGAACTATTAGAGTAGATATGGAGATTGGTATTTCATATGGTAGCGATATTGACAAAGCAAAAGAGGTTATTTTAAATACAGTTTCTAAAAATGAAAAAGTATTAAAAGACCCTGCATGTGCAGTTGGTGTAAATGCTCTTGCAGATAGCTCTGTAAATCTTCTTGTTATGCCTTGGTGTAAATCAGAAGATTATTGGGATGTATATTTTGGTGTTAGAGAAGAGATTAAAAAAGCTCTTGATGCAAATCAAATTGTTATTCCATTTCCTCAAAGAGATGTACATATTATCAACTCTTAATATAAAGTAGTCAAAAAGACTACTTTATAAACTCTTGTTTTATCTTTTCTAAAATCTCATCTTTTTGTAAGTTTTCATCAATTTGAAGATTTAAGGCATATTCTAAAATCGTGGCAAACTCTTTTGATGGTTTCATACCAAGATTTATTAAATCTCTTCCTTGAACCAAAGGTTTTAAACCCTCATTTGAAATATTCATTTCTCTTGCTTGTGATAATACCCAAGTAATGGCTTTGTCACATTTATCTTTATCTGGTATTGTTCTTCCTTTACAATCACAGAGACAAACAATACATAAATCTTCAATATTACACTTCAAAGACAATCTTTTTACTGCTTTAATAGATGACTCAGCTTTATAAAGTTGAAATGGTGCTAGATGGTTTTTTACAAGTGGAACCACTTTTTCTATAAACTTTTTTTCATCGGTTAATCTACTTAAAAAACTAATAGTTGGCTCAACTCCTAAACTCTCATGTTTATGAGAAGTTACTCTTCCTTCATCTGTAGTTTCAGTACAAAAAGGTTTTCCTAAATCATGACAAAATAAAGCATAAAACAGATAAAGATCTCTATATTCATCCCCTGTTTTGTATTTTACCATCTCATCAAGTGTCATTAAAGTGTGTACCCAAACATCCCCTTCTGGATGATACTCTTTATCTTGGATACAACCATCAAGAGCTTTTAGTTCTGGAAAATATCTCAATACTCCTAAATCTTTTAAAAGAGTTAGTCCAATTGAGGGTTTAATTGATTTTAAAAATAGTTTTTTAAACTCCTCAAAAATTCGCTCTTTAGGTAACTCTTCAAGTAGATTTTCTTCAACCATATTTTTACAAAGATTAAAAGTATTCTTATGTAGAACCAAATTAAATCTAGCACAAAACTGAACTGCTCGATAAACTCTTAAACTATCTTCTATAAAAGTATCATCTTTTATATGTTTTAAAACACCATTTTTTAAATCTTCTATTCCATTATTTGGGTCTAAAAACTCTTTTTTTAAATAATCATACCCAATAGAGTTTATTGTAAAATCTCTTCTCAAACTTGCAGTTTTAAAATCCATATTGGGATTTATATTTACCTCAAATCCTTTATGACCTTGAGATACTTTTTTTTCAGTTCTAGCTAATGCAAAATCAAAATCATATCCATCTACACTTAGGATTAAAACTCCAAAAGATTTTCCAACTTGTTTCACATTTCCAAATTTTTGTAATGATTTTTCGACCATATCTAAAGAATCTATTTTAAAAAGTTCAATATCATAGTCTTTTATAGGAAGATTTAAAAAGTGGTCTCTAACACAACCACCTACAAGTATAGGTAAAGCACCTATACTTCCAAGTTCATCTAAGATATTTTCTAATATCTTAGGTATTTTAATCATTGTTGTAGTGATGAACGTCTTGTTGTGGATATGGTATTGTGATACCTTCGTTATCAAATGTTACTTTGATATTTTCTGTTAAATCAAACTTTACATTCCAGTAATCAGGTGTATTTACCCAAGCTCTTACCACAAAGTTTACAGAAGAATCTGCTAACTCAGAAACAGCAACTGTGATTCCTTTATCTTTTAATACTCTTTCATCAGCTTCAACAATTGAGTTTAAAATATCTTTTGCTTTTTTAATATCATCATCATAAGAGATTCCAATAACTAAATCAACTCTTCTTTCAGGTTTTGCATTGATATTTGTAATTGAACCACCCAAAATTGAACCATTTGGTACTATGATTTTTTGGTTATCACCAGTGATTAAAATAGAGTTAAAAATAGATACCTCTTCAACTTTTCCTGTAACACCAGCTGCTGTAATTACATCACCTACATTAAAAGGTCTAAACATAATAATCATTACACCAGAAGCTAAGTTTCCTAAAGAATCTTTTAACGCCAAACCAATAGCAAGACCAGCTGCACCTAAAATTGCAAAGAATGAAGTTGTGTCAACTCCAAGTTGTTTTACAGCTGTTAAAATTACAACAACCATTAAAACATAATAGATAATATCATCTAAAAAATTAGCCAAAGTATCATCTACATTTTTATTTTTTATCATTAATTTTTTAGCAAAATCTGCAATCTTTTTTGCTATCCATTTACCAATAAAAAATATTACAATAGCAATTGCAATATTTAAAGCATAAACCCCTATCATATCTGAAACAGTTTGAACACTATCCATCTTTTCTCCTAATAATTTTTGAAATTATAACAAAATATTTGTATAAATTCTTATTTTAATTTATCAAATAATACTTGTGTAACTCTTTTGATATCAACCTCTTGTTTTTCTAAAGTTTTTCTATCAACAATTTCAACTAATCCTTCACTTAATTTTTTCCCAACAACAACAGCATAAGGGAAACCAATAAGTTCAAAGTCACCCATTTTGAAACCGAATCTAGCATTTATTCTATCATCAATAATAGTATCTATTCCCAGTGCTTTTAAATCATCATAGATTTTCATTCCAGCTTCTAACTCATCATCTTTTTTTGCATTTGATACAATAATATCTACTACAAATGGAGCTGTTTCTTTTGTCCAAATAGCACCTTTTTCATCATGGTTTTGTTCAATTACAGCAGCAACTAATCTACTAACACCTATCCCATAACATCCCATAATAAATGGTTGTGCTTTTCCATTTTCATCTAAAAATTTTGCATCCATTGCACTTGAATATTTTGTTCCTAATTGGAAGATATGTCCTGCTTCAATCCCTTTTGTATATTCTAAAGGAACCCCACAACAAGAACATTTATCCCCTTCTTGAACTGCAATTAAATCAAAATATTTTACATTTTTTAAAGATGTTAAATCTGTTCCAGTAAAGTGGTAGTTTTCTTCATTTGCACCACACACTAAACCTATTTCATCTTTTAATTCACTATCAATTACAAAAGTTATATCATCAGGTAATTCAAATGGTCCACAGAAACCAGCAACTAAACCAACTTCTGATATTTCATCTTCTGTTGCATCAATTAACTCCAAACAATCAACTGCATTTGTTGCTTTTGTTTCCTCTAATTCATCATCACCTCTTACAAAAAATACTACAATCTCTTGTGTATCTTCATAAATAGCTTTTTTGATAACTGCTTTTATAGTTTGTGCTTTTGGAACACTTAAAAAGTTTGAAACCTCTTCAATAGTTTTCATATCTTCTGTTAAAACTTTTTCCATTGTTATATCAACAGCAGTTAAATCAAACCATTTTTTAACATCTTTTTTTGCTCTAACAGCTGCTTCAATATTTGCAGCATAATCACACTCAGGACATACAACAATTGTATCTTCTCCAGAGTTTGCTAATACCATAAATTCTTTTGAACCACTTCCACCTATAGCACCACTATCAGCAGCAACTACTCTAAAATCAAGCCCTAATCTTGTATAAACATTTTTATATGTTTGTTCCATAAGATTAAATTCTCTTATTAAATCCTCTTCACTGCTATGGAAAGAGTAAGCATCTTTCATTAGAAACTCTCTACCTCTCATAAGTCCAAATCTTGGTCTTGCTTCATCCCTAAATTTTGTATTTATTTGGTATAAATTTACTGGTAAGTCTTTGTATGAAGTGATTCTATTTTTTACCATATTTACAACAGCTTCTTCATTTGTTGGAGATAAAACATAATCTCCATGTTTTCTATCTTTAAATTTTAACATTTCAGGTCCCATTGCATTTGCACGTCCTGATTCTTCCCATAAAGATAATGGTGTTACAAAACCAAATTGAACCTCATTTGCTCCTGCTTTGTCCATCTCTTCTTTTACTATTGCTCTAATTTTATCTAAAACAATTTTTCCTAAAGGCATAAAATCATAAATTCCAGAACCTGTTTGAGATATAAATCCACCTCTAACTAAATATTGGTGAGATGGTAGTGTTGCATCATTTGGTGTTTCTTTTGTTGTTGGTATAAACAATTTAGAAAATTTCATATTTACTTATCCTGTTCGTTAATTTTAAGTACATGGTCGCACTTATATTTATTTATAAAATTTGTTTCAGAACTAAATCCAAAAATTGATTGTATAGTTCCTACAACCACATCACACTCCATATCTCTTGAGATACCTTTTAAAGTGCTTGTTGGTTGGTGTAGATATTCAGTTAAAACTGTTTGACAAAGTTTTTTAATATTCTCTTCATCACTTCTTGAGATAAAACCTTTTTTTATAGCATTTTTAATCTTCTTATCAATGATTTCATCACCTTTTAGATACATATTTTTTATAACTGGTTCTATCTCTAAAGATTTTAGCCACTCAAAAAACTCTAAAGACATTTTATTTACTATTGAGTAAGCCATTTTTGCTTGAGATGCTCTTTGAGTCATATTACTATCAACTATATCTTGTAAATCATCTACTGAATAGATTAATAAATTTGATGATTCTATATTTTCATCTATATCTCTTGGAACTGCTATATCAAACCAATATCTTTCAAAACTACACTCTTTTGTTAACTCTTGTGTAATAATAGGATATGGTGCAGAGGTTGCAGTTATCATAACTGGTGTTTCATTTAAAAGTTTTTGAAGATTTGAATACTCTTGAACCTCTACATGTTGTTCAAAACTATCTGCTAATATTGAAGCCTTTTTAAAATCTCTACTTGTCAATATAACATCAAAACCAGAAGATAAAAGATGTTTGATTGTAAGTTCACTCATCTCCCCAGCTCCAATAACTAAAGCTTTTACTCCAGAAGTATCTCCTACAATCTCTTTTGCTTTTGCTACAGCTGTACTTGCAACAGAAACAGAACCTGTACCTAAACTTGTTGCATTTCTAACAGCAGCTGCACACTTAAAAGCATAATGTAAAGCTCTTGGAAGTTTTTGTTCACAGTATCTTTTTGCTAAAGAGAATCTAAAGGCATCTTTTAACTGACCTACAATTTGAGTCTCCCCAATAACCAAAGAATCCAAAGCAGAAGCTACAGAAAACAAGTGATGAATAGCTCCATCATTTTCATAAATATCTGCTCTTTCATATAAATCTTCATAATCAACACCTGCATATGAAGCTAGTTTTTCCACAATAGATTTTGAAGCATTTTTTGTATTTAATGCTGTTGTAACTATTTCAACTCTATTACAGGTTGAAAGAAGAATGGCTTCAGATACGAGCTCTTGTGCTAATATTTGTTTTAAAAATCTATCTTTATTTTCTTCATTTGCAAAAGCCAACTTTTCCCTAGTTTGAATATCTGTATTTTTGTGGGAAAAACTTATTACTAAATAACTCATTAATTAAAACTCTCTATCAATCATCGCACTCATAATTTGAACAAGTGACTCATTGTTTTCACTTTTTACAGCATCTATTGCTTCAAGCCCTAGTTTTTTTGCTTCATTTATTGAATCTTCTAAAGCTTTAGTTTGAACCATTTGCTCTTTTATCCAAGCTGAATCCTCATCATTTAAAGGTTTTTTATATAAAGATTCCAATCTTTTTTTATCATCAACTCTTTCGTGTAATAGTAAATATGGAATAGTCACTTTACCTTCAACAAAATCAAGAAGTGCTGGTTTACCTAAAGTTTTACTATCTTGCGTAATATCCAAAATATCATCTATCATTTGAAAAGCAAGACCTAAATTTTTACCATATAAAGCAAATTTTTCTTTATCAAGATTAGCTAAAATAGCTGCACTTTTAGCACTAGCTTCAATCAAAGATGCTGTTTTTTTATAAATCATATCAAGATATTTTTCATATGAAGTATTAAACTCATTTGTCAAATCTACATCTAACATCTCACCAATACTAAGAAGTGTTACAGCATTTGAAACTGTATATGCAACTTCTCTATCCATTTGTGAAAGTTCTGTAAATGCTTTTGAATATAAAATATCTCCAAACATAATTGAGGTTTTATTATCGAAAAGTGCATTTATAGATGGTTTTCCTCTTCTAGTATCTGCTTCATCAATTACATCATCATGTAAAAGTGATGCTGCGTGAATCATCTCAACAATTGCACAAAGCTTTATAGACTGTTCATTTACACCTGCAATTTTTAAAATAAGTTTACTTCTTAACATCTTTCCTGTTGCAAGTAAATCAAGAAGTTTTAAACTCTTCTCATCATTACACTCTTTAACAAATATTTTGATTTGCTCTTTAACTTGAACTAATTCTTCCATTTTTAACTTTTCATTTTTTATTTAACTATCTAATCTACAAACAATATCACCAGTAAGTTCTACATAAAGACCTTTTTTCATCTCTTCAACTTCATCCATATTTTCAAAAACATATTGTTTGATAACTCTATTTATATCAAACTCTATATCTTTATCTTTAGATAAAAGTATCTCCATTACTGCTAATTTTTCTAAAAGTTTATCAAACTCATCTTCAACAATCTCTTCGTTTGCTTGTCTACTTATATCAAAATATTTAGATTTTGGACTTCCTGTAAAAATATCATCTTCATCTTCTAAAAACCAATCTTTTCCCATTACTTTACTTCCCCTCTTCTAATCTTACTCTTACTGATTTAGCGTGAGCTGTTAATCCTTCTGTATCAGCTAATAAAGCACAAGCTTCACCCAACTCATCAATTGCTTGTTTTGAAAAGTTTATAATTGAACTTTTTTTCATAAAATTTTCTACATTTAAAGGACTATAAAATTTAGCAGTACTTCCAGTTGGCAGTGTATGATTTGGCCCAGCTATATAATCCCCAATTGGTTCTGGCGTATTCTCACCTAAGAAAATAGCTCCTGCATGTTTAATCTTTGGTAAAAGTTCAAAAGGATTTTGTGTCATAACTTCTAAGTGTTCAGGAGCTATCTCATTCATAAGTTCAATTGCTTCATCCATTGAATTTGCAACAATAATCGCACCTCTATCTTCTATAGATTTTCTAGCAATAGTTTCTCTACTTAATGTTTTAAGATAGTTTTCCACCTCATCAGATGTATATTTTGCAACCTCTTCACAAGTGGTAATCATAATTGAACTTGCCATTTCATCATGTTCTGCTTGTGATAAAAGGTCAATTGCCAAATATTTTGGTTTAGCGCTTCCGTCAGCTAAAATACCAATTTCAGAAGGCCCTGCAATCATATCAATATGAACTTCACCAAATACAAGTTTTTTTGCAGTCGCCACAAAAATATTTCCAGGTCCTGTTATAACATCAACTTTAGGAATAGTTTGTGTACCATAAGCCATAGCAGCAATTGCACTTGCACCTCCAACTTTATAAGCTTTAGTTACATTACAGATGTGACATGCTGCAAGTAAAAGTTCATTTATCTCATTGTTTGGTGTTGGAGTACATACAACTATCTCTTCTACACCTGCAACAATAGCTGGGATTGCATTCATAAGTAAACTACTTGGATAAGCTGCTTTTCCACCAGGAATATAAAGCCCTGCTTTATCTACAGGAGTTACTTTTTGTCCTAAGATTGTTCCATTTTTTTCAAAATCAACCCATGATTTTGGAAGTTGTTTTTCGTGATATGTTTTGATTCTATCATAAGCGATATGTAAAGCATTTTTTAAATCACTATTAATATTATCATATGCTGCTTTCATTTGCTCCTTTGAAATCATCAAGTCTTCATCACTTTTAACTTCCCATTTGTCAAATTTTTCAATATGAGATTTAAGTGCTTCGTTTCCATTTTCAACAATTTCATCAATAATTGTAGTAACTATTTTTGAAACCTCTTTAATATCTGTTTTTGCTCTAGCCAATATTGATTCAAACTCATTTTTAAAATCTGAATCACTTGTTCTTAAAATCTTCATTTAATCTTTCCTAATATATCTTTTATAATATCTTTCATATCTTTATCTTCAACATCCACGATAATATCTGCAACTTTTTTATAATCTTCTATTCTTTGATTATAAATCTTTTTTGCCTCTTTTAAATCTTGAAGAAGAGGTCTTTTTCTTAACTTTGCTTTTGCATTTGGCGCTTTATGAATTCTTGCTAAAATCCCTTCAAAGCTTGATTCTAAATATACTATTGTTCCAATATTGTGAATATTTTCTTGTCTAAAGAAACCACCACCTGTTGAGATTATTGTATTGTCAACATTTTTTTCAAGCCATAAAGCACACTTTTTTTCTAAATTTCTGAAATATGCTTCACCCTCATCGTTAAATATTCTTTTTATTTTTTTGTTTTCAACACTTTCTATTAAATCATCGGTATCTATAGCAAAATAATCTGTTGCCTTAACAAGCGCCCTTGCAACAGTTCCTTTCCCTACTCCCATAAAACCAATTAAAATGATATTATTTTTTTTACTCAATTTTAATTTCCTATTGTGATAAATCCAGAGATTATATCTAAATTTAGGTAAACTTATTATGAAGAAGTTTTTGTTTTATTTTTTATAAAAATTATTATATAGTTTTATATAAAATTTTACTCCATTTCAATATAATATTATTAACTTAATAAAGGTTATCTAATGAAAAAAATCATCTTATTATTTTTACTATTTATTTCTATAACATATGCAAATGTAAGTGTTGATGAAACAACACTTGAATTATTAAGTATGCTTAAACTTATCTCAAAATCATTGGGTGTTTTAGCCATAATGCTATTAGCTTTATTAGTTTATTTTATAACTGATAATATAAGATTTAAAAGAAAAACCTTAAAAGAATTAGAAAAAGCGAAACAAGAACTTGAGAACTCAACTATAAAAGATACTTTAACAGGATTATCAAATAAAAAATATTTTGATGATATTTTTAATGTGGAGCAAAGTATTTCAACAAGGGAAAAATCTTATTTAAATCTCTTTATTTTAGATATAAACAATTATAATAATTTTAAAATAGAATCAGAAAAAGAACTTAATGAAACACTAAAAATCATATCAAATTTTTTGAAACATCATTTTAAAAGAGCTACAGATTCAATTTTTAAATTAGAAGAAGGTCAATTTGCAGGGATTATTCTTTCAAAAAATAAAGATGAAGTAAAAAACTATTTGGAAAAGTTACTAGAAAATATTGACAATTCAAATCAATATATATCTATTTCAATTGGACTAAAAACTAATCATATAGAAGAAAAATTAAATAAAGAGACAATCTATAAAATGGCACTTCATGCTTTACAAAATGCAAAAAAGATTGATACTAATAAAATAATTGAGTTTGATGAAATTTTAAAGTAATAAATTTATCCATTTTGTGCATCTATAATCACACTATTTGCTTTATTGATTAATCTATCTTCATGATCTGCAACCCATGAATCTAAACCAACAAAAGCAACCATTACTATAATTAAAAGAATGAATGTAACCAAAACTTTATCCATAGCTCCACGTTGGCTTTTGATAATTCTTCTTTTTATTAAATTTGTCAATATTTTTCCTTATTATTTGTAAAGAATATAATTATAACATAATTAATTTAAAGGTAATACGATAGAAAACTCTGCACCCTCATATGAAATATCTTTATATCTTCCAGAGATATTTTGCACGCTAATTTTCCCTTTCATATTATTTTCTATAATTTGATGGGTCATATATAATCCTATTCCTGTTCCTTGACTTTTATGTTTTGTTGTAAAGTATGGATCAAATATTTGATTTATTATTAAAGGGTCTATCCCTTTACCATTATCTTTAATACGTATAGTGATATATTTTTTATCAGCTATTACATTTATAAAAATAAATCTTTGAGTTTCAATCTTTTCTAAGGCATCTTTTGCGTTATTAAATATATTTATCAATGCTTGAGTAAATTCATTTTCGTAGTTATATATTTTTGCATCATCTTGATTTGATTCAAAAACAATTTCAATATTGTATTTTTCAAACATACCCTCTAAAAGCTTTAGATTTTTATTTATTGCACTTAGTATTGAAAAACTTACTTTTTCTTTATCTGTTTTAAAGAAGTTTCTAAAATCATCAATTGTTTGCGATAAATATTGTGTAGTTCTATTTATTAAAGCCAAAGATTTTTCTTGGTCTGCTTTATCTAATACATCTAACTGACTTTTTAATTCTAAACTTGTAGCCGTTGTGCTTATAACACTTAAAGGTTGTCTCCATTGATGGGCTATATTTTCAAGCATTTGTCCCATTGAAGCCATTTTTGACTGTTGGAAAAATATTTTATCTTTATGTTTCATTTCAGTAGTATCAACTATAGATAAGATTTTAACACTTTTTCCTCTATAAGTATTGTAACTCTCTTTTAAAAGTAATGTAAATAAACTTTTATCTTTTTTTATCCCTTTAGCTTCATAATTATTCTCTTTTTTTATATCTTCATTTATATCTATAAATTCTGAGATATCTCTTTTTAAAACTTCATCTTTTATCTTATAGCCAAACATATTTAACATAATACTATTTACTTCAATACAACTATTTTTTTCTAATATAATAATCCCTTCCATTACAGAATCTAATAAAACTTGAGAATCTTTTATAGATTCTTGAAGCTTTTTCTGAGCTGAATTTAGTTCATATTGTTTCTTTTTAAGTTTTTGATTATATTTTAGAAGTTGAAAATGTCTATATACTCCTAAAAATAATAACAATGCAATAGCTGCTAATATTTGATAAAAAAGTTCATAATCAAACCCTTTTTCAAACTTTACAGAGATATATTTATTTAAGATTTTTTGTTTTGTTTCTTCATCTATTGAGTTAACTGCTTTTTCAAAAAGTTCAAAAAGAATAGTATCATCATTTCTAACTCCAACTCCTAACTGTAAATAATCATCAAGTTTTCCTGCAATCTTTAATTCACTAATATATTCATGCTGTAATTCATAAGCAACTGTTGGTAAAGCATCTAAAAATCCAAAAATTTTACCTTCATTTACCTTTTTCATACCCTCAGCTACATCTTTTACATCAATTATTTTGTGATTTGGATATCTTTTTTTCATAAGTTCTGCTATGGCATAACCTTTTACTATACCTATTTTTTCTTTTGTTAATAAAGATTCTACATCTGTAATAAAAAGTTTATCAGTTTTTGTAGCCAATACAATAGGAAAAGAAACATATGGTTTAGTAAACTTCATATATTTTAATCTATCAGGTGTTGGCATAGCTAATGAGAATATATCACATTTTCTCTGTTTTGCTAAATCTATAGATTCTGGCCAATCTTTTGTAGGAACAAGTGTTATTGGTATACCTATTTTCTTAGAAATCAAAGGGATATAATCTGATGTCATACCAATATATTTTCCATTTTCTATTTTTTCATAAGGCATCCAATTAGGATCTATACACATTTTTATATCTTTTTTAGCAGATATATATAGTTTTTGTTCATTTGTAAAATCTAATTCTTCATCTTTTTTGCTACTCAAATCAAGAATTATTTCATTAATATTAAATTGTTTCTGAACTAAACCTTCATTTGCTAATTCATAAATACTTTTTTGTAAAAGTGATTTATTTATCTCTCCTATTTTATAAATATTTACCATAAGCAATTTTTCTATTTGATCTGCTTCAAATTTTAAAGCTTCTTTTGTTTTTCTTTTTGTATATTTATCAAAAATTATGTTTATTATTTCATCTTTATTTTTTATTGCATACTCCCAACCTTTGGTTGTGGCATCAACAAATTTTTTGACTCTTGAAAGATTGTTTTTAATCTCATTAGTTGATGTAAAAAGATTTAGTCCTGAACCATAAATACCATAAGAAAGAGGATCAATGATAGTATAAGGCTTTTTAGATTTTTTTATATCATAAAGTTCATTTGATAAGTATATACTTACTGCATCTACATTTCCATTTATAAAATCATCTGCATTAAAACCATGTGGTACAAATTTATAATCATCCCTTTTTATATTAAATTTTTTAAGTAAAGTGCTTAAAGTAGATTCTTCTAGCTGCATTTTTTCAGCCATTATCACTTTTCCTCTTAAATCTTCAGGGGTTATAATATCTTGTGTAGCTACAAAAGCAAGTGGAGAACGTTTAAAATAGTTTGCTATAAGTTTTACCGAATCCCTTACTGAATAAATATAAGATAAAGAAAGATCATAAACTGCATATTCTGCTTTATTGTTTTTTAATTCTTCAACAATGTTTAAACCATCTTTGAACTCTTTGATATTTACATCTAATCCAAGCTCTTTATAAAATCCCTTCTCACGTGCTGCAATAAAACCTGCATATTCAAATTGATATTTCCAATTTAGTTGTAAAGAGATTTTTTCTAATTCTTTTTGTGATGAGTATAAAGAACTTATTGATAAAAAAATAAATATCAAAACTTTGTAAAACAATTTAGTTTCCTTTGAGGATTTAGTTAATAATATCTAAAGAATATTTAAATTTTCTATTATATCTTAAAAGCATACTTTCATTTCCTAGAAGCCCACCTTGATGGATATATAATATTGTTGGTAAATTATTTGATGAATAATTAGCCAAATATTCAAAAAGCGTTTTAAATCCTAATGAATCATAAAGCAAATCAAATTCAATTTCAGTTTCATCTAAAAGTTCATAATATATATCGATAAAATCTTTATATAATTTTCCAAAATGGTATTTTTTTTCTGGTTCTAAAATGGTTGGGTGTATCTTTTCATCCTCTTCCAAAGAGAAAAACTGTTTTTTTAAATAAGAACTTCCTCCTACACACGATACAGTTAAAACTTCTATAGGAAGATGTTTTTGTAAAAATAATGCAGTAGTTCCCGTACCACTTGGTAAAAACACTTTTACATCTTTTAAATTATTATTTTCAAGCCAAGATTTTATCTCATTTGCTAAAATCTTAATCCCATATTCAGCTTCTTTTACTCTGCCACCCTCTTCTATATATAAAATATCATCAGCAAGTAAGTTTTCTTTTATATATTTATCTAAGTCCTCTACATCTTTTTCTATAATATTTACACCATTTTCTAAAGCTTTTTTATAGTTTCCATTTGGATTCTCTTTTAGGTATGAACTTATATGTTTTACATAAAAATCTAAAGGTAAACCTTTTTGTTTTGCTAAAAATGATAAAGAGTATAAAGAGTTTGCTTGAGCTGAACCATAACTTATAATCTTTTTTATATTAGGAAAATCATTTACTAAAAAGTAATAAAATTTTCTAGCTTTATTACCACTAAAATCTTTATGTAATAGATCATCTCTTTTTATAAAAAATTCTAATTTTTTAAATTTAATTTTGTCTATTGGGGAGTTTATATAATTCATTAAGATTATTATACTAAAATTACACGAAACATAAAGAAAATATATAAAAGAGTTATAGATGGGTTTATTAGAATATATTGATAAAGGTGGAATAATAGTTTATATCTTGATATTTTTAAATATCATTGGATTTACAATTATTATCTGGAAATTTTTAACAATACCAAGAAAAAGAGCAATGGTTCAAAGAATAAGAGATAAGGTAGATATTACAAATACTAAAAACTTAGAGATACAAATAGAGTATGAAGTAAAAAGATTAGAAAGTGGATTAACTTATATAAAAAATATCGCTTCAGTAGCGCCACTTTTAGGACTTTTAGGAACTGTTTATGGAGTTTATAAATCTTTTGAGATAATTACTCAAAAAGGATTAGGAGATCCTACTATTTTTTCAAGTGGAATATCAATTGCTCTTATTACAACAATAGCAGGTCTAATTGTGGCTATTCCTCATCACATAGCCTATAATCATTTTATCTCTATGTTAGATTCAATTGAACTTAGAGCAAAAAAAGAGTTAATCGGCTAATTTATGAAAAGAAGAGAACAATTAGGAATTGATTTAACCCCTGTTATAGATGTTGTATTTATTTTACTTATATTTTTTATAGTAACTTCTGTATTTAAAAAAGAAGAGTTAGCACTTATGCTTGATTTACCAGAAGCAAATGCAAAAGAGACTCAAATAAAAAATGATCAGATATTTATTGAACTTAGTCAAGATAAATTGGCCATAAAAGGGATAGAAGTATCGTTTATATCTTTAGAAGATAATATAAAACAGATTAAAGATAACAAAGAACCAGTAATCGTAAGAATTGATAAAAATACTACTTATGATAGAGTAACTAAAGTTTTAGATTTACTTCAAAAATATAATTTAAATAATTTAGCTTTGGTTACAAATAAAGCAGAATAAAAACCAGTCTTTAAGACTAGTTTTTATTTAATGAACAAAGGTCAGAATATGCTATTTCAAGTCTAGCTATCATAGACTCTTGACCTGCTCTTAAGAATTTTCTTGGATCATAATAAGATTTATTAGGTTTATCTTCACCCTCTGGGTTTCCAATTTGACCTTGTAGGTAATCATGGTTTTTAGCTTCATACTCTCTTACACCATCCCAAAATGCCCATTGAGTATCTGTATCAATATTCATTTTGATTACACCATAAGAGATTGCATCTCTGATATCTTTTAACTCAGAACCACTTCCACCATGGAAAACAAAATCAACTGGTTGTTCAACAGTTGAATGTTTTTCTTGAATAAATTTTTGAGAATTAGCTAAAATTACTGGACTTAATGTTACATTTCCTGGTTTATAAACCCCATGTACATTTCCAAATGAAGCTGCAATTGTAAAATTAGGACTAACTTTACCTAACTGTTCATATGCAAAACAAACATCTTCTGGTTGAGTATAAAGTAGAGAGTTATCAATACTAGTGTTATCAACACCATCCTCTTCACCACCTGTAATTCCAAGCTCAATCTCAATCAACATATCAATTTTACTCATTCTTTCAAAATACTCAATGCAAGTTGAAATATTCTCTTCTAATGAATCCTCACTTAAATCAAGCATATGTGAAGTAAATAAAGGTTTACCATGCTTCTCATAAAAAGTTTCACCAGCTTTTAGTAAAGCTTGTATCCAAGGAAGAAGTTTTCTTGCTGCATGGTCTGTGTGTAAAATTACAGGTATTCCATAAGCTTCTGCTAATGCATGAACATGCATTGCCCCTGATATTGCACCTAATGCTGCTGCATTTTCAGCTTTTAGTCCTTTTCCTGCGAAAAATTGTGCTCCACCATTTGAAAACTGAACTATTATAGGTGAATTTACTTTTGCAGCTACTTCTAAAACTGCATTTACTGAATCAGTACCAACAACATTTACAGCAGGAATTGCAAAATTATTCTCTTTTGCATAAGCAAATAATTTTTTTGCTTCACTTCCACTTAATACACCTGGTTTAACAATATCTAATACAGCCAACTTATACTCCTTGTTTATTTGATAACTATTTTAGCATTTTTTCTTAATGATTTTAATTCAGTATCAACTTTTTCTCTGAATTTTGTTTGTAATAACATATTGTCTATATTTTTTTCAACCTCTTCATAAGCTAATGTTTTAGAAGCTTCTTTACCATCTAAATAGATAACATGATAACCAAATTGAGTTTTAACAGGTTCTTTTGTGTATTTACCAACAGCTAAAGCTTTTGCAGCTTTTGAAAATTCTGGAACCATTTTATCTTCTGAAAATTTACCAAGATATCCACCTTTTGGACCAGTTGGACCAACTGATTTAGCTTTTGCTAATTTTTCAAATTCCTCTTTTTTCTTTGAAGCTTTATCAAGTTCTTTAATTATCTCTTTTGCTTCATTTTCTGTTTTTACTAGAATATGTCTAGCTTCTAACATAGTTGGAGTAACAAATTTAGCTTTATTTTCTGTGTAATAATCTTTTTTCTCTTTATCAGATACTTTGATTTTTTTGAACTCTTTTTGCATCCAAACTTCTAATGCTAAATCATTTTTTAGTTTTTCTAAAGCTTCTTTATACTCTTTTTCTTTGCTTATACCACTTTTTACAGCTTGTTGAGTTAATAATTTTCTTTCAATAATTTGATCTATCACTTTATCCTGTGATTTTTTTGGTAAAGCCTCAAAATCTATTTTTGCATTTCTTAATGCAACATTTACATCTGCTTTTGTAATCTCTTCTCCATTTACTGAACCATAACTATTAGCAGCACATAAAGATGTTGTTGCTAATGCCATTGAGACTATAATACTTGATACTAATTTACTTCGTGTAATTTTAAACATTATTTTCCTTCTTCTTAATTAACTTTTATGGTTTGTATTCTATCTTTATTTTATTAACAAAAAGTTAATTTAGTTGAAACATTTATTACACGAGGATTTATAAATTTTAAAATTTAGCTTAAAAAACCTTTAAATTTTAAGGATTTTATGATATAATTCCGACCAAAATTAAAATTAACTTAAATTTAAGCTAATTTAAAAGCAAGGGAAGTCTAAATGAGAATACTGATTATTGAAGATGAAATTACATTAAATAGAACATTACAAGAGGGTTTAACTGATTTTGGTTACCAAGTTGATACAGCAGAAAATTACAAAGATGCTGAATATTTCATCGATATTAGAAATTATGATTTAGTTTTAACTGACTGGATGTTACCAGATGGTGACGGAATTGAATTATGTAAAATTGTAAAAAATAGAAGCTCAAGAACTGCTGTTGTTATCCTTTCTGCAAGAGATGACAAAGATTCTGAGATTGAAGCACTTAAATCAGGTGCAGATGATTATATTAAAAAACCATTTGATTTTGATATTTTACTAGCTAGAATTGAAGCTAGATTAAGATTTGGTGGTACAAATGTAATAGAGATTGAAGATTTATCAATCAATCCTGATGAAGAAAAAATTGAATACAATGGTGAAGAGATTGAATTAAAAGGTAAACCTTTTGAAGTATTAACTCACCTAGCAAGACATAGAGATCAAATCGTATCTAAAGAGCAATTATTAGATGCTATCTGGGAAGAACCAGAATTAGTAACTCCAAACGTAATCGAAGTTGCTATAAACCAAATTAGACAAAAAATGGATAAACCATTAAATATCTCAACAATTGAGACAATTAGAAGAAGAGGTTATAGATTCTGTTATCCAGACAACAGTTCAGAAAATAACTAAGGAACATAATGCAAGCGAAGAGCATATATAGACAGTTTCACCAAAAACTTGTTATTGCTACTTCGCTTTTTATTACCGTAATCTCTTTTATATTTTACGGTTTTACAAAATCAACAATCTTTGATGAACTTCAAGAATCACTTTACGCAGACGCAGAATTAATCTTAAAAATCAGCCAACGAACAGATCTTACAAGTGAAAATTTCAATGTAATCACCCATGGTGGAACAAATATTGATATAGTAACTTTAGATGATATACCTGCGGTTGCATATACTACATATAAAACTAAGAACAACAATTATATGGAGATTTTGTATCCATTTGATACTACAAAAAAACAATATATTAAAATTATAAAAAATATAAACTCTTCTATTGATATGTTAAATAAAATATTTAATAATATCCTTCTTTTATCTCTTGGTGGATTTATATTAGTAATTTTATATGCATTTACAGTATCAAAATCATTATTAAAACCAATTATTCAAATTACAAGAAAACTTACAAATATGGATGAGAATTTTTTAACCCAAATTGATAAAAATAATCTTCCTATTGAGTTTCATCCTTTAGCAAATTCAATTAACTCACTTACAGCTAGAATTGAAAATAATATTAGATTTAAAAAAGAGTTATTTATTGGAGTTGCTCACGAACTAAAAACTCCATTAGCAGTTATGAAATTAAAAAATGAAGTAACTTTAATGAAAATTAGAACGCCTGAAAAATATCAAGAAACACTAAAACTAACAGTTGAACAAATCAATGATATGAATAAAATGATTTCATCAATTCTAGATATAGGTCGTGCAGAGGGTGCTCAGTTTGAAAAACCAGAAGAGATTGAATTGGTTCAATATCTTCAAAGAAAAACGAACGATTATAGAATGTTAAGTGCAAAGAAAAAAATCGTATTAACATTTTTCTCAAATGTTAATCATCATGAAGTGTTTTTACAAACAACACTTTTAAATCAAATTATCCAAAACTTTGTACAAAATGCAATTAAATTTACCCCTGATGATAAAGCAATTGCTATAAGATTAGAAAAACAAAAAGAACAAACAATAATCTCTATTACTGATGATGGTGCAGGGATTGATGAATCTATTGATTTATTTGCTCCATTTAAAAGAATGGGACAAGAAAGTGGTGCTGGATTAGGTCTATTTTTAGCAAAAAATGCTGCTGATTCTTTAGGAGCACAAATTAGTTTGAAAAATAGGACTGATGGCAACAGTGGATGTGTTGCCACTTTAATTTTAAGAGACAGTCCTACTTGTAAAGTTACTTAAAAAATCTCTCTATGTTCTATTTTAGTACATTTATTTTGTACAACTTTCATACCAGCTTCTTCGGCTTTTTTTGCAGCTTCATTATTTACTAAACCTAATTGAGTCCAAACTGTATCTACGTCACCTCTTTGGATAGCTGCATCAACAACTAAACCAATAACATCAGGTTTTCTAAATATATCTACCATATCAACTTTAAATGGTATCTCTTTTAAACTTCTATAAACCTTTTCACCTAAAATCTCATCCTCTTTTGGATAAACAGGAACAATTTTAAACCCAGCTGCTTTTAAATATTTTCCAACCATATTGCTTGCTTTACTCTCATCTGGAGATAAACCTATAATTGCAATTGTTTTTGTATTTTCAAAAATCTCTTTAATCTCATCAGTATTACTATTAACCGTTGGGAATTCACACTCCATTTTTACACCTTTTTATATTTTTTTATTTCTCGTCAAATTTGCTCAAATCAGCCACTATATAGGGCTTTAAGCTTTCTTGTGTATAATTATATTTATTCAAGTTTTATAGTTTTTTTTCAATTCTATCGGACTCTTGTCGGACTCAATCGGACTCAAATTAAAGGATAATTATATGAAAACTTTAGCAAAAAGAATCCCAACAAAAACTGCTGGTGTCTTTTATAAAGAAATTATATCAGAAAACAATAAAGTTGTGGATAAAGTATTTTTAATAAGATATATTGATGAGAACAATAAAGAAAGATTAAAAACTATAGGTAAATTTTCAAGTGGAATAAGAGAAGCTTATTGCAAAGCGAAACTAAATGAAATTACTACTAAAGTAAAACTGGGTGAAGAATTGCCTCATTTGGTTAAGCAAAAAGCTCAATTAACTTTTAATGACTTGGCTGAAAAATATTTTGAGGATAAAGCTTATACAACAAAAGAAGCTATTAAAGAAAAAGCTAGATATACTAATCATATAAAAGAACACATAGGATTTTATTTTCCTGAAAATATCAATTCTGATTTAATTCAAGATTTACAAAATAAATATAAAGAAAGGTTTGCACCAAGAACAGTGAATCATTTAATATTTATGATTGCAACTATTTATAAACACGCCCACAAAAAAGGTTTATACAAAGGACAAATACCAACATCTGCAGTAGATGGTTTGAAACTAGATAATAAAAGAGAAAGATATTTAGAAACAGAAGAAATTAACGAATTACTTGAACAAGCAAAAAACATATCATTTGATATTTGGTTATTTATAAAACTTAGTCTTTCTACAGGTGCAAGAGTTGGAACAGTTATGAATATAAAAAAGAAGGATATAAAATTGAGTATTAATAAAATTGTATTAAAAGATTTTAAAAATACTTCAACATATAATGGTTTTATATCTGATGATGAACTTTTAAATGCACTTAAAACAAGAATAGAGAATTTAAAAGCTAATGATTTAATAATACAAAAAGAAAGATATTATATAGAAGAAACTCTAAGACCTATTTTGAATGATTTATTTAATTATGATTTAAAAAAAGATGATAGAAAAAATAGAGTTGTACTCCATACATTAAGACATACTTTTGCTTCACACTTAGCTATAAATGGAACTCCTATTTTAACTATAAAATCACTAATGAATCACTCTAGTATTGAAATGACAATGAGATATGCACATCTTGCTCCTGATTCTGGACTAAATGAGGTTAGAAAATTGTATAAATAATAAAAAATATTTGACTTTTTGAGTCACTTATGACATAATAAAAATATAATAATATGTCAGTTATGACATATATAATATATTTTAAGGTTTTATTATGACTAGATTAGAATTATTACAAAAAGTTAAAGATAGAAGAAAACAAGCAGGAATAACACTTGAAAACTTAGCAGAAGTATCACATCTTGGATATAAAACATTATCAAGATTTTTTGCAGGACATGATGTAAAATTGAGTACAGTTGAAAAAGTAACACAAGTATTAGGATTAGACTTTGCGGGAAATGAAATGATTGATATAAAAACTCTTAAAGAAAAAAGAGCAGAAGAAAAAGCAAAATATATTGTTTCTTTAGTTCAAGATACATCAGCTTTAGAAATGCAAGGTCTTGAAAGTAATGTAATTAAAGACTTAATAGAAGAAATAAAAAAAGAGTTTTTAACAGGACAATACAAAAAAAATTTATGGGCTAATTAAAAAATATGAAAGATACAACTAAAATCAAAGGTGCTACATATAATGATGATATATCAGGGTTATTACTTAATACAGATATTCAATATACATTGCAAGATATTTACTTTTTTGAAGCTAAAAATATTACAAAAGCAACTTTAAAATATTTATCAGCTAAACCAGATAAAAAACTAGCACCTTTTACTTATGAATGGTTTTTACAATTACATAAAGATATGTTTGGTGATGTTTGGGATTGGGCAGGAAAATTAAGACAAGTAGAACTTAGTATTGGTGTAAAAGCATATATGGTTTCAATGGAGTTAAAAAAACTTGTTGATGATTTAAAATATTGGGATGAAAACAAAACTTTTTCTGTAGTTGAAACTGCTGCTAGATTACATCATAGAGCAGTTCAAATACATCCATTTAAAAATGGTAATGGTAGATGGTCTAGAATGTTAGCTAATATATATCTAAAACAAAATGGATTAAATCCTACAAAATGGAATGAGGATTTATTATCAAAAGAAAATCCTCATAGAGATGATTATATTGAATCTCTAAAAATGGCAGATAATGGAGATTATAGTAAACTAATTGAATTACAAAGTAATACAATATAATCCAATCAAATTTCAAAAAAAATTTACATAAACAGAATTTTAAATAAGATGTGAGCTACAGCATAGAAGCTTGACTTTTATTATTGTTCTTTAACATCTGCTTTACAAAACAAGGATAAACATATTTGTTTATCTACTAATTTAACTATATGAAAAAATATTCAAACATATATATAGATGATTTTATGATGGAAAAAGAAATAAGTCAATGAGTAGGAATTAGAATGATTGAAGCATATCAATCTGTTTTTAATCTATTTACTCAGTCAAACATCATAACTTCAACTGATTTATCAACATATACAACTCAAAATTTTAAAAGATTTTTATGAGAAAATTTAATAGCTAGAAAATGGTCTTCTTGAACATATAATAGTTATAGAAAATATTTAAGAGCATATTGTGAATATTTAAAAAATGAATGATTTTTAGAAGAGAATCCACTTGATAAAATACAAAAAAGAAAAGTAGCCGTGCAGTTGCCTAAAACCTTATCAAAAGATGAAGTTTATGAGTTAATAGAAGTACTTCCAAAAGTATTTGATACTAAGACATATATTTGAAAAAGAAATGAAACTATAGTATATACTTTTCTCTACACAGGATTAAGACTAAGTGAGCTTTTAAATCTAAGATTAAAAGATCTACAAGTTCATGATTGATATATAAAAGTGATGAAATGAAAATGAAATAAAGATAGGGTTATACCTTTAAGTCAAGATTTAGCGAAGATATTAGCTAAGTATATTCTAGTAAGAAACAAATATTATAAATTAGATTGAGATAGTCCATTATTCCCTACTTGATTTTGAAATACAATGCAAAAAAGAGAAACAAGGATTATAATGAATAGACTTAGAGAAAATATTAGTTTCTATTTCACTTGGCACCAATTAAGACATACTTTCGCTACAGAGCTAGTTAGGAATAATTTTGATATATTTAATATCTCAAAAATACTAGGACATTCAAAGGTTGATACTACAAAAATATATTTAAGTGTTGATACTAAAAAGCTAAAAACTCAATTAGATAATATTAGATTATTTGCTTAAGAAATAGTTTAATAAATGCCATAAACGACCCCTCTATTTTCAGGCAGGGGCAAATTCTGAAAAATCAAAAAAAACTTAGTCCATTTTAGGTCTAAGTTTTTCGCTTAATAATCGGTTTAAATGGTGGGTGATGAGGGATTCGAACCCCCGACCCCCTGCTTGTAAGATATACAATTTATCTTAAGAATAATAAAAATTAAAAGTCAATAGCGACTATTGCTGTAATTTATCCTTGTTTTGTAAAAATCAGATAAATTTATTTAACTATTTAAGCAGGTTGCTTTTTTAATTTGCCGACTTATGATATTGAAAAGTTTTTAGATGTCAAAAGAAAAATGTAAATTAAAAAATAAAACCTTATTAAGTATCTTTGTTCTTTCTAAATAGTGGAGTTTATTAAGAAAAATTGGAACATTTTATTGAAATAAAATGTTATATCATTCTTCTAATCTCAAATTAGAAACTTCTTTCATAAACACACTAATATCATCTTTATTTCCCCAATCTTCATGTTTATATAATTCAGCATGTAAATCATAAAAATTAGAGTAAGCTGTTTTATTTTGCAAGAAAAAATCAAATTCTTTAAGTGATAAAACTAAATAATCTGAAAAATGAGCCAATACCTCAGGATACCTACTAACTATAATATATTTAAAGTCTTTTTTAATATTATACTTTGAATAATTTTCAATAAGATGAGTATATCTATTATGAACTTTTTTCTCCCAACTTTCTTTTAGCTCCTCTAGTCTTTTATTTACAGCATTATAATCTCCATAATAAACAGGTATAGGTATAGCATGATTTTTAGCTTCAATTAAAATATCAAAATCATTACTTTCATGTCTTAATATTAAATCAATATCTCCTAATTTATTTTTCCTTTTATATAGCTCTAATTCTGAATCAAAATACTTAAAACCGTATTTGGAACCAATATTAACTATTTCATTTACAAAAGAATCTGACATTATTTTTTTATGTTTCTCTTTATAGTTATTATTTTCTAACAAAGTATAATGAAAGTTTGAAAATAAACTATCAAGTAAAAGTTCTGGTACTACAATATATTTATTTTTAATCTTTATTAATGGGTTTCTAAGAATATAATGATAATTTAATTCATGTGATTTAAAATCAGATTTTTTGAATGTAATATCTCTTATAAACCTCATTCCATTCTTTCCAAATATTTCAATAATATCTTTCTCATCAATAATAAAACTATTTATTGTTTGTCTCAAAGTTTTTTCATGTTGAACATCAATATTTCCATTTTCAGTATGTACCATATTCTTTACATTTTTTTTCATATTCTTTACACATATATTTAATAAATCATTTAACTTATTGGTTATTTCTCTTACTTCTAATCCAAAAATATCTTTTGATATTAAATTATATTGAGAATATTTTTGCGTAAAATCATTAAGAAATTTTTTCTGAAATAGTGGTTTTTCTTTTTCTCCTATAATTGATTTTTGAAATCTTGCAACATATTCAAAAATCTTTTTTTTTCTAGGATTTTCCATAATTTTTAATAAATCTATTTTTATATGTTGGTTTCTTTCTCCTTTCAATTCTACATCATCCATTATCGTTATGAAAGAAGTAGTCTCATGTAAACTATGTAAATGATTTACAATCTTTGTTATATAGATTGACTTTGTGATATCTAAAGTATAATTATCTTTTGGAATATCTAAAATATTTGAATATTTATATATACAAGAGATTGAATGTTTTAAAACATCATTAAATCTATCTACACTCATATTTTCAATAGTTTTCAATTCCCCATGTTTTAAAATTCTTATTACATGTAAATAGTAAATACAATAAGCTAACTCTCCAAAGCTTAAATGGTTACATAATGCTTTAATTCTATCAATAGTTTTTCTAGTCTCAAGCTTCGCCTTTTCAAATGCTATGTCTTTTGAATTCAAAAATACTCCTATTATTTACATTATTCAAATTTTATATAAAATCAGTAAAATCAATTTTATCTAATGAATATTTTTTTCTATCTACTTAAAGAAGATAAATCTTCAATAATTTCTTTAAATAAGCTACTTTCATTTCCATTATAAGGATAACCTCTTTCAAATATTTCTTTATAAGTATTATCTTTTTCTAAAAGTTCTTTTCTTTTTTGTGTATTTGCGTAATCAAAAATGAGTAATAGTTTAATCAGACCTAAAAAATAATACTCTGAATATAAATTATCCTCAGGAATTTTATCTAATTCTAATTTTTTAAATATTTCTTGCGGATTTGATTTTTTATTTTTTAGTAATTTAAAAACTTCTGGATTAGCAACTTTTACATAACAGATAAAAGCGATAATAAGCTGATAAGATAAATAGTATTTTGTATTAGGTGACATATTATGTAAAATAGCTATATTAGACAAAATCCTTTCTATCTCTCTAAATGAAGTGTTGTAAAACTTTGAAATCTCTTCTATTGTTTTAATCAAATTTTCATTTTTAATTGATTCGTCTTTTTCAAGCATTTCTTTTATAGCCCACTTCATAAAAGTCTTATTGTAGTTATCATAATAAGTCAATTTTTTAGGTAATTCCAAAGTTAATGTAATAAATTTTTGTAAATATTGAGAAGCATTTATATCATTCCCATATTTTGATTTTATTGAAGCTTCAAATTGTTTAGAATTTACTACAAGTAAAAAATGCAAATTTTTTACTGAGAATAAATGTTTAATTTGCTCTAATAGTTCTAATGCATAATCAGGTCTACATCTATCAAGTTCATCAATAATAAATACCAAAGGCTTTTCATTATCAATGAATTTTTCTAAATCGGATTTAAATTTATCTAATACATTTTTATTTAATTCATGATTCTTGATTCTATTTTCAATTAGTTTTTCAATATTATCATTTAAAATAGCAGAAATATCACTAGCACCACTTTCTAAGATAGTTTCATCCACTAATCCAGCAGTTGTTAATTTTGTGCCTAATTTAAAGGCTCCCCAAGCTAAAGATTTACCTACATTTTTTGCATTTTCTATAAAGTCTTTTTTTGATTCTTCTTTCATATCACAAAGAGAATATATTTCAGATGTAATAGCTAGGAAAGGGTCTTTTTGATAATCATTTTTAAAAGCATCAAAATATATTGTTTTTATTTTTTTCTCTTCATGATTTAGCTTTATATGATTTTGCCACATTTTTATAAATGTACTTTTCCCCTCTCCCCAAGGAGCATTTAAAGCAACGACTAGTTCTTCTTGTGTATTTTCAAATAAAGATATTAACCTTTCCCCAAAATCTTTTCTTCTGAATATATCCTTATCATTAGAAAAACTTTCATCATCATTTATTTTAACAGGTGGCAATGATATTTTCATTAGTAAATCCTCTTTTTATTAATATAAGTTACTAAGAATATCATAAAAAATATTTATAACTAAAAAACATTACATTTTGCAATTTTTAATCATAGAACTATCTTTTTCAATCCTAAATTAAACGATTTCAAAAGCTTTTCCATTTTTTTATCTTTCATTTATAAAATATAAAACTTTGTATTGTTGCTTTTTTTAGAAAAACTTTATAATTTTAATGGAGATTTAATATCACATAAGTAGTATAATTATGCTTTAACTTTTAAGGAACATTTATGTTATCAAATGAACAACCAATAAATACAAGAGAAGAAGATTTTTTAAATAGAAAACATTTTGCCGACCATATGACAAGTGCAATTAAAAATTATGAAGATAAAAATAAAAGTAGTCTGACAATTGGTTTATATGGTAAATGGGGTTCAGGTAAGACTTCTTTAATAAATATGGTTGTTGAAAGCTTGAAAGAAGAAAAAAATTTTATTATTTTAAACTTTGAACCTTGGTTATTTTCAGATACTAATCAATTAATAAGTAATTTTTTTAAAGAGTTTGCAAAAAAAATAAATCACAATGCTAATGAATCTGAAGATATGAAATCTATTGGTACTAAAATGGAAGCTTATGCAAGTTTTTTTGAACCTTTAACATTAGTACCTGATCCAACAATATCATTAACAAGTAGAGCAATTTCATACGTTTTATCGTGGGGCGGTAAAACTTATAAGAAGATGGGTGAGGCTTATGAAAATAATTTATCTACTACAAAAGAAGAGATTGAAAAACATTTAAGTAAATTAGACAAAAAGATTTTAATAATAATTGATGATATAGATAGATTAAATAATACAGAAATTAAACAGATTTTTCAACTAATCAAATCTTTAGGTAATTTCCCAAATACTATTTACCTTTCTTCAATGGATAAAGATGTTGTAATTAATGCATTATCAGAAGTTCAACAAGGAGATGGAAATGAATATTTAGAAAAGATAATTAATGTACCTCTTGAAATTCCACAATTATCAAAGTCAGATGTGCATAAATTTCTATTTTCTAAATTAGATGAAATAATAAAAGATATTGATGAAAAAGATTTTGATCAAAATTATTGGGGTAATATATTTCATAGTGGTTATAAAAACTTTTTTGGAAATATAAGAGACGTAATAAGATATATCAATATTTTAAGATTTAATCATAATGCACTTAAACAAAAAGTAAATATTATAGATTTGATGGTTATTAGTGCTTTTCAAGTTTTTGAACCAAAAGTATATGAATTTTTAAAACATAATAAAGATTTATTAAGTGGACAAGAATCTGATGGTGGTGGTTATGGTTATAGTCAAAAATCAGAGAATCAAAAAAAATTAAGAGAAGAATTAGATAAGTGTAAAGTAAAATTACAAAAACTTGATGAAAATTCATTCTCTGATTTACTTAAAGAACTATTTTTAAAAGTAAATGAAGCATCTTCAAATACTCACTATATGGGTGGATTATCTGATTTAAGAAAAAAATCAAAAGTTTCAAGTCCAGAGTATTTTGATGCTTATTTTAGTTTAACTCTTACAGAGACATTATCAAATTATGAAATAAAAAATATAATTAATAAAACATCAAATGAAGATGACTTTAGTAGTGCCATTGTTGAGTTAATAAAAGATAATAGAATTTCAATATTTTTACAAAGAATTCAAGATTTTACAAAAGGAGATATTCCAAGAGAAAACTTTCAAATTATATTTAATGTTTTAATGAATCTTAGTGACTATATTCCTAAAAATAAAAATGGTATGTTTTCCTTTGGTAATAGTGTTGAAGTTATGAGGATTTTTTATCAATTATATAGTCAATTTGATAATGAAAATGACAAATATATTTTATATAAAAACTCTATTGAAAAATCTAAAGATAGTATTTATATGGCTTGTCATGAGATTTCAGGTTTTATGCAAGAACATGGTGAATATGAAGAACAGGAAGAAAAACAAAATAAAGTTATTACTTCTGAGCATTTACAAGAATTAAAAATGATTTTGTTACATAAAATAAATGATTGGGTTAAAGACAAAATTTTATTTGAACATAACGAAGCATTATCAATCATGTACTTATGGAAAAGAATAGATGAAGAAAATTGCTTAAAATATATAAATAATAATATTGAAACTGATGAAAAACTATTAAAATTTCTTAAAACATTTATTCATTACTCATATAGTCAAACTATGGGTGATTATACAGAAAAGAAAACTAGAAAACTTAACTATAAAGCTATAAAAGATTTTATTGATGTTGAATCTATAATTTCAAAGATTAGAAATATTGATTATGATTTAAATGAAATAGAAAAGTTCTGCATTGATAATTTTATAGGTTTTTATGAAAATAAACTTACAAATGATGAGTTTTAATTTAAAAAGGTAGAAATAAAAATGATTCCAAAAGGCAAAGGGTTATCACGATTAGGAATATTTTATAAAAAGTCACGTACTCAAAAAATATCTAATAAGTTTTACTCAAAAGCATTATGCTATAAAGCAGTTTTCTCACAAGTTAAATTTTACAACATAAATTTTAAAGGAGCTGTATTCTCAAATTGTTCTTTTAAAAATGCTTCCTTTTTAAATGTTGAATTTTTAGGTACAAATCTAAAAAGTTCAAATTTTACAGGTGCAATATTCAAAAACTGTATTTTTTCAGCAACACTATTAAAAAAATCTAATTTTAAAGGAGCTAAATTTGAAAACTGTATTTTTATAAATACAAATTTTAAGGTTGCTAAAAATTTAAATATTGAGAACTCTAATAATTTATATTTAAATCATAATCTCCCTAATTTAGATAGTGAGCTAATTTCTTTATTCAATAAATATAGATTCCACCCTAAACTACATAATTATAGAGTTTTACATCTAAAAGGTGGAAAATTAAATTCTATAACTATAAACTTACTTATTTCAAATTTAGGTATAGAAAAATGTAAAAAAGGATTAATAAATTTAGATAAATGTTTATCATCAAGAGTAATAACATCTTATGAATTATATAAACTTATTGACAAAGCGAGTAATCTTTCTATATAATTTTAATGTCCTGCCCCATTCAATCGAGAGATTGAATAGTAAGAATATTATTGGGGACTCAATTCAATTACTGACATTCGAGAGGAGGTATCTATGATAGGAAATTTATGTACAATCTTTGGATTCATTAGTTTGGTCATTGTTTTTGCTTTAGATTTTTTTGTAATTAGTGATAACTTTCGATTGTTTGGGGTTTAATAAAAACATATATAAAATAATAAATCATCTTTCTCCCAATAGAAATATCATCATCTAGTCAATCAACCACCCTTTCAATCCTACAATAAGCGATTTTAAGGGTATTTTTTATTGTCTGATTTTTTGCTATAAAACACCTCTTAAAAGCTAATATCTATAAAATGTTTTTTGAAAATATTTTTATTCTAAAATCAAGGTTTGACAAGGAGAGCCTACAACTACAATATCCAATTTTTTCAAAAATCTTGTTTTGCATAAAAGATTAAAAAGTGGCAAAACATTACATTTGACAGCTATTACTCGCATTGTGTATTAATGGTGGGATTAATTGTCCTACTATTTTATATTTATAATTTTTATATTATGAAAAACATTACACACAGAGTTATTCAAGGAGATTGTCTTGAAGTTATGAAAAAGATTCCTAATAACTCAATAGATTTTATTTGTTCTGATTTTCCTTATAACATATCTTGAAAATGAGGTCTTACAATGAAGTGAGACAAGATAGTTAAAGCTGATTTTTGAGAATGGGACAAATGGGAATCACAAGAAGATTATTTTGATTTTGTATTTAGAGTATGTGAAGAGTACAAAAGGATTTTAAAGCCAAATGCAAGTTTGGTTTTATTTTTTTCTTATCATTATGCATGATGGTTAGCTTATGAGTTACAAAGAAGATGATTATTTACATTTAGAAATCAAATTATCTTTAACAAAGTAAATTCGCAAGTTCATTATAGAAAAAATGGTTTTAGATCTTGTCACGAAGTTTGAGTATGGTTAGTAAATGATTGATGAAATTTTAGTAAGCCAAGAGTATTTAACTTTTTATGACAATCTAAAATGAAAAATGTTTTAAATTATGAGATTGGTAAAAATAAGCAATCTAATCATCCTACTGAAAAACCTGAATTTTTAATATGAGGTTTAATTGAAGTATTTACAAATATTTGAGATATTGTTTTAGATAGTTTTGCAGGTGGTGGTACTACATGAGTTGCTACTTATAAAAAGAATAGAAGTTGTATTTCTATTGAAAAAGAAGCAGGATTTATTAATACTATTAGAAAAAGTCAAGAAAAAGTTGAAACTAAAAAGGGGCGTTAGCCCTTTTTTTGTTTCTTTAATAAAATCATCAACTTTGTGACGCAATATGTGACTTCTATTTTATATAATATATGATTTTATGAAAGGAGGTAAAAATGGCAGTAAATAAAGAAAGTGCAAAAAAAGATACTATCACTATTTATACAGATAATGCTGGTCAATGGAGATGGAGAAGAAAATCAACAAATGGAAATATTGTTGGTGCTTCTACTGAGGGTTATAAAAATAAACAAGACTGCATAGATAATGCAGAAAGACAGTTTGTTGAATGTAACATTATTGAGGATTAATAATTAAGTTGATGTAGTTTTCTACATCAGCTTTTATAAAAGCTTTTTCCTGCTATCCATTCCAATTAAATTAAAAATTTATATCAAAACTATCAGGGCTATCCTGCGGAGCTAAACACCCTCTTCTACTTTTAAATTTTTATTTCATAGCAGAAGTAAAACTTTTTAAAAAAATTCAAAATATCTTAGAAACTTAAAGGATAATTATTAATACCTTTTAAAGCTATAGTTTATTTTTATTTATAAAAAATCAAATACAATATGTAATTGTTTCTAAAGGAACATTTTTTATTGGTAATCTAATAAAAAACTTTGCACCATTTTTTGTATTTTCTGCATAAAGTTTTCCATTCATACTTTCTACAATAATTTTATGGCTCATATATAAACCTAGTCCTTTACCTAATGATTGATGCTGAGTTGTAAAGTATGGTTCAAATATATGTTCAATAATATCTTTATCAATTCCACCTGCATTATCTTCTATAGTAATAAGTACACTCTTAGTCTCTTTTATAATTTGACATTTTATCCATGCTTTATTTATTTGTCTATCTAATAAAATATCTTTTGCATTATTTATTATATTAATCAACACTTGAGATAATTCTCCAACTAAAAGTTTTATTTCTATTGGTTCTTTACATTTATCATCTAAAATTAAATTAATATTTGAAGTATACAAAGATGTTTTTACGATTTTTAGAGATTCTTTTACTCTATCTTGAAGTATTACATTTTGAAATTTCTTTTCTGATTTAACATAATCTCTAAAAGTTTCTATAGTATTAGATAAATTTTGCACTTGATTATTAATAGCATTCAAATCATAAGCAATATCTTCATCAGTAACTTCTAATTGCATCTCTTTTCTAAGTAATATTCCAGTTGCAATAGTACTAATTGCACTAAGTGGTTGTCTCCATTGATGAGCTATATTCTCAATCATATTACTAAGTGCAGTTAATTTTGATTCAATCATTTTTACTTCTTGATTTTTTTCAAATTCTTTTCTTGCAGTTATATCATTTCCTATTATAAGATAGCCAATAAAATAATTATCCTTATATTCTGGTTTCATTTGAATATCTAACCAAAAAGAATGTCCATCTTTAGCTAAAATTTCTATTTCTCCATACCAACTTTCTTCTTTTTTCATTTTATTATTTATTTGAACGACAATTTTATTACCTAAACTTAAATGTCTAATAGAATATAAAGATTTACCAATTAAATCATGTATTGTATAACCAGAAAGTTTACAAAATGCACTACTTAAATTTGTAATAATAAATTTGGCATCAACTCTAGCAAATAACAAAAAATCATTAATTGTTTGATTTTTAACTTTTAATTCATTATTTAATTCTTTTAAATCTTTAAGATTTACTATTATTTTATTAACTATATTAATAACTAAAAAAGTAAGAATTAGTGATATTCCAATTTGAATAATTAAAAAAATAATTTCTTTTTTTAATGCTTCAGTTTTTAAAGTTTTAAGATGAGAGTCTTTAATTTTTAATATTAAATATAAATCAGTATTAAGATTAAACTCGAATTTATAAGAAGCAAAAGAATTAGTTATAAAACTATGAGAAGATAAAATTTTTTTATAATATGTTGGAAATTCTTTTGATATTGTAAATGGTGGTTCTGCATATCTACTCCATGATTTTTTATGATCCCAATGGTATAAAATATAACCATCTTCATCAACTAAAATTGAATTAAAAAAAGGATTTTCAAGATAATCATGTAAAAATGATTCAAAAAAGAAATTAAGTACTAAGACACCTCCAAATTCATTATTTACTTTGATTGGTAACATAGCTCTTAATGTTGGTCTATATGGAACTTCTACTTTTTCATTTTCAATATTTAAATCCAATGAAGAATAATAAATTTTACCTGTTTTTTTTAATTTAGATAATTTAAAATAATATCTATCTGATTTATTCTGTAGTTTTTCTTCTGGAGTTATAAATACATCATCATTTTCATTAATCTTTTCAACTCTTATTTTTTCAAATCCATCTTTATCAATATATCGTAATTGCATAATAGAATTATTAACACTTGCAAGAGTTAAAAAATTTATTTTTAAAATTTCTTCTTTTGTTTTATTACCATTTATATAGCTTTGAAACTCTTTACTATTTTGAATATTCATTAAGATATTATTACTGTAACTAATATATCTTTTAAAAGCATTTTCTTTTTCATGAAATACTTCTGTAGCATTTTCTAAAGCAATCTTTTTATAGTCTTTCCCTAAAAATAGGTATTGAATAAATAAACTACTAAGAATAAGAGCCATTGCAAAAGTAAAGAATATTATAAATAATTGTTTTATTTTGTTC
>QKDL01000094.1 GCA_003252105.1 Arcobacter sp.
TCAAATGGATACTTTTTATAAATTACTATTAAAAAATGGATTTGAAAAAGGAAAATTTTTAAGACTTATAAACCAATACTCTGATAAATATACGGATTTTATTATTTTTGATTTAAATAAAGATCAGTTTTTCAAAAATAAAGATGTTTTTTTTTATAAAAGTGAAATTGAATCTCTTAAAAATGAAATAATTAAAAATAATCATTTTTTTTTATTAAAAGAAAAAACTAATTTATATTATTTTAGATATTTTAGTGAGAATAATATAATTATTGCTATAAAAAGAGATATTTTTTATGATATTGATAGTTTAAAAGAATCTATTGCAAGATGGACTGAATTCTTGCGGTTCGGTGATAATAATTATTTTTCAATTTATAAAAATACCAATATTTTAATAGCTCATCCTTATAGAAAAAATGATATAGGAAAAGATGCTACACTTTTAAAAGATAGCAAAGGTAAATTATTTGTACAAGAATTTACAAAAGCAGCAATAAAAAACAAAGATGGTGCATTTGTAGAATACTATTGGAATAAGCCAAATAAAACTGAATATATAAAAAAACTTACTTTTGTAAAACTATATAAAGAGTGGAATTGGATTATAACAGCAGGAGTTTATTTTGATGACTTACAAAAGGAAATTGTAGAAAAAAAAGAACTTCTAAAAAATAGAATTTTTGAATATATAAGGACAATTACTGTAATTTCATTATTTTTGATATTAATTACTTCTTACATGGCAATTGAAATATCTAGAAAAATTAATTTGACATTTAATAGTTATCAGAAAAAAGTAAAGAATAGAGAAGAGGAGTTAACAAATTTAAATGAGAACTTAAATAAAAGAATTATATTAGCAATAGAAGAGGCAAAAGAAAAAGATAGAGCAATGTTACATCAATCGAGACTTGCAAGAATGGGAAAATTATTAAATATGATTTCTCATCAATGGAGACAACCATTAAGCCAATTGTCTGGTATCATTATGGAAATAGAAACAGCTATTGAATTTAGAAGAGCAAAAAGAAAATATATTTTAAATTCATTAAATGAAGCAACTTCAATAATTGAGCATATGTCTTTGACAATTGAAGACTTTAAAAATTTTTTTAAACCAGAGAAAGAAAAAGAAAGGTTTTTAGTATCAGATGCCTGTAAAGATGCTAAGGCTTTAATTAAAGACACATATTTAAATGAAAGAATAAATCTCGATATTAATATAATAGAGGATAAACAGATTTATGGTTATAGAAGAGAGTACTCTCAAGTTATCTTGAATTTATTTTTAAATGCTAAAGACCAATTAATAGAAAAAGATATAAAAGTTAAAGAGGTATCATTAATTATTGATTCAAATAATAAAAAATCTATTGTTATTGTAAAAGATAATGCTGGCGGTATAAAACTAGATAATTTAGAGATGATTTTTGAACCTTATTTTTCAACAAAAAAATCACAAGGTACAGGTCTTGGACTTTATATGAGTAAAATGATTATCGAAAAGAATATGGAAGGAAGTTTAACTGTATCAAATGACGAATTTGGAGCAGTATTTAAAATAGAAGTTTAAAGGATAATATGATGAGACAACTAGCAAAAAAGACTAAAAATTTAAGTGTACTATTAGTAGAAGATGATGATGTAATTAGAAAAAGAATTGCAAATACTTTAAGTTTTTATTTTAAAAATGTTTATGAAGCAAATTGTGGTTATGATGGTTATGATTTATATATTGAACATAAACCGAATCTTTGTATATTTGATATTGAAATGAAAGATGGAAATGGTATAGAACTTGTGAAAAAAGTAAGAAAGGTTAGTTTTGAAATACCTATCATAATGATTAGTGCATACTCAAAAGAAGAATATCTACTTGAACTTATAAATGACAATATAAATCACTATATTTTAAAGCCTGCAACTAATGATAAACTTTTAATTGCTATATCAACTGCACTTTTTAGGGAAACTAATGAAAAACTCTCTTTAAGAAAAGATTTATATATAGATTTAGAAAGTAATAAACTTTATTTTCAAGAAGAAATAATTACATTAAGGAAAAGAGAAAAAGAATTTCTTAAATTTTTATTTGAACATAAAAATAAAATAGTGACTTATGAAATGATACAAGAATATATTTGGGGTGAAAAATTTATGACAGATAATGCATTAAAAGTCTTTATTAAAGAACTTAGAAAAAAATTACCAGTTGATATTATTGCAAATATTATAAATGAAGGATATAAATTTAAATAGTTATTAATACAATGGGAAAATATTCATCTTCTTTAAAAAAGTTAAATTATATAAATTAAGATGATTTTGTTGCAGGAGGAAATGATAATTCCATTGTACTAATTTAAATTATTTTTTCATGATTCTCCTTTTAAATTAAGTTTATTACTTGAAATAATTATTCCATCATTATCCAAATAAATAAAGTCTCCATTATTGAATGTGACACCACCAAAACTTAACTGAACACCTTGAGAAGAAATTGTTTTCTCAAAGTTTCTCAATGGACAAGTTCCTATAGCATATAATGCTACATCAATTTTTTTTGTATTCTCTATATCTCTAACATATCCATTTATAATTATTCCTTCCCAATTATTCTCTTGAGCAAATGCCATAAGTTTATCTCCAACAACACCATAAAAGTATCTTGCATTATCAACAACTACAACTTTGCCTTTCCCATCTTCATCTCTTAAAAGTTCAAGTAATCTCCAATTACTTTTATCAAGTTTAATTGTAGTTATTTGCCCAAAACATTTTTGTTTCCCACCATAGTTTTTAAAATCACTTGATAATATTTGTATATTTTTATCTTGATTTTCATCGCATAAATCTGCTGTATTAAAATCCATTCTTTATCCTTTTTATTTATTATATTGAATGATAATGTGTTATGTATGTGTAGATTATAATTAAGAAAAAAGATTTTATATTATAATGCATTAAATATTTTAAATCCCAAATTAAACCTTATTTTAATACAATAAATTTTTTAAAAGTAATAAACTAGGATTATCATGAGTATAGAAGTATTAGTATTATTAGAAGTAGAAGGTTTAGAGGATAAAGCAAAATTTGAAAAACATGTATCAAGAGAAGGTTTCTTTCCTGTTGAGGGAGAAAGTTTTGTTTATACAGGAAACTCTACAACAACAACATTTTCTACAAAAGCATATATTTTAGAGATTTTTAAAAAAGGTTTACAAAACAATAGCTTTACTAAAGCAAACTTAGTGTTTTTATTAAATGAAATTGCTTATCCACCTTATTATTATGATAAAAATACAAATGATTTTGAAGAGGTTAAACAGTAGTAGTGAACAGTATATATGAATTTCTAAAAAATCTAAAAGAAAACAAGAGTTTAAAAAAATGTCAGCTTTTAATTGTAAATGATGATAGACAAGCTCAAATAGCTTCTGATATAGTCTCTTTTTTAGGTTTTAAAGCCTTTGCTTTAGCTGATTTTAGAGCTAATTTTGGAGATGACTTACTCTCTTTTTCAAATGAACTTCAAGAGATAACAAAAACTTTAAATGAATATCACTCTTATAAAAAAGAGGACAAAATACTTATCTCTCCACTTAGAACTATTAGTTTTCCAATGCCAAAGGCTAAGTGTTTTGATTCTTTTGAAATCTCTTTTGCAGATACTATAAACCTTGAAGAGTTTAAAGGTAAACTTTACAACTGGGGATACTATTTTGTTGATATAGTTACAAGTGAGGGTGAAGTATCTATAAGAGGAGATATTATAGATATTTGTCCTTTGGGAAGTGAAATAGGATATAGAGTATCTTTATTTGATGATGAAGTTGAAAGTATCAGAAAGTTTGATATAGAAGAGCAAAAAAGTGAAAAAGAGGAGATAGAAAATTTTAAAATAACTCCTGCTTTTTTAGCTTTGGATGAAAGTGCTTTAGAGGATATAAACGAAAAAATAGATGCTGTAAATAGTGATGCTTTTATCAAAGATATCCACTCTTTAGGGTTTTGGTATTTAGATGAATTAGGGGAATATCTTCCACAAAATCTAAACTCATATATAACTCAAGATGCTTTAGATGAACTTGATGAAGCTTATGTTTTTGAAGAGAAAAGACTTAATAAAGATAAGTTTTTAGTTACACCACAAATCTATAATGCAAAAGATGCAAAAGAGATAGCACCTTCAAATATAAAAGAGTTTTTAACATTTCACGAGGGTAAAAAAGTTACCATCATCTCTTCAACTGAAGCAAAAGTAAAATCGTATGATTTAGAGCTTACAAACAAAGATATAAACTACTGTTTTGAAAACTATATTATAAATGTAGTTACAAGTAGTGAAGTTATAATCTCCCTAAACAAAGAGATAAAGAAAAAACGTAAAAAAAGGGTAAAACTTGTTCTTGATGAGTTACAAAGTGGGGATTTTGTAGTACATGAAACTCATGGTATAGGTCAATACCAAGGGATAGAACCTGTTGTGGTAATGGGAGCAAAAAGAGATTTTGTTGTTGTTAAATATGCAGGTGAAGATAAACTTTTACTTCCTGTTGAAAATATAGATTTAATAGATAGATATGTAGCTGATGGAAACTCATATGCAGTTGTAGATAAACTTGGTAAGGGAAGTTTTGCCAAACTAAAAGAGAAAGTAAAAGATAAACTTTTTGCCATAGCAAACGATATTATTAAAATAGCAGCTGCAAGGGAACTTGTAAATGGTATCAAAATCAATACAAATAAACAAATACTAAATGACTTTGAACACAGCGCTGGTTTTGAATATACAAAAGATCAAAGAAGAAGTGTTAGGGAGATTTTTGAAGATTTAAACTCTGGTCGAGTTATGGATAGACTTTTAAGTGGTGATGTTGGTTTTGGTAAAACAGAGGTTGCTATGAACGCTATACTTGCAACTGTTTTAGATGGATACCAAGCCATTTTTGTATGTCCAACAACACTTTTGGCTTCACAACATTTTCATAGTATGAAAAAAAGATTTGAGAGTTTTGGTGTAAAAATGGCAAAACTTGATGGAAAATCAAGTACAAAAGAGAAAAGTAGTGTAAAAAAAGGTTTAGAGGATGGCTCTTTACAATTAGTTGTGGGAACTCACTCCCTACTTAGTGTAAAAACAAATAATTTAGCTCTTGTAATCATAGATGAAGAACATAAATTTGGAGTAAAACAAAAAGAGAAATTAAAAGAGTTAAGAGAAGATGTACATATCTTCTCAATGAGTGCAACCCCAATTCCAAGAACACTAAACCTAGCTCTTAGTAAACTAAAAGGGATGAGTAGTTTATTAACTGCTCCAAACGAAAGATTAGGGGTTAGAACCTTTGTAAAAGAGTATAGTGATAAACTTATAAAAGAGATAGTTCTAAGGGAAAAAAGAAGGGGTGGACAACTTTTTTATGTGCACAATAATATAGCTTCAATAGAGGCAAAAAAAGCAGACCTAGAAGAGATAGTACCAAATATAAAAATAGAAATCATCCACTCAAAAATCAAACCAATAGATGCTGAAAAAATCATCGAAAGATTTGATGATAAACAATTTGATATTTTACTTGCAACTTCAATTGTTGAATCAGGGCTTCATTTACCAAATGCCAACTCAATCATAATAGATGGTGCAGATAGATTTGGTATTGCCGATTTACATCAGTTAAGAGGAAGGGTTGGAAGAAGCGACAAGGAAGGATTTTGTTATTATGTAGTTGAAGATAAAAAACAAATAACAAATGATGCCATTAAAAGACTTGTTGCCTTAGAATCAAACTCATACTTAGGAAGTGGAACAGCCCTTGCCCACCAAGATTTAGAAATACGTGGTGGAGGAAACATAATAGGTGAAGCCCAAAGTGGACATATCAAACAAATAGGTTATGGACTATATCTAAAGATGTTAGAAGATGCCCTAGCAAGTCTAAGTGGAGAAACAAAAGAGAAAACAGAAACAGTAGATATAAAACTAGCTATTTCAGCATATATTAGTAGTGATTATATAGTTGAAGATAGAGTAAGACTAGAGTTATATAGAAGATTGTCAAAATGCCAAGATAAACAAGAGGTATTTACTATAGAAGAGGAGATGGAGGATAGATTTGGAAAACCAGATATCCCTACAAAACAATTCTTAGACTTAATCATCATAAAAATACTAGCACTTCATAAAGGAATCAAAACTATAAGTTCATACGAAATGAATGTAACCTTTACCAAAGCAGATGATACAAAAGAAACAATCAAATCATCAAGTAAAGATGATGACGATATTATTGCAACTACTTTAAAGTACCTACGAAAGTAACTAAAATTCTTGTCGATATTTGTATAGATATTTAGTACATTGAATTTCTATACAAATTTCTTCCGTTACCTTGAATTTTAACAAAATTTAAAATTTTCTACAAATTTTTTAATTTTGTGACATAAACTGTGACGTAGTCTTATTATAATTATTAATTATTAAAACAAGGAGATAAATTGAAAGAAGTTTTTAGTGAAATTAAACATCTAATACAAGATATTAATCAAAATAAAGAATATGCAAATAATAAAGAGTTACAAAAAATATTAAAAGACATTCAATATTTGCCTTATACTAAAATAGAAGAAAAATTGTTAATTATAAAAAATGAAATAAAGGATAATGAACTTCAAAGTATTGCGACTGTTATTGGAGAAAAAATAAAACCTTTAAAAGAAAAAAATATTAATAATTTCAAAGATTGGATATTAAAGTTTGATTCAATAAAACAAATCCTAATATGGATATTTAGTCCTCTTCTTTTATCTTTAATACCAATAATTGCATTTGTTGTGTACATGAAAAATAACAATTTTTTTTCATATGATTTTTTTATTAATGGGTTGTTCGGTCAAAATGTATTTTTTATTTATATAATAATTTCTGTTTTTTTTGTAGGTATATTATTGGCAGGCTTTGTAATACCAATGTATTTTTATATAAATTATTTTAAAGAAAGTAGAGAAGTTTTAAAAATATTAGAAGAAAAGAAAAGGTTATCTTTAATAGAGTTTATTATTTTTGATATAAAAAAATACACAGCATATATTAATGACTATCAACTAAAAATATTAGCAAACTTTACTGAAATAAATATAATTCTTTTTTTATCTTCTATTGTTAATTTACTTATATTGATAAACCTTATTAAAAAGTTTGATGGCACTAATTGGGATGTGTACATTTATTGTATAATTTTGACTATTTTGTTTAGTTATTATATTTTTTCAGCTTTATATCTTGATGTAAAAAAGAAGATTGTATCCTTACTCTCTTCTTTTATTTTTATTGTAGGTATAATTTGTTTTTTCCCTTTACAAACATCTAATGTTATAGAAAGTATA
>QKDL01000024.1 GCA_003252105.1 Arcobacter sp.
AAATTCTTCATACTCATTAGGAATTAAATAATCCTCTGCTTTTATAAAATTTTCATAAAAGCCATGTTTGAATCCTAGTTCAAATAACTTATCCAATGCTTGATATTGTGTCTCATCCATCATCACAGAACTATCATTTGCATAAAGGTCTAAATATGTATCTAAAGTATTTGCATCCACTCTAATAAGTCCTTTTTCAAGTAACATTGGAGCTAAAACATTTCTGTTTTTATTTGCTACATCCACAGCTTTGATTAAAGTATTTTCGTAATCTATTGCACTATGAAGTGGAAGTGAACGTCTAAGGCACATACCACCTAAAGGTAAAGGTAAATCTCCTCCACTAAGCTCAACCCATATATCCCAAATCTCTTTTTCAACCTCTAACTGCTCATTGTAAGTCAATATTGATTCATGTATTAAAACACCAGCATCAACTGTTCCATCTAACACAGCTTTTTCTATATCTAAAAAGTTCATATATGTGATTCTTGCATCTGGGTAAGCTATTTTAAACAATAAAGCATTTGTAGTAAATTCACCACTTAAAGCTACTTTGAAATTTCTTTTTAAACTTACACCTTTTTTCTTGATAAGTTTAGGCCCATAACCTTGACCAAAAGAAACAGCAGTTTTAAGAAGTGCATAATCATCTTTAACAAATGGATACAAAGCAAAAGAGATTGCACAAATATCATACTCACCTCTTAATGTTGCTTGGTTTAAAGTCTCAATATCATCTGCAATATTTGAAAATACAGCATCTTTAGGTGTAACCCAACCAAACTTTATAGCATAATACATAAAAATATCATCAGCATCTGGAGAGTGTGCAACACTAATAGTCTTCAAAATCAATCCTTAAAATTTTTTCTAATGGGATTGTAGCAAGATAAGTATTACTTTTAGATTTAACAAAAAAAGTCACAGAAAAGTCACTATTGTTTGTTACAATTATTCTATAAAAGGATTTATTATGAAAATTGCTATTGTAAATACTACTGAATATCATCATAGTGAAACAAAAAAGATTGTAGATTTTTTTAAAAACTATTATTGTTCATTTGATATAGAAGTTGATTTAATACAACTAAGTGATATCAATTTTGTACAATGTACAAAATGTAGATGTTGCACACAAATAAAAGGTTCATGCCCAGTTAAATGTGTTATAAAAGATGAATTAAATGATATCCTAGATAGAATTGAAAAAGCTGACTCTTATCTTATTTTATCTGATAGAAGATACCTTTTTAGAGAAAATAAAATCCTAAATAAATTTTCTGAAAGATTAATTGCATATTATTACTGGCCTTATGGACAAGTTCAATCTACAATTAGAAAACAAACTTCAGAAAAAAATGCAATATTAATCAACTACAACACAACAAAATATTTTATGAATCATAGTTTTTATACCACTAAAACATATATGGAACATACGGCTTGTTCAATTGGAGCAAAAGTTTTAGACTCTTTTTTTATTACTCCCAAAGAAAACTTTATAATAGAAAATATAGAAAGACTAAAATATATGGCAGATAAACTATTAAATCCTCTTACTAAAAAAGCTTCATAAATCTAACTATTATGTTTCAACCAATCTATTAATTTATTTACTCTTTTTAATTGTTTTAAAGAGTGTTCATTTTCAGGATTTATATATAATGACCTTTCAAAAGCCTCTTTTGATTTATAGATTAATTTTTTATCTTTTAAACCATGCCCTATTTGATAATATGCTAAACCTAAACCATAATAAGCATTTGAAGTAGGATAAAATCTAACAGCTAACAAAAAATACTCCAAAGAGTCTTGATACCATTTTTCATCCCAATATAACTTTGCAGCTTTTTTATAATATGCTTTTCCTAATATCTTCCTTGCTAAAGGAAAGTTAGCAATAGATAAAGCCTGTTTTTCATACTCTATTGCTTTATCATAATCTTTTTTTCTATAGTAATAAAAATTTGCAAAATTATGAAAATTCCAAGCAGATGGTTCTATATTTATGATTTTTTTATAATATTCTTCAGCAGCATCATATTTATTAGTATTTTCATAGGCAAACGCCAACTCATACATAGCACTTAAATTATTACTTTCTGATATATTTTCTTCTAATATTTGTTTACTATAACTAATGAGTAAATCAAACTTTTTTTCTTTTTCGGCTAGTGCTGATTTAACATGTAATATTTTTACACTATCCTCTTTTGTTTTGGAAAGGGCTTCTAGTTTTTTTATAAATTTTTCTGTTGTAATCAAATCTGAACTATATAGATAAGTAAATACCCCTAAATAATAGGTATCAAAAAAATCAGGATCAACTTCTAAAGCCTTTTCAATAAATATTTTTGATTGAACTAAAGATTCTTCTTTATAATTTCTTCCACTTAAAAAACCATCCATCCTTAAATATTCTGCATAGGATATAAAATAGTATTTGCTTTGAGAATTTAATCTTTTTAATTGTTCAATTTTATATAAAGCTTTATATAATTTTGCACTATCTCCATTGTAACTATCTATAAGTTTCATTGCATCTTTATACAATTTTTTTTCTTCTTGTGTAGCAAATAAATTTTGAGAAAACAAAAATAAGCTAAATATAATGATTAATAGATTTTTCATACTCTTATCCTAAATATAGTTTAATCTATTGTAATTGAATTTTGTCACTTTTTCGTCACAAGATATAAAAACTCACTTTTTATACACTTTTATTCTATAAAATCATACTTAAGTAAACATAAATATATTTTCTTCCTTGATTTGTGTTTATATTCCTCCCTAAATAAAGGAAAGAATTTACTCCTTTTCTTTCCTTTTTAAATATTTATTTCCAAGAAAATTATATATATTAGTCGATTTATAAAATTGGAAGAAGGTTCTAGGATAAATCCTAGAAACCTGAAATTTGTACGTAGTAAGAGATTACTTCTAAAAGTGGATTTATTATAAAGATTGAAAATATTGTTGCTATTGCACAAAGACCTACCAAACTTTTTACTGTAGTAGTTGCATTTGCCATATATTGAATATTTTGGTTTTCTAATGGTTCTTTTAAGAACATATATACTATTGGTTTTAAGTAATAGTAAGCTGCTATTACTGAATTTAATGCCATGATTAATGCTAAGATTAGATACCCTGCATTTACAGCACTACCAATAAGATACATTTTACCCCAAAACAGTGCAAAAGGTGGGATACCAGCTAAGCTTAATAAAAACAGTCCCATCATAGTTGCAGTCCAAGGTGATGTTTTAATTAAACCTGAGTATTTTTCTAAGTTATGATCTGTATCAAAAGAATCATAATCTTTATTTCTATTCATCCAAATCATAGTAAATCCACCAAGATTTGTGATTAAAAATAGTGCCCAATATAAAAATAAACTACTTGTTGCTTGTGTAGTTCCTATCAAAACAGCAGCCATTGCAAACCCTGCATTTGATATAGATGAATAAGCTAACATTCTTTTTAAATCAGTTTGAAGAAGGGCAATAATATTTGGTACTGTCATAGTTAATACAACTATCACATAAAGTATAATCTCAACATATAAATCACCACTTGCTAAAAAGATTTCAAAAAATCTAATAGCTACTACAAACCCTGCCATTTTTGGAACAACTGACATAAATCCAGCTAATGAAGCAGTTGAGCCTTCGTAAACATCAGCAACCCATGTATGAAATGGTACAAGTGAAAGTTTAAATGCCAAGGCACCTAAGATAAACACTACACCAATCAATACAACGGGATAGTTAGCAAAATTGTTTGTAACTAATGCTTCTGAAATCAATCCTAACTCAACACTTCCTGTTAGAGCATAAAAGATCATAGAACCAAAAGCAAAAAATCCAGTTGCTACTGCTCCCATTGTAAAATATTTTATAGCTGCTTCTAAAGCATTTATTCTATTGTGCATAGCAATTAGAGTATATAAAGCCATAGATGCTGTTTCAAGACCTACAAAGATTAAGATAAGTGAATCAGAACTTACCATAAATTGAAATCCTGCTACCATAAATAAATACATAGCAAAATATTCTGGATATCTATACTCTTGGAATCTTAGTTTACTCATAGCTGTTATTATAAATAAAATTGAACCAATCACTATAATAGCTTGTGAAAGAGTAGAGATACCATCAATCAACATCAAGTCAAAGAACCCTCTTACATTTCCAGAGTATCCTATAAGTGTTCCTAAATCAACAATTAAAAACAGAACTGATAACATGATATACAATGACTTATCAAGTTTTTTATTTACTAAATCAATACAAATAATTACTAAAGCCCCAACAATTGCAACAAGCATTGGGATAATTGTAGGAAAATTTAAACTAGCAAAGTCAATTACTACTGGTGGTATATTAGTCATTTGACACCTCCCCAATACTATTATATTTTATAATCTTTTTCTCCATCTCAAAGTTTTTAGCCTCTCTCATTTTAAATTGCATCACATCTACTAATTGAGATACAGATTTATCAACTGGCTCTAAAACTGGTTTTGGATAAACCCCTAAGATAACTACTAAAGCTACAAGAGGGACTAAAGCAGCCATCTCTCTACCTTTTATATCTTCAAGATTTTTATTTTCAGGATTTGTAAGTGGTCCAAAAAATGATTTTTTGTACATCACTAGCATATAAACTGCACCTAAAATGATTGTTGCTCCAGCTAACAGAGTTAACACAGGAGAAACTCTAAAGAACCCAAGTAAAGATAAAAACTCCCCAACAAAACCAATTGTTAATGGAAGTCCAACTGAAGCCATAAGCATTATTCCAAAAATAGTTGCATATTTTGGCATAACAGTTGCTAATCCTCCAAAATCTTTTATCATTTTTGTATGTCGTCTATCATAAATAACACCAACTAACATAAACAGAGCTCCTGATACAATACCGTGAGAGATCATAAGGAAAATTGCTCCACCAATACCCTCTACATTTAGTGCAAAAGTACCTAAGATAATCACACCCATATGAGATACTGATGAGTAAGCAATTACTTGTTTCATATCCTCTTGAGCATAAGCAACCATAGCTGTATAGATGATAGCTATAAGTGCTAAGATTGCCATAGGTATAGCAAAATACATTGATGCTTCAGGGAACAATGGCAATGAAAATCTTACAAAACCATATGTACCCATTTTAAGTAATACAGCAGCAAGGATTACAGAACCTATTGTTGGTGCTTGACCATGGGCATATGGAAGCCATGTATGAAATGGAAACATTGGAACTTTGATAGCAAAACCAGCAAAAAATGCAATAAATAACCAAAACTGCATATCAAAAGGTAAAATCATCATGTTCCAATCTAAGATATTGAAACTCCAATGTCCTGTTGTAATATAATAAATATATCCAAGATATAACATACCAACAAGCATTACAAGTGAACCTAAAAAAGTATATAAGAAAAATTTTATTGCTGCATAGATTCTAAGATTTCCACCCCACGCTCCAATAATATAAAGCATAGGTACTAAAGAAAGCTCCCAAAAAGCATAAAAGATAATTGCATCAAGTACAACAAATACTGCAACCATTGTCATCTCTAAAAATAAAACTGTGATAATTAGATGTTTTAAATTTCTTTTTTCTGTTAAACCAATGATTGAAATCATTGTCATAAAAGTTGTCATTAGAACTAAAAATAAAGAGATACCATCAATACCTACAGTATAATTTATCCCATATGCACTGATTATAGGAATTGTTTGAGAAAACTGCATCCCTGCTTCATTTGTATCAAAGTTTGTCCAAAGAAAGATACTAAGTACAAACTCTATTGCTGTAACTACAATACCGTACATTCTAATAGAATCGTTTTTAACTAAAAATCCTATTAGTGCTGCAAATGCAGGAAAAAATATTAAAATTGATAAAATGTGTTCCATTAATTAACCCCTTACTTTGCAATACCAAGTGCTAAAACTAACACTAATAGTACTGTAATACCAACAATCATAAGTCTTAGTGAGCTAGATAAGTTACCTGATTGAACAACTCTAGTCTTCTCACCACTTTTATATACAACTTTTGCAATTGCATCAACAATCGCATCAACAATTTTAAGATCAATACTTTTCCAAGCAAATTTAGAAAGTGCTAAATATGGTTTATTTATCACATTATCTAAAAAATGAGGCATAAAGTATTGGTTTGCCAAGATTTTATAACAAGGTCTATCTTTAAACTTCTCACTATAAAAAGTTCCATCTTTTTTGTATTTAAACACGGCAAATAAAATACCACCTAAAGCAATAGCTGTTGTAATTGCTATAAGAGTATAAAGTGTTGCATCACTTGCATGAACTTCAAGCTCTGGCAATAGTTTTGTAACCATCTCTACAAAAGCACCTTTAAACCATCCAGAAATAATTGCTAAAATAGCAAGCGGTGTCATAGCTGCAATCACAAATGGATAAGTTTCATGTGGGTGATATCCAAATTTCTTGAAGTTTTCTTCCCCATGAAATACATACATAATAAGTCTAAATGAATAAAATGCAGTAAGTCCAGCAGTTATCCATAAAATTGCCCATAAAATATATGCATGACTTCCAAATGCAACCTCTAAGATTAAATCTTTTGAGAAGAACCCAGATAATGGAAAGATACCAGCAAGTGCAACAGAAGCAATTGTCATGATAATTGAAGTAGCTTTCATATGCTTATGAAGTCCACCCATATTTTTGATATTGATCTCATCATTTGTAGCATGCATTACATTTCCAGCCCCTAAGAACAATACAGATTTGAAAAATGCGTGAGTTCCTAAGTGGAATAATGCAACCCAATAAGCTCCAAGACCAGCAGCGACAAACATATATCCAAGTTGTGAAAGAGTTGAAAATGCAATAATCTTTTTAATATTTGTTGCAACAAGTGCCATAGAAGCAGCTCCTATTGCTACAAATGCACCAAGACAAGCGATAAGATATCCAACCTCTGGAACAACTGTAAAAATCTCATTTGCACGAATAACCAAATAAACCCCTGCTGTTACCATTGTAGCCGCGTGAATAAGTGCAGATACAGGAGTAGGTCCTTCCATAGCGTTTGCTAACCATTGGTTAAATGGAAATTGTGCTGATTTACCCATAGCACCAATAAATAAAAATGCTGCTATTGCTACTACTAAAATAGAATCTAAAGAACCAATTTTTGCAAA
>QKDL01000035.1 GCA_003252105.1 Arcobacter sp.
GAAAAAACAACTAATAAGCTAGATAATTTTTTTAGAAATAAAAAAATCGAACTTATTAGAGATAAAAAAGAATTATCTTATAAAAGTAATATAAAAGAATTTATGAAAAAAATTCGGAAATCTGATTTTACTATCTTATTGATAAGTGATTCATATTTAAAATCAATGCCATGTATGTATGAATTATTAGAATTTATAAAAGATGATAATTATAAAGATAGAATTTTACCTATTGTTAATAAAAATGCAAAATTTTTTAAAAGTGAAGATAGAAATGAGTATATTAAATATTGGAAAAATCAATCTGAAATAAAAAGACAATCAACCATTGGTTTAAATGATGAAGAAAAAATAGATACAGCTCAAGAACTAAAACATATTAGAAAAATTTGTATAGAATTAGGTGAATTATTATCATTTTTATCTGAAATAATTATTGAAAGATATGATAATGAGATTACAGATAAAAATTTGGACACAATACTTGAGTATATAAACAATTTTGAAGAGAAGAAAATAGAAAATGATTTATCAAGTATTTTTATTAAGCACTATGAAAAACTAGAAGAGATTGAAAAATACAAAAATTTAGAAGAAGTTAAAAATTCTATTCTCCATTCAACTATAAATTATAATATTCAAGTTGAAAAAAATAATGAATATTCTTTATTCATTTATGCTTTAAAAGTATTAAAAGAAGAAAATATTCATATAAAAGAAAGCCAACAATTTTTTTATAAATTTATGAAAATGCCATATGGATATTGCTTTAATATTTATTATCAGATTGACAATAATGATTTACAAGCTTATCAATCAATTGTTACACTAAATCATGATTTAGAAATATTACACATAACTTTAGAACCTGCTCCAACAACATTTAAATTTAAACAAATTAAATATATAGAACTATTAACTATAAATGCAAATAATCATAAATTCAAAATTTTATATAATGATAAATTAATAAAATTTGAAGTTTCCAATGGCTTTATTTCTAAAAGTTATAATATTGATGAAATTTTAGAAATGGTCAAATATATTAAAGATGCAAATGAAGGTAAAATTATCAATATTCAAATCAATAATGAATTAAAACTTGTCTCAAAATATTATTCAGAAAAAAATTGGTTTTTATTATTTGACTTTAAAAATAGTTTAAATTTGTATCCAAATGAAGCTACTGTTGAAGTACATAAAAAAGATTTATTTATAATTATAAATTGTTTATCAAAATTTATAATTAATATTTAATTCAATTAAAACTTCATAAATACCTAAAGATATTGCTTCTTCACTTTTTGGTGACAAAAAGTAAAATAAAAAGCTACCATCGAGTTCAAAGCCCTTTGAGTTTCCTCTCTTATTATTTTTGTCTTTTCTAATTGATAAAACTCGCTTATTAAAACTTCCATTTAGGAACTTTCAAATACTCAAACAGTTGCCAATCTTGTTTAGAAAAGAGAAAAATAAACATTCGACTTTTGTAAATGTTGAAAAAGATGGATAAGGACATTTGCATTTTTGATTTATTCAGATTATTTTCTTTCCTTAATTAAATTTATAAATGTTAGTTAGAACTATAGAAATTTCTTTATGCCTTTAATGAAGCCAAGTAGTTTTAAATCTATTTTTGAAAAATTTAGGAAATGTTTAATCCTAAAAAAAGAGTGCTAAATGCACTCTTTTTGTAAGTCCTTTAACGGAAGCAAAAGAAACTATATTTCATACCCCCTATAAAGTTCAATAATCTCTTCTTTACTCAATTCCCTTTGTAATTTATCACTTTGTTTTTTTACCAAAATACCAAATTCTTTTGATTCTTCATTTGTTAAAATTTTTCCGAAAAATTCACTGATTATAAAAGCAACTCCTCCTTTTCCTGACTGGGAATTGATTCTGATAACATCTTCATAACCCCTATTTATATCCTTTGGATCTATTGGCAAATATGGCACATTCCATTCTTGGCAAGAGTTTTCTCTATAAAAATCTATCCCTTTTTTTATGGCATCTTGATGACCTCCACTAAAAGCTGTAAATATCATATCTCCAACAAAAGGTCTTCTTGGGTCTATTTTTAAAGAGGTATTTGTTTCATACATCTTTTTAACTTCATCTATTATTGATAAATCAAGTTTTGGGTTTATACCTTGTGAGTAGATATTAAAAGCAAAATTAACTATATCCAAGTTCCCTGCTCTCTCCCCATTTCCAAATAATGTCCCTTCAACTTTTTGAGCTCCTGCTAATACTGCTAATTCTGCACTTGCCACTGAGGTTCCCCTATCATTGTGTGGATGTACACTTACAATCACAGCTTCTCTTTTGTTTAAATTATTACACATCCACTCTATTCTATCTGCATAAACATTTGCTGTACAAGATTCTGTTGTATTTGGCAAGTTTATTATCATCTTATTTTCTATAGTTGGATTTACCACATCAATCACTTTATTGCAAATCTCTAATGCAAAATCCAAGTCTGTTTGGGAAAAACTTTCAGGGGAGTATTGATAGATAACTTCACCTTCAAAATCTTTTGTTAACTCTTTTAAATAACTCATTGACTCAACAGCCATGTGAATTATCTCTTCATCTGTTTTTTGAAATACCACTCTTTTTTGAAACTCATTTGTAGGATTGTATAAATGAAAAATTCCACTTTTTACTCCCCTCATAGCTTCAACACTTTTTTTAATCAACTCTTTTTTTGCAGGTATTAAAACTTGTATTGAAACATCATCAGGGATTAAATTCTCTTGGATTAATTTTCTAGTAAAATCAAAATCAGTTTTACTTGCACTTGGAAAACTTACCTCAATTTGTTTAAAACCCATCTTTACTAAAGTATTAAAATACTCTAATTTTTGTTTTATCCCCATAGGGTTTATCAAAGCTTGATTGCCATCTCTTAAATCTACACTACAATAAATAGGTGCTTGTTTTATTTGATTATTTGGCCACGTACGTACGAAATTTTCGACAATAGGATATTGTCTATATTTTTTAAAACTCATTGTTTTCTCCGAGATATATTTAATATAATAAAAAATTAATAGCTATATAAAGCTATAACTGATACTTGAAATAAATTGTGTTTGATTAAAAAATTAGAGGCTAAGAAGCAGTAGAGAAAGAGTTGTTGTGTTTATTTTATTTTGTGTTATGATTTTTGATTTATTACAACTATTTATACGCATAAGATACTCCTTTTTTAATTGATTTGGCAAGTATATCAAAAAGAGAAACTAATTACTTGTACAAAATTAACATTTTATACTTTGTTGAAACTGTTTGGGAGTTATTTGGAAAATTCTTTTAAAACTTCTATTTAAATGACTTTGGTCAAAGAAACCACTATTTTGTGCTACATTAATTATTGGCATATTAGTAGTCAACAACTCTTTGGCTTTATGAACTTTTTTATTTAAAATATATGAATGTATTGGCAAACCAAATTGATTTTTAAAAACTCTTATTAGATGAACAACACTAATATCAAACTTTTTTGCTAAATCTTCTAAGTTTAACTCTTCTAAGTAATTTATATCCAAATAATTTTTTATCTTGTAAGATATTTTTGATTCATCAATAACTTCATTTTTATCTCTTTGTATTGTAAAAACTAAACTACAAAAAAGAAGTAAGTTTTCCTCTTTTTCCATAATATTGATACTTTTATCTAACAAACAATCACACAAATTTATAAAATTTTTATAGATATTTTTATCTTCAAAAAGTTTTGTATCAAAGATAAATTCTAAGTGTTTTTCCAAAAGATAAGATTTATCTAAATATAAAACATAACCATCTTGAGATTTTACATTTATTGTTGCACAATGGGGGATTTGAGCGTCTATGATAGCTATTTCATTTGTATTTAAATCAAATGAACTATCATTTAAGATTATTTTTAATGAGCCTTTTTTTATAGCTGTTATTGTGATTTCGTCATGCAAGTGCATTTTTGTACACTCACTAACCTCTTTTACAAATCTTAGTTCTGCATAAGAGATTTGTTTATCTTTAAAAACTGCTTGCATAATTTTATTTAAAAAAGATAGCCATAGGCTACCTTTTTATGCAAATGCAGGTTCTAAGAAAGGGATGATTTGTTTTTTTCTTGATAAACAACCATCAATCCAAACTTTTCCATCTTCTAATTTACAATCAAAAGCTTTTTCAAAAATTGATGTATCTTCAGAAGAAACTAAAACTTCACTTCCCTCTTTCATAATATCAGTTAAAAGAAGTGCAGCTGTATGTAAACCCTCTTTTTGTCTTAAATTATCTAATTCTACTTGTAAATCAGCTTTTACATTATCAAATAAAGCTAAATCAATAACTTCAAGTTGCCCAATTCCAACTTTACTTCCATGCATATCAAATGGTTTATAATCTCTTAAAATTAACTCAGTTGCAGGAACTCCTTCAACTGCTGATTTTACTTTGAACATCTCCATTCCAACTGCACCAAAATCTTCAATCCCAGCAATAGAAGCTAACTCTCTAACTGCTTTAATATCTGTATCTGTACAAGTAGGTGATTTGAAAATAACAGTATCTGAAAGAATTGCACACATCATAATTCCAGCAATATTTGCAGGAATTTCTACTTTATGAAAATCATACATCTCTTTTACTATTGTATTTGTACAACCAACTGGTCTAATCCAACACTCTAATGGAGTAGATGTAGTGATATCACCTAATTTATGGTGGTCAACAATCCCTACAACAGTAGCTTGGTCTAAATCTTTTGGAGCTTGTCCTCTATCTGAATAATCAGTAATAAATAGTTCACATCCAGCAAATTCTGTTTTAAGTTCTGGAGCCTCAAATCCGAACTTATCTAAGATAAATTGAGTTTCTGGATTAACTTCACCTTGTCTAGCAGGAGTTGCATCACGTCCTATTTTATTTAGAAGATAAGATAAAGAGATTGCTGAACAAATAGAATCAGAATCAGGTGTAGTGTGTCCACATGTATAAATAGCCATATAAATATCCTTTTATTTTTGCATATAAAAATTGCACTTATTATTTTTTCGTGATTTTAACTAAACTTTAGTTAGGTATGATTTAAATTTATATACTAAATTTTTTTAAAAATAATCTTCCTTTAGATATACTTTCATCTTAAATACTATTAGGGACTATTATGAAAAAATTTTTATTATTTATATTTATACTTATCATTTCAATATATTTTTCAGGTTGTTTAAAAGAGGACAAAGAGACAAGGTTTTATGGAAATGTTGATTTAAGAACAGTTAGTTTAGGTTTTAGAGTTTCAGGGAAGATACAAGATATATATTTTGATGAGGGACAAAGAGTTAAAAAAGGAAATCTTTTAGCTAAGATTGATGATGATTTATATAAACAAAATCTAAATCAAATACAAGCTCAAATCAAAATACAAAAAATTCAAATAGAAAAATTAGAAAATGGATATAGAATAGAGGATATAAAAAAAGCACAAGCAACTGCAAATAAAGCATTAGCAACTTTTAAAAAAGCTCAAAAAGATTTAAATAGATATGAACAACTTTTAAAAACAAATTCCATATCAAAACAAAATTTTGATGATATTAAACTTGTTTTTGATAGTGCAAAAGCTGAACTTGATTTAGCTAATACACAACTTGAAGAACTTAAAAATGGATATAGAAAAGAGGATATTCAAGCAGCATATGCACAACTAGAATCTTTACAAGTGCAAGAAAAACAAGCTCAAATATATTTAAATGATACAAATCTTTATTCGCCAAATGATGGTACAGTTTTAACAAGAGCTTATGAAATAGGTTCAATAGTTTCTCAAGGTACACCTATTTTTGAACTTGCTTTAGATAAAGAGTTTTGGGTAAGAAGTTATATAGGTGAGAAATATCTGGGACTTATAAAACCAAATATGAAAGCAAAAGTTTTTACAGATAGTAGTGATGAAGCTTATGAAGCAAGGGTATCTTTTATCTCTGCTCAAGCTGAATTTACTCCTAAAAGTGTACAAACTCAAGAATTAAGAACTCAATTGGTTTATAGAGTTAGATTGATTATTGAAAATGCAGATGATAAAATTAGACAGGGTATGCCTGTAACTATAGAATTTGATGGAGTTGAAAAAGAGTAAAATATATGCCTTTGGTAAGTGCAAAAAATTTAAATAAATCTTTCAAAGATATAAAAGTCATATCAAACTTAAACCTAGAGATTAAAGAAGGGAAAATAACTGGTTTAATAGGTCCTGATGGGGCTGGAAAAACTACTCTTATTAGAATAATGACAGCCCTACTCGACTTTGATAATGGAGAGTTGGAAATACTCGGTTTTAAGCTACCACAGGATGCAAAAAAAATCCAAGAACAAATAGGTTATATGCCACAAAAATTTGGTCTTTATGAGGATTTAACTGTTTTAGAAAATCTAAAACTTTATGCAAATCTACAATCAATTGAGAAAAAGAAACAAAATCAAAGAATAGAAGAACTATTAGAGTTTATCAACTTACAAAATTTTACAAAATTTTTGGCTAAAGATTTATCAGGTGGTATGAAACAAAAACTAGGACTGGCATGTGCTTTGATAAAAAAACCAAAACTTTTACTTTTGGATGAACCAGGTGTTGGAGTTGACCCTATTTCTAGACGTGAGTTATGGAGTATAGTTACAAAACTAACTCAAGAAGGGGTTACTGTTATCTGGAGTACTGCATATTTAGATGAAGCTGCATTATGCGAAGAGGTAATTCTTTTAAATCAAGGAGAGATTTTATTTAAAGGTGTTCCTGATAAACTTAGCCAAACTATGGAAAATAAGGTATTTAAAATAGTTGGAGATATTAAAGATAAAAGAAAAACTCTAAAACTTGCACTCAAAAATGAAAATATAAAAGATGGTGTAATTTTAGGTAATAGTATTAAACTAATATGTGAAGATATATCCTTACTTCCAAATTTAGAAGAGTTAGAAGCTTTAAACTGCAAATATGAACCTATGAAACCAAATTTTGAAGATGGTTTTATGAATATTCTAAATGGAAACTTTGATGGAGAATCAAAACTTGCTCAACAAATGGGAACCTTAGAAGAAAGTGATGAAGAGAATCTTATAGAAGCAACAAATCTAACTAAAAAATTTGCTTCTTTTACAGCAACAGATAATGTAAATTTTAAAATAAGACGTGGAGAGATTTTTGGATTTTTAGGACCAAATGGAGCAGGAAAATCTACAACTTTTAAAATGTTATGTGGTTTGATGAAACCAACAAGTGGAACGGCACATGTATTAGGTCTAAGTTTAGAAAAGTCTTCATATAAAGCTAGAGCAAAAATAGGATATATGTCTCAAAAATTCTCTTTGTATGGAGATATTTCTGTTTATGAAAACTTAAAATTTTTTGCGGGAGTTTATGGTCTAAAAAAGAAAAGAAGAATTGAAAAAATTGAAAATATGATTAAAATTTTCGAATTGGAAAAATATAGAAAGACACCTTCAAAAGATTTGCCTTTAGGATATAAACAAAGACTTTCATTAGCTTGTGCAGTTATGCACGATCCTGTTGTTTTATTTTTAGATGAACCAACTTCAGGAATAGATCCACAAACAAGAAGAGAGTTTTGGAACCATATTTATGCAATGGTTCAAAAAGGTATGACTATCATGGTTACAACCCATTTTATGGATGAAGCTGAATATTGTGATAGAATAGCCTTAATTTACAAAGGAAAAGCCATAGCTTTAGATACTCCACATAATCTAATTTCTCAAATAGGTAAAGATACTACTATGGAAGAGGCTTTTATTGAACTTATAAAAAGAGAAGACAATGTTAGTTAGTTTTCAAAGATTAAAAGCTATCTTTCTAAAAGAGAGTTTGCAAATATTAAGAGACCCTAGTGCACTAATTATTGCCATTATTTTACCCTTGATGTTACTTTTTTTAATGGGTTATGCAATCTCTTTAGACTCAAAAAAAATACCTGTTGGAATAGTTGTTGAAAAAGAGTCAAAATATACTCAAAGTTTAATCAAAGCCTTTGAAAGTAGCGAAAGTTTCCAAGTTCATCACTCAAAAGATAGAAGAATTTTTGTAAAAAGATTACAAGAAGGGACTTTAAGAGCAATGGTTGTAATTCCTGCAAATTTTGACAAAGATATTTTGAAAGGAAAACCTCAAATTCAAATTATTACAGATGGGAGTGAACCAAGTATTGCTGGGTATGTAAACAAATACTCTCAACTTTTGTGGAAAAATTGGCTTGAATATGAACATCTTAGTCCTTCAAAAGCTAGAATTGAAATACAAACTAGATATTGGTTTAACTCGCCACTTTTAAGTAGTTACTTTTTACTTCCTGGTTCTATTGCTATTATTTTAACTTTAATTGGTACTTTATTAACTGCTCTTGTGGTTGCTAGAGAATGGGAAAGAGGAACAATGGAAGCTATTATGTCTACTTCCACAACTATTTTAGAGCTTTTATTAGGAAAACTTCTACCATATTTTGTTCTTGGATTAATCTCTTTGATAATTTGTATTTTGATAACTTTACTTTGGTTTCAAATCCCTTTTAGAGGCTCATATTTAATGCTTTTTATAACTTCAGCCATATATTTAATCCCTTCACTTAGTCTGGGATTACTTATCTCAACTTTGGCAAAAAATCAATTTGTAGCTTCACAAATGGCTTTAATAGTTGGATTTTTACCAGCTATGATTTTATCTGGATTTATTTTTCAAATAAGTAGTATGCCCCAGTGGTTACAGTTTATTACAAATTTTATTCCTGCAACATATTTTATAACTATTTTACAAACTCTATTTTTAGCTGGAGATATTTATGAAATCATCCTACCAAATAGCTTATATATGTTGCTTATTGGAGTAGTGCTTTTTACAATAATTTTTAAAATTACAAAAAAGAAGTTAAGCTGATGTTTTACCAATTATTAGCCCTAATTAGAAAAGAATTTTTAGCAATTTGGAGTGATAAACGTTCAAGAATAGTTATCATCGTTCCCCCTTTAATACAACTTGTTTTATTCTCTTTTGCAGTTACACTAGAGGTAAAAAATATCTCTATTGGAGTTTTGGATTTAGATAATTCAACACAAAGTAAAGAGCTTATAAGAGCTTTTAAATTCAGTGACAGATTTAGTGAAGTTTTATATCTAAAAGGAAATAAAGATTTAGAAGAAAAACTAAACTCTCAAAAAATCTTAGTAGCTATTGAAATATCCCAAGAGTTTTCTAAAGATTTACAATCAAACCAAAAGGCAAATATAGGAGTTATTGGAGATGGAAGACGTTCAAATGCTTCACAAATAACTATAGGATATATTGAATCTATAATAAACTCTACCTTTTCAAAAACTACAGACTCTATAGTTGTAAGAAACTGGTATAACCCAAACTTAAACAATTTTTGGTGGATTTTACCAAATTTAATTGGTAGTTTAACAATGATTATTGCACTTATTTTAACCTCCCTATCAGTAGCAAGAGAAAGAGAGCTTGGAACCTTTGAACAAATCTCTGTAACACCATTAAGTCCTATGATTTTAATAATAGGTAAAACTATACCACCTATGATTATTAGTATTATAGAAGCCTCTGTTATCTTTTTAAGTGCTATATTTTTCTTTGAAGTTCCTTTTATTGGCTCAATCTCTATTTTGATTGTGGCAATTATAGCTTTTGTTTTTTCTATTGTAGGATTTGGATTATTTATTTCATCTATCTCTTCAACTCAACAACAAGGAATCTTAGGAGCTTTTGTTCTTTTGGTTCCCTCTATTTTAATGTCAGGATTTGCAACACCAGTTGAAAATATGCCTGATTGGCTTATTCCCTTTACTGATGTTGTAGCCTTAAAATACTTTTTGATTGTTCTAAAAGGGGTATTTTTAAAAGATATCTCTTGGGAAATAGCAATCTGGGAGATAACTCCCATGATTGTTTTAGGGGTAATAACCTTATCAATAGCAACTTGGTTTTTTAAGAAAAAAGTTACTTAATCCTTTTGGATTAAAAACTGACCAAGTTCTCTATTTTTTATAAGTTTTGAGCAATCAACTACTACTCCGTGCATAGAGATATATGTTCCATTTTCTACATTTGCATTTAAAAATCCTAAGGCAAGTGAAAAGTTCATAGTTGCTTCAACCTCATCTATACTCATAGGTACCATTGCACCTGTAAATACAATTTTTTTAGCTATATTTTCTGATTTGATTAAAGCAGAAGTTAGATGAACAGTATCTGTACCATGAATAATTATAATATTTTCATTTTTAGTATCTTTAATTGTTTGGCAAATCTCATCTCTATCATCATCTGTCATATCAAGACTATCTTTTGAAACTATATTAATAATCTCATACTCTACATTAAAACAAGAAGCTATTATCTTGTCCAATGCTTTGTTATCAGTTGGTACTTCAAGCTGTCCTTTTATTGGATTATATCTTTTATTAAAAGTTCCACCTGTGTTTATAATTGTTACATTCATATATATTCCTTAAAACCTTATCTTAGTAGTTATTTACCATATTTTTAGGGTGTAATAGTTCATCTAATTCCTCTTTAGTAAAGAGTTTTTGTTCCAGAATAATATCATATACTCTTTTATTTGTTGCCAGTGCTTCTTTTGCTATTGCTGAACTTTTTTCATATCCCAAAATTGGATTTAAAGAGGTTACTAAAGTTACTGAATTTAAAATATATTCCATACATACATCTTCATTTGCAGTGATTCCATTTACACATTTTTCTGCTAAGGTATAAAAAGATCTTCTCATCATATTTATTGAAGTAAAAAGTTTATAAGCAACTAAAGGTTCAAATACATTTAGTTGTAATTGTCCACCTTCACAAGCAATTGATATAGTTGCATCTGATCCTATCACTTCATATGCTACTTGATTTACAACTTCTGGAATTACAGGATTTACTTTTCCTGGCATAATTGAACTTCCTGGTTGAACTTTTGGAAGATTTATTTCGTTTAATCCAGCTCTAGGACCACTACTCAAAAGTCTTAAGTCATTACATATTTTAGAAACTTTTATAGCTACTCTTTTTAAAATCCCAGAGATATGTACAAAGGCTCCTGTATCTTGTGTAGCTTCGATTAAATCTCCTGCACTTTCATAATCAATTCCAGTAACATCTCTTAAGTTATTGATAACTTTTCTTTGATACGCTGGTTTTGTATTTATTCCAGTACCAATTGCAGTAGCACCTAAGTTTACCTCTTTTAGTAAAGCTTGAGCTTCTCTTAGTCTATAAATATCTTCATCAATCATAACAGCAAAAGTTTTAAACTCTTGCCCCAATGTCATAGGAACTGCATCTTGAAGTTGTGTTCTACCCATTTTTAATACATCTTTAAACTCTACAGATTTTGCTTCAAAACTATCCCTTAAAACTCTAAGTGAATCTTTTAACCTATAGATTAATTCATATAATGTAAGTTTAATAGCTGTTGGGTAAACATCATTTGTAGATTGGCTCATATTTACATGATTGTTGGGATGTATGATATCATATGAGCTTCTTGGTTTTCCAAGAATTTCTAAAGCCCTATTTGCAATAACTTCATTTGCATTCATATTTGTAGAAGTTCCTGCCCCACCTTGGATAGGGTCTACTATAAATTGGTCATGAAACTTTCCATCAATAATTTCATTGCAAGCTTGAATTATAGCATCCCTTTGTAAATCATTTAAATCCCCAAGTTCATAGTTAGTTAAGGCGCAAGCTTTTTTAACTTTTGCAAGTGATTTTATAAAGTTTGGAAATAATGATAAACTTGTATGTGTGATATCAAAATTCTCTTTTGCTCTTAAAGTTTGAATACCATAATAAGCGTTTTTTTCTATCTCTTTTTCACCTAAAAAATCTTTTTCAATTCTAATATGTTCTGTCATTTTTCACCTCAAAGTAATAATTGGAATTTAATAATATAAAATAAAAGTATGTAAAAAGTGTGCTTTTGCTTTATAATAAAGTATAACCCTCTTGGGGGACATTTTTGATTACATTTATGGGTAGTTTCCCCCTTAATTCTTTTATAAAAGATTTTAAAGCGTGAGTTGTCATAAATCTATCAAGCCAAAGTTCACTCTCAATTCTATCATAAGTTATAATCTGATTTTTATTTTCAAACAACATTTGTAAAAAATCTTTTTCCCTCTTTCTTAAAGGAATTATCTCATCTTTATAAATCAAAGCTCTTGAAGAAAGGTCTAAAAAAAGCTCATCTTTTAAACAAACTTTTTGATTCATATTTTTATCAATATACTTTCCTAATGCCTCAATAAGTTTTTTATGGTTTAATGGTTTTAAAATATAGTGATTAATATTTAGATTTATTAAATCCATCAAATACTCTTCATTTGAATATGCTGTCAACATTATAATAGTTGTATTTTGGTCATTTTTTCTTATCTTTTTTACAAACTCAATACCATTTATTTTTTTCATTTGTATATCTGAAATTATGATTTTTGGTTTATACTCTTCATATATTTCGTAGGCATCTTCAGCATTACTTGCTTCATATACGTCATTAAAATAGTATTTTAAAGTATCTACAATAACTTTTCTAATCCCATCTTCATCCTCTACACACAAAATAGGTATATTTTTTAGTTCTTCAAGTAAATTTTCATTCATAAGCTTATCCTACTAAAACAATTTTAAAAATTGCCCCTTCATCATCGTTTTGTGCTGTTAACTCACCACCCATATTTCTTTCAATAATAAGTTTAGAGATATACAAACCAAGACCTGTTCCTTTTGAAGTATCTTTTGTACTAAAATATGGATCAAATACTAACTCTAAATGCTCTTCATTTATCCCACCAGCATTGTCTTTTACAGTTATTATGTTGTTTATCCCTTTTACATCAATAGTAAGTTCAATTCTAGGGTTTTCAATATCTTTTTCTACTAAGATATCTTTTGCATTTGAGATTAGATTTAAAATCACTTGTGAAAATTCAGTTGGATAACCAACAATATCCCTATTTGATTTAGTATTAACTTTTAGTTCTATTGCATTTTCATGTAAAGTTGCATCTATAAGATTTATCGCTTTTTGACAAGCTTCTAAAAGATTGAAATTCTCTTTTTTCTTATCAGGTTTATAAAAATTTCTGAAATCATCAATTGTATTTGACATAAATTCTATCATTCTATCAGACTTTTCTATTGAATTTAAAATATGTTCATCTGTCACTTTTTTAAATCTAGTGGCTGTTTCAAGTTCCATTAAAATACCTGAAAGTTCAGTAAGAGGTTGCCTCCATTGATGAGCTATCATGGATATCATTGAACCTATTCTTGCAAGTTTTGATTGCTCTAAAATTGCTTTATCTTTTCTTTTTCCCTCTTCAATCCCTAACTGAACTTTTTGTTCAAGATTTTTATTTAGGTTTTGTAATATTTCCTCTTTAGATTGAACTTGTTTTACATATTTTTTTATAATATCATTAACAATAGTAACCATCAAATAAGTAAAAACTATCATAAAAATCACGATAGTAATAGTTAATATTTTTATAAAATGTTTATACTCACTTACTCTTATTTCAAATTGTTCTTTTTTTTGTTTTTCTATTTGTTCAAATGGTAATTTTTGTTGTGTTTGAGAATATAATATTTTTAACTCTTTTAAGTCTTGCTCAAAATTTTTATTCTCTAATTTTAAGTAGTATGAAACAGAAAAAAATGAGATGAAAACAATACACAAAAAAGGTATTATTATTACAAAAAATGGAATCCCCTCTTTATTGAACATCTTAACTCTTTTCTTTTTATCTATATATTATCCAAATTGTTTTAAAAAGTTTTCCCTAATAAAGTGTAAGTAAAACTTACACTTTATGCTTTAGCTCTTTTATCATTGATATTATCAACAATCTCTTTCCAAATATTTTTATCAATTTTAAATTCACTATAATCGTTATATCTTAATACAGGATTTTTACCCTCTTTTATTTGTCTATCGTAACCTTTTATTAATCTAATTACTGGTTTATATAATAATGCTATTACAATCATATTTATAACTGCTAATAAGCCCATAGAAAGGTCAGCAAAAGAGAAAATAGAACCTAAATCTTGCATAGAACCCCAAACAATAAGTACAACTACAAACAATCTAAAACTATTAAATATTGTTTTATTTCCTTTTGAGAAAAAGTTTAAAGAGTTTTCAGCCAAATAGTAATTATATAACATAGATGAAAAACCAAATAACAATAAAGCAAAAGTTACAAAATATCCACCAAAAGGTCCTATATGCTCAATCAAAGCATTTTGAGTTAAAAGTACACCTTGTACTCCTTCATTTCCAGGAACATAAGCACCAGATAAAAGAATAATAAATGCTGTACATGAACATAAAATAATAGTATCAATAAATACAGAAAAAGATTGAACTATACCTTGTTGAACTGGATGTGCTACATAAGCAACTGCTGCAACATTTGGTGCAGAACCAAGACCAGCTTCATTTGAGAACATCCCTCTTTTTGCCCCTTGTAACATAACAGCACCTAACCCTCCTGCAATAGCTGAACTAGGACTAAAAGCTTCTGTAACAATCAAAGAGATTAATTCTGGGATTTTTTCATAATTTAAAACTATTACAACAACTGCAATCAATAAATAACCAACTGCCATAATAGGAACAATAACTTCAGAAAAACTTGTGATTCTTTTGATACCACCAAAAACTGCAAAAGCAAAAATAGCTGTTAATCCAACACCTGTCATCCAAGTTGGGATACTAAAAGAAGATTCAAAAGATGTTGTGATAATAAATGATTGAGTAGCATTAAATGCAAATCCAAAAGTAATCATAAGTAAAATAGAGATAATAACACCAAGCCATTTTTGACCTAATGCTTTAGTAGCATAATAAGCTGGACCACCTCTATAGATACAAGAGTCATTGGCATCTTTTTCTTTATATAATTGGGCTAAAGAACACTCAAAAAAACTTGTACTCATACCAATCAAACCAATAATCCACATCCAGAAAACTGCACCTGGACCACCTAGAGTAATTGCAACTGCAACTCCTGCAATATTTCCTCCACCAACACGTCCAGCAACACTTAACATAAGTGCTTGAAAAGAACTAATATGTCCCTCTTTATCATGTTCTGTATGTCTTAGAATATTGAACATCTTAAAGAAGTACCTAAACTGTACAAACCTTGAACTAACTGTAAAAAATAAACCAAGTATTGGAAGTAAATAGATTAGAATATTTCCCCAAATCAGATTATTTAAAAAGTCGTTAATCTCACCTAACATTTCATCTCCTTTATATTGACAATGAAATTGTAACAATACGAAGAGGGTTAAAAGTGTCTTTAAAAACTACTTGTTTCCATAGTATAACTTTTTTCAACTTTTGCAACAGATATTCTATAATCTTTAAATAAAGATTCTCTACCTTTTTTTTGTGCATTCATATGATCTAAGTTTTTTTTCCAAAGTTCTATACAATCTTTATCTTCCCAAAATGAAAGAGATAAGAGTTTCCCTTCATTTATCAAAGATTCAAATCTCTCAATTGAGATAAAACCCTTTTGATTTACTAATTGTTCTTTTAATTTAGCTGCAATTTGTAAATAGATATCTTTACCTTCTGGTTTTACTTCAACCTCAAATATTACTGCATACATTTTTAACCTTTAGTGTAGTTTCAAAACCTTGTTCTGGATTTCTTGGTACTAAAAATGATAAAGCAAAAGACATAAGAGCAATACAAGCACCAATTATAAATACCAATGAACTAGAATATAACCATACAATACCTAATAAAGCAGGTAAAAATACAGCTGCTATATGATTTATAGTAAAACTAACAGCACTAGCACTTGCTATATCTTTAGGATCAGCTATTTTTTGAAAATAAGTTTTAAGAGCTATTGCCATAGAAAATAGTAAATGATCCACCACATATAAGAAAAATGCAATATAGATATTATTTACAAATGCATATGAAACAAAAACTAAAATAAGACCTATATATTCAATTTTTAAAGTAGTTCTTTCTCCCACTTTTACAATAAATTTTCCAATTTTTGGTGCAAAATACATATTTAAAATTGAATTTATAAATAAAAGTGCAACCATATTATGTACATCAACACCAAATTTCTCTACAAGTAAGAAACCTGCAAATACTATAAAAATCTGTCTTCTTGCTCCTGCAAAAAAAGTTAATACATAAAAAAGCCAATACTCTTTTTTAAGTACCAGTTTTTTCTCTTGAACTACATCATCTTTAAAATGTTCAAAAAAATACCAAGCCAAAATCCCTACAATCAAAGTAGTTCCACCAAAAAAAGCATATACGTATTTATACTCTACATTATAATACTTCATCATAATATATATTAGAACAAAAGCTAATAAAGATGTAAAAGATTTAGCAGCTGTAATTTTTCCTAAAATAATTGGGGCTTTATCTTTTGATAACCATTGCAATGACAAAGATTGATTTAATGTTTCTAAATAATGAAACCCTATAGACATAATTACAGTTGTAATATAAAGACCTATAACACTTGGAAAGAAACCTGTTAGTAAAACTCCAATTCCTAATGTAATCATTGAGATAAAAGCCAGTCTTTGTTGTGCTATAAACATGATAGCAATTACAACAGTAAAAGCTAAAAATCCAGGTACCTCTCTTAAACTTTGTAAAATACCTATTTGGCTTCCATCAAAAGATGCTGCTTCAATTACAAAGTTATTTAATAAACTCATCCATGCTGAAAATGAGAACACCATAGATATTGTCATCACATAAAGTAAAACTACTCGTGATTTAAAAATATTTTTCATTATATTAAAATTCCTAAAATAAGTTTAATAGCTAATAAAGATAATAAAATTTTTAAAGCCATCATAAATTTTTTTCCATCTATTTTATCTCTTAGTTTTGTACCAGCCCAACTTCCTGCAATTGCTCCAATAATCATAGCTGTTAGTATCCCAATATAATCAAAGAATACAAATCCAAAAATCATAAATGTAAATACTTTTAGTGTATGAGTGATACTCATCAAAGCTGCAGCAGTTGCAACAACAGTATGTTTGTCATCATAATCTTTTACTAAAAGTGTAGTTGCAAGAGGTCCTGTTGCACCAACAACAATAGAAAAGCCACTTTGAAAAAAACCTATTAATACATAGCTTTCAAATCTTTTTATCTTTTCATTAAATTTTTTACTCCATAAAGATAATAAAATATAAATACCAATAAACAAAGGCACATAAACCAATGAGATAAAATATAAAATTGTTGCAAAAAAAACTACACCAATAATTGAACCTAATAAAAATTTTGGTATAACTTCAACTTTTACATCTTTGTATCCAAAAACTGCACGACTAAGATTACTAGATAATTGGGTTAATCCATGAACAGGAACTAATGCATTGATTGGTAAAAAAGATGGTAATACAGCTATTAGTATCATCCCTCCACCAAGACCAATAACACCAGCAATTGTTGAAGTAAAAAAAGTGATTAATCCTAGTAATATTTCTGTAGGCATTTAATATCTTTATAAAAAATTTATCGTAAAATACCAAATTTAGGCTTAGTTGACAAAGTAATTTCAAAATATATATTTTTTTTTAAGAAAAAATTTACTAAAAGGTTATGTATGAAAAAGATAATATTTATTCAATTTATAATATGTTTAAACCTTTTTGCTTATGAAAAAGGTAAAATAGATATGCATGGTGGACAAACTGATTCTTTAAAACCTAATGGCAGTTTAGATATGGCAATAGGCTTGGGAAAAGTTTTAAACAAAAAAGCTTCTGATGAAAAAATAGAAAAAAAAGAAGATAAAAATTTTATGAACATTGAAAAAATAGAAAATATAGAGAAAATAAAGGAAACTAATGAGTAAGTATAAGTTTATATCATGGAATGTAAATGGAATAAGAGCAGTAGATAAAAAAGAAGCTTTAAAATGGGTAGATGAAGCAAATATTGACTTACTAGGTATTCAAGAAACAAAGTCAACAAAAGAACAGATTCCAAACTCTATTTTTCAAAAAGAGTATCAAACTGTTTTTGCATCAGAATCTGCTATAAAAGGTCGAAGTGGAACTGCACTTTTTACTGACTTAAAGCCATATTTTACTTGTACTTGTCCAAGTGTAGATATCCTTGATGAAGGAAGAATAAACGAAGCTCATTTTAAATTAGGAGATAAAGATATTGCATTTTTCAATGTATATTTTCCAAATGGTCAATCAAAAGAGGAAAGACTTGTTTATAAAATGGAGTTTTATGATAGATTTTTAGAACACTGTGAAAACCTAAAAAAAGATGGAAAATCTATAATCATATGTGGAGATGTAAATACAGCCCATACAGAAATAGATATAGCAAGACCAAAAGCAAATGAAAATACATCTGGATTTTTACCTATGGAAAGAGATTGGATTACAAAATTTTTAAGTCATGGTTATATTGATACATTTAGGCATATAAATGGTGATATTAAAGACCACTATAGCTGGTGGAGTTATAGAGCAAATGCAAGAGAAAATAATGTTGGCTGGAGAATCGACTATTTTTATGTAAGTGAAGATTTAAAAGATAATATTACAAATGCTTACATCATGGGTGAAATTTTTGGAAGTGACCACTGCCCTATTGCTTTGGAAATAGAACTATAAAATGAAAGATATAAAATTTTTACATAAAGATAATTTTGATTATGAAAAATATGTAAATATGGTCAAAGAATACCATAAAAATGGAAAAATTTTTAATTGGTTTGATTATATATACGATTGTGTTAATGGTGATTATACAAAAGTATTTTGGGCTGATTTAGAACCAAACCCTTATTTAGTTGATTGGCTAAAACAAAATGTAATAACAAAACAAGATAAAACTGCATGTGTTATTGGATGTGGAGTTGGTGATGATGCAGAAATATTAAGTGAATATGGTTATAAAGTTACAGCTTTTGATATCTCTCAAAGTGCCATAGATTTGTGTAAAAATAGATATCAAAATAGTAAAGTAACTTATCTTGTCGCTGATTTATTTGATTATCCAAAAGATTGGTTTGAAAACTTTGATGTAGTTTACGAGTGTAATACTATTCAAGTATTGCCAAATGAATACAGAAAAAAAGCAAGAGTTGCTATGAGTAGTTTAATCGCAAAAGATGGATATATTCTAGTATCTTGTAGAAGTAGAGAAGAAAATACTATGCAAGAGGTAATTCCTTTGCCTCTTAGTAAATTAGAAATGGATGAGTTTATTTATATTGATGGATTAAAAGAGATAAGTTTTGAAGCTTATGATGATACACAGGAACCTCCTTTGCCTCACTTTTGGGGTATATATAAAAAATCATAAAAGCAAATTTTTATAATTTCATTTAAAACTTACCCTATTTTTTCCCTCTTTTTTAGATTGGTACATTGCTTCATCTGCTTTTGATAAAAGTGTAGTTAAATTATCATCTTGAGTATAAGTAGATATTCCAAAACTTGCTGTTTTTTTACCTACAAACTCAAAACTATGGTTTTCAATTTTTGCCCTTAATTTTTCTGCAATTACAATAGCTTCTTCACTTTTTGTTTTAGGACAAATGATTAAAAACTCTTCACCTCCCCATCTTCCTACAAAATCTACATCTCTTGTATTAGTAGTTAATATATTTCCTAATTCTATTAAGAATTTGTCTCCTACAAGATGTCCAAAAGTGTCATTTACTTGTTTAAAATCATCTATATCAAGCAAAATAACAGAAAAACTATCTTGATACCTTTGAAAAATACTTTGACATTTGTACAATAATGAATCTATCTCTTTTCTATTATATAATTTTGTTAAATAATCAGTTGAAGATAAAACAGTCAACTCCTCTTTTGCATCTTCTAACTCTTTTGTATAATTTAAATTTTTCACTATTGAATATGACAACAATAACAAACATAAAAAGATTGCTACATCACTTGGATATTCTACCCAAGGAACAATACCATAAGCTATTAACGATGAATATAACCAGTACATAGAAATAATCAAAAAACTCGCTGAAATAAGTTTAGTTTGTTTGTCCCCTTTGATAAAAAAGTATATTAAAAATATAGTCAAAATTGGTAAAGAAATAAAGTTATACAAGATATCAAAATATTCATATGTAGATGAAATATCATAAAATCCCAATAAAGAACCAAAAACAGCACCTAAAAGATATAGTAAATGGATCTGCCATATTCTTCTTATCAAATTAAATGATATATTAAATTTTAATGTTTTATCTAAATAATATCCCATACCAACAGGAAAGAAAAAGAAAGAGATTGCTAAGATATATTGGTTTAATAAAGGATAAAACAAATATAGTTGCAATATTTTTACAGAACACAAAATATTTAAACCTTGTGTTAAAAACAATAATCCTAAGATAAATAATTCAACTCTTATAAATTTAGATAAAAATGATAATAGAAAAATTACAGCAACAAAAACTGAAACAGAACCAACCATTATTTTAGGTATATCGTAATCTAAAAAATTTTCAAGAAGATACCCTTTTGATGCTAATAAAACCTCCCCCCACAATCCTATATCTAAATAGTTTGAAAAAACTCTAAAATATAGATACTCCCCTGCACTATCATCTGGAATAGAAAACATATGCCAAGGCCAACCTTCAAATTTACCTTTCCCTTCTTGATTAAATTGTCCAAAATGATAGATTTGATTACCTTTATAGTAAACTTGGGTTATTATATCAACACTAAAAATATAAATATGAGGATCACTAGTAAGATTCTTTGGTAGTTTAACTCTATACCAAACATTTGTTTTACCATCACGGTTAGGTGGATTGCTTGGAAAATCTATTTCACTCCATTTTGAAGAGTTATTTTGTTCAATACTCCAAAGAGCAATTTTATCTTTAAAAGGAGAATCACCCCATCTATATTCCCATTTGTAATTTGATAAATCTATTATATTATTATTAGCAGATAAAAAATAATTTAGAAAAAATAAAAGCAGAAATAATAATTTTTTCATATATGTGTACTCTAGTATTATTTTATTTTATTATTAAATCACAACTATTTATAAAAAATAATAAAATTTTAGAATTATATATTGACTATCATATTTTATAAAGTGAATCAAAGTATTAAAAACCTCTTAAAAATTTTGGTCTTAAAATATGATTATTTTCCAAAGCTAGATTTAAAATTTCCAATAATATCTCTTTGTCTTTTGGTAAAGTTCCTTTTAAAGGTAAAGCATTTGAAGCATGATTTGACCTAAAAATAATTGGTTTTTTAGGTTTAATCAAAGATATAAATCTTTTTTGTTCTTCAAGCATATCTTGGTCATTACAAAAAATAAACTTTTGATTTTTCTTCTCAAATCTATGAAAAAAACTTTCCTCTTTTGAATCACTTAAGCCTAATTGTAACGTTGATAAATAATTTATATGTTCACATTTATTTATAAGTTTTGCTGTCTCTTCTATATGTGGTATTGAAAGTTTTTTGCCACCTAAGCCTAAAATTACTGTTGCAGAGATTTTCATATTTGCTTTTGTCGCTTTATTTAATCCTTCAATCATTTTTTCAGGATTCATTGGTTTATTTATATATTTTAATAATTCATGGTTTCCTGTTTCAATTCCATAATAAACTAAGCTTAATCCATGTTCTCTTAAAAGATCAAGCTCCTCTTGTGTTTTTTCAAGAAGATTGTAAGGACTTGCATATGAAGAGATTCTTTGAAGTTTAGGAAATGTTTTTTTAAGATAGTTTAAAATCTCAATTAAAAAGTTTATATCACAAGTTAAAGCATCACCATCTGCTAAAAATACTCTTCTAATATCTTGATAATATGAAAGTTCATCTATCTCATATTTTATCTCATCTATATCTTTTATTTTAAACTTTTTTGTTTCGTACATAGAGCAAAAGCTACATCTATTGTAGCTACACCCTAATGTTATTTGAATTATTAGTGAATTTGCTTCAGCTGGTGGTCTAAAAAGAGGTTCATGATATTCAATCATCTTTTAAATTCTCATTCTCCTCTTTTTTATTAAACATATAACGTTGAGATGTTTTAACTGCAAGATATCTTACAACAAGTAAAAAGATAATCACCCCTGATAAAACTAAGATATTAAAATTTAAACTACTATGCATCAAAGAATCAAGAGTATCAATATTTTCAGCATTTATTTTTACAACATTTACTATTAATTCTCGAAGAGTTAATATAATAAAAGCATCAACTATTATTGCTAAAATAACTCTTTGTTCCCGTATAAAATTTACAACAGCTCTAACTATTTCTAAAAAGATTATAAAATAAAGCATATAGATAATAAAATCCATAAGCATATCTAAAGATAAAGCTATCAAAAATAGAATTGATGCCAATACCAACTCAATATAGAATTTATCTTTAAAAAATTTCATAGGTTGCATTAATAAATCCTTTTTAGATTACGGCATTAATATTTAACCAATTTGATGGTATCTGAGTTAAAGTTTTATTTGGTTGTGCCATAAAAATCATAGTTGCAATCATCCCTCTTGCACTACTATCTCCACCAGCTTTTGCATTGCAAATCAACATCTCTTTTAGATTATCGTATTTACTTAATAGATGAACAACCCCTTCAAATCCCCCATTTATATCACAAGCTGGACCAAAACCTCTTATTGCTTGAAAAGTATCATTTGTTTTTGAAGCCATTCCCTCAACAATATAAGATTGAATCTTTATATCAAAATCCTCTTTTAACCTTGCTAGAGTTTGTTGAATATCTTTACCATTTAAAACTTCTAATAGTAATAATGCAAAAAATTTACCTGTAGTTAATGCCTCATAACTATTATGAGTTGCCTGAATAAAATCATGAACATTTTTCAAAAATTCATCTTTTGATGAAGAAACCAATAATAAAGGTGCGATTCTTCCAATAATAGATAAATCTGTAGAGTTTGAACCTGTTGGGAATACTTCATTTTGGATATTTTCTAAAGTATTTTTTGTAGCTGAATCAATATACCCTTCATATATATCAACTTTAGCTTTCCAAAATTTAATGTACTCATTTACATCAAACTCTTTTTTATCTTGCAAAAATTGATACAACCATAATAACTGATCTCCATAGTGAGTAAACTCTCCAGCAGCTTTTCCTTTATGCCAAATTGCTTGAGGAGTATTTAACTCTTCCCAATTAATCTGTAAAGTTTGAAGTTTTTTCTCATCATAAATCCAATGAGCCCCTAAAGAATAAGCATCAGCAACTAATACACTTAAAATAATCTCTTTTAGTTTTTTCTCATTTGTCATGGTATTCCCCTATTTTTTATTTGAAGGTTTTTCTATTTCGTATCCAAACTCTATACTCTTTGTTTCATTAGGTTTTAACTCAAAATCATAATATATTTTACCATTTTTATCAAGTTTAGTATATTTTGTATTGCCTAAGACTTTCACTTTTATATCTTCATGTTTTGATACAGGTACTCTTTCAAGAAGTGTGATTTTTTCTGTAGATTTACCACTATTTTTAATCTTATATTTCCATATTTTTTCAGTTTTTAATTTATTTAAACTAAAAAATGGTTCCTCTTTCATATCTTTGATTATCTCTTTTTCTATATTAATAAAACTATTTGTCCCAAAATAGATATCACTTTTTTCATCTTTTTTAATTGGCTCTATATTATTTTTTCCTATAAAAACACCATCTAAATAAATATCTGCAAAAATACTTTCAAATAGTTTATCGCTAGTAAATTCAACTTTATAAAAAGCATTTGAACTTGAATATCCATCTATTTCTAAACTATCTTTTGCATCAAATTCCTCTGATGAAACTTCTATTTTTGTTTTTTTCGCTAATTCTAAATTTACATTTGAAATTTTTGTCATAGCTTTTGTAGTCAATTCAAAATATTCACTTACTGGTGCTTGTATAACTTTTGCTTTTGTTAAAGAAGTTCTTTCCATCACCATATCAGCTCTCAAAGGAAGTGGTCTTTGATTTTCAATATCTAAATATAAAGGTATAAATCTATATGGTTTTATAATATCATAATAATTACTTGTATAAAGATTCAATACAATATCTTTTAGATTTACTCCTGTTGTTTGAGTAATATACAAATTATTTTTTAATTGAAGCTTTTTATTTTTACTTTCATAACTTATATCAGAAGACTTGTCTATTTTAAATAATCTTGTAGGGTACGATATAACAACATTATCTGTATTTTTACATGTCACTTTATAATCCAATCTTGTAAACCTACTGTTTGAACTACTATTTTTTAAATCAATCAACTCTTTTTTATATTCATCAATTTTTTTATTTAAGCTATATATTTCATCATAACTTCTTGATACTGAATCTAAAACGAAACTACTACTTTGTTTTAAAATATCAATATTTTCAATATTTTGAATTTTTAAATTTTCAAGATATTTTATATTTACCTCATTTGCTTTTTTCTTATTTTCCAATTGTGATATTTTTTCTTCCAATTGTGATATTAAATTATCTAATTCATTCTTTTTTGAATCAATTGTAGTAAAATCAATATTTTTGATTTGACAACTCTTATCCATATCAAATTTAATATCTTCTAATCTAATCTCACCTATTAAATCAACACTAGTTTTATCTAAACTCAATTCTTGATTTAAAATTGTTTTATTCTTATAAATATCTACACTTTTAATTTGTGTATTTCCATAAACCAAAGAACCAAACATAGTACCTATTAATAGTAATTTTTTCATGTGATTAAATTTTTCCATTATTACATCCAATTTTTATAATTAGAGAAAGAAGGGTATTGTGTTTTAAACTCTTCTTCATCAAAAGAAAAACCAAATGAATCTATATATTCATTTAGCAACTCATATGCTTCTTGCAATTCTTGAAACTTTTCATGAGAACCTTCTGGCATATCAGGATGATATTTTTTTGATAATTTCAAATATTTTTTCTTCAAATCTTGCTTTGATGTTCGAATAAGTATACCAAAAAGATCAACAGCTTTTTCAAATTTATCATAGTCCATAATTATTCCTAATTTATCAATAGTTTGTATTGTACTAAATCATATTTAATTTCAAATAAATTTTTTTTCTACCATGATAAGTTTATATTTATTAATATTATTTATTTTATAAAAAAGACCTTAAAGAATAACAATAAAAAAAATATATAAAAATTTATAAAT
>QKDL01000027.1 GCA_003252105.1 Arcobacter sp.
TTATAACTCAATAAGAAAATCTGCACCTATATAATCTTCGTTTTCATAGTTAAATTCAATGTTTTTAGCTGTTAAAATTCCATGGAATTGTTTAGTTATTATTTGATGTGTCATATATAAACCTAATCCTGTACCTAGTGACTCATGTTTTGTTGTAAAATAAGGTTCAAAGATTTTTTCTAAATAATTTTTATCTATGCCTCCTGCATTATCTTTCATCTCTATAATAATTTTAGAATCCTCTTTTTTTAAGCTTATAAAAAACAATCTTTTTTTATCTAATTCTATAGCTTTTAAAGCATCTAAAGCATTATTGTAAATATTAATTAATGCATGTGTTAATAAGTTTTCATTTCCATCTATAACAATATCTTCTTGAATATCTTGGATTACAGTTACAAAGTTGTTTTTAAATGAGTCTTTTGTTAATTCTTCAACTTTTTTGATTACTTCATTTACATTAAAATTGGTTTTATGTGAAGTATCGCCTTTGAAAAAATTCCTAAAATCATCAATTGTTGTTGATAAACGTTGGGTATGTTTATTAATTAAATCTAAATTTTTAATTAATTCTTCATTTGAGATACTATTATTTAGTTCAATTTGAAGTCTAGTTCCTGTAGATATAGTAGAAATCATAGATAAAGGTTGTCTCCATTGGTGGGCAATATTTCCAATCATCTCTCCAACAGCAGCTGTTCTAGCTTGTTGCAATAACATTTTCTCTTGTTGTTTTAACATTGATATATCAGAAAATATACCAATGAAGTTTTCTATCTGACCAGATTTATTTTTTATAGTATTAATTGTTAAATACTCTTCATATTCATTTCCCTTTTTATTTTTATTTATTATCTCTCCAGACCAATACCCTTTTTCAAGTATATCTTTCCACATTTTTTCATAAAAACTATTATCATGTTTAGAAGATTTTAATACAGATGGTAAATTATATTTTATCTCATCTAAGCTATATCCTGTTGTATTTGTAAATGCAGGATTAATATTTATAATTTCATTTTTTCCATTTGTGATTAAAATTCCATCATGAGTATTTTCAAAAACTGTTAAAGCTTGTTTCATCTCTTTTTCATAGATTTTTCTTTCCGTAATATCTGTGTGTGTTCCAATTAATCTTGAAGGATCATTTTTTTCATCTCTGTCAACAACTATTCCTCTATCCAAAATCCATTTATATGTGTTGTCTTTACATTTTATTCTATGTTCATTTTTATATATAGGTGTTTCACCATTTAAATGTTTATTTAAATCTTTATAAACATTTTCAATATCATCAGGATGAACTCTTTTTTCCCATTCTTCAATAGTATTTTCAATTTCATCTTCTTTAAAACCTAACATCTCTTTCCATTTTTTTGAAAAAAAGACTTTATTTGTTTTTAAATCCCAATCCCAAAGTCCATCACCACTACCTTCCACTGCAAAATGCCATCTAAAATTACTTTTTTCTAATTCTCTTTGAGAATTTTTTATCTCTTCAACCATAGAATTTATAGAGTTTGATAAAAAAGAGAACTCTTTAGAGTTATGTTCATCAATCTTTTTTACTATTATTGAACTATCATTTGTATAAGCTAAAGAATCAACTATATTTTTTATTGGATCTATTAGAACTTTTTTTATTAAAGAATAAAGTATCAGAAAGATAAATGCATAAATAAATACAGTAACTAGAATATTGTTTATTATAATTTGATTCAAGTCTTTTTTGATAAATTTATCTGTACCATAAATTATTAGTTTTCCAATTTTTTCATTATTTTTATTTATTAAAATAGTTTCTTTGAAAAATAAGTTATTTTTTAGAATTTCTCCATGGTTTTGGTTTTTTATATCAAAATCAACTAATAAAAAGTTTTTATCTCTTATAACTCCCGTTATATAAACTTTTTCACCTAATACTGTACCTGTTATATAATCTTCTACAATAATTGCTAATAAGTTGTAATGAGCCATTTCATTTTTTACAAGTTTCTCATACTCAGTTACTTGATATGACTCAATAAATGGAATAAGTGTTTTTTGTAGTTGTAAAGTACTTACATTTATATTATTTTCAATTTCATTTATTAATTGCTTTTTTGTATTATAATAGTTATATGTAATTTGTATAATTACAGTTAAAGTTATTATTATAAAAAAAGTAATTCCAAGAATAAAATATAAAGAGTTTTCTTTTTTTTGAAAAAACATTTTGTACTCTTTTACTTTTGTATACCTAATACATTCCGATAAATAATTTTTAATTCATTTTTAATATTTTCTTTTGAAATAGCCAAAATATCTAATTGAATATTTTTATCAACATCTCTATTATTTAAATAATTATCTATTTGTTCAACTGCTTTTTCTCCCATTAAAAAAGGTTGTTGCATAGCAGCTGCTACTAATTCTCCAGAAGGAATCATATCAAGAAATTCAGGTTCTGAATCAAAACATATAAGAAGTATTTCTCCAGTTTTTTTCATATCTGAAATTGCATCTAATGCACCTTGGTATTTGTCTGAACCTTGTAACCATATAGCTTTCATATCTGGATTATCTTTTATAAGTGTTTTTGTATATTCATATGTTTCTTCATATGAAAAATCTATTTGTTGATATATTCCAGCACTTTTTATTCCAGCACTATTAATCGCTTTTAGGAAACCTTTTGTTCTAGCTTTACCATTTGCCCTTTGTTGTGGTATTGCAATAATACCAACAGAACCATTTTGTAAATTTTGTTTAATCATCTCTTTAACTAATACTAAACCAATTTTATAAGCACCATCTTCGTTATTTGAAGAGATGAAAGAGACATATTCTCCTGAATCTGTACCAATATCTGAGATAACTACAGGGATATTTGCTTTTTTAGCTAACTTAAGTAGAAAAACTGCACTTGAAGAATTAATAGGAGATAAAATAATACCATCAACTTTATTTTTTAGAGTATTAGAAAAATTTTCTATTTCAGTTTTTCTTAGATTATTAGAACTATAAACATCAACTAAATAACCTAGCTCTCCAGCTTTGTTTTTAATCCCTTTGCTCATAATTTCCCAAAAAGGAATACTTATATCCGATACAACATATGCAAGTCTTTTTGTAGATACATCATTTGCATACAAAGATGAACTCAATAAAAAAACTAAAAATAATAAAAATCTATTTTTGAATATTTTCATCTTATATTCCTAATTATTTATAACACTATAATAGCAAATATTGCTTAATAAGCTGATTATTTGTAATTATTTAAAAATTATTAATCAAAATCCATTCTTACTTGTGTTTGTCCCGTTGTACAAAACTCCTCATCTATTTGCTTAGCCAAAATAGCAAAATCAACTCCTTGAACCTCTTTTAGTGATTTCATAATCTGTTTTTTACCATTTACAAGCTCTTTTGATTTTATACCATGAGAGATTGATAATGAAGCTTCAACAAAAGCTGACAATTTATCACATTGTTTTAAAGCTTCTCCATCTATTGGATTATATTTGTCCATGTTGTATTTTGTTATATCATCTACTATTTCTATTTTATCTGCATAGATTTTATTTAAAAACTCATCTTTTATTCCATCATATAAACCTAAATAGTAACAAAACTCATCATGTATAGATGTGGGAAGATTTGGAAGTATTTCATCATTTATCTTTTTTATTTCATATTCTGCAATTATTTCAGAAAGATTATCTACACTATATTTTACAGGTGTTATAATATCTCTTGTAAGTGCTTCTGGCAAATCATGAAAAAGTGAGACAAAAAAGTTATTCTCTAATCTTTTTTTGCAAGCATTTACTTTAAGTGAATAAAAGTATGAAAAAATTGCAACAGTTAGCATATGTCCCAAAACTGAAGTTTCTGGTACTCTTGGAGTTTGTGCCCATCTTTTTTGAAATCTTAATCTTCCACTTAAATCAACCACTTTGGCAAGTTTTTTATTTAAAGCAATTTTTCTTACACCAATCAATTCATAATAGTCTTCTATCTCTTCTTCTACACTTTTTTTAACATCTTCAATATCTGATAAAAATTTTGAAGTTTGATAGACAATAGAAAATTCCCATTTAGTTGATAAATATGAGGCTGCTTTTAATATGAATCTTTCTTTTTCATACATTGTAGGAGTATTTAAATAATCTTCAAATTTTTGAAGGAAAATACCATTATCTATATCTTTCAAAGATTTTTTCAAATTATCTATTACCCAAGTATTTATCTCTTTTTCTTTTTTCTTTAATGCATTTCTAAATACATCAGGTCTTATATCTGTTACAACTACACGTCTTAAAAATTCAAAAATTCCAGCTTCTATAAGATGAGTAAAATCAACATCTTTTTCTAGTTTTGCAATAAAATATGCAATTATAAATTTATGAGCTTGTTTATCTAATTCTACAAGTTCAACCATCCTTGGATAGTCATTCCATCTTTGAATAGAAGCTGAGGAAAATATATAATCAATAATTTTAGGATTTATCATTTTTGTCTTCTTTATTTGAATCATCAAAAAATATCATTTTTTTACCAATTAACATAAAAGCTGTAACAGTTCCAACTACAACATAAGCTACCCATGGATCATGCATTGACGACTCTTTTTTTTGATTTGATTATTCCATAACATTGATAAATAGGCCCTTAGAAAAATATTTTTAATTTTTGACGCAAAATTAAAATTTAGGTGTATAATTCCAAAAAATATTAATATAAGGATAAAGATTTAAATGTCAACTTTGACAATAAACAATTACACTTTAAAGCATTTTGATTTAAGAGCAAAAGATGTTATGACTGAATATTTAAAACTAATAAATGTAGATGTAAGCGATTATACATTTGCAGGAAATTATATTTGGTTATCAACAGCAACAGGATTTTATGCAATAGTAAATGATACATTTTGTTTATTTATTTTAAATTCTGGTGAATTAACTATGCTTTTACCTCCAATAGGAAAAAAAGAGAATACATATGATGCGATGCTTCAATGTTTTGAAATTATGAATGCACACAATAGTAATAGAAACTATTCAAAAATTGAGTATGTTCATGAAGAATTACTTGAAGGGTTTGTTGATTATCTAGAAGAGGGTACTTTAGTTTATGAGATGCTAAAAGATTTCATAATTGAGAAAAAGTTAGTTGATTATATTTATAAAGTTGAAGACTTGATTGATTTAAAAGGTGATTCTTATAAATCAAAAAGAAATGAAATAAATAAATTTAAAAAAATTTATCCAGAGCATAGAATTGAAATATTAGATATAAATAAACATGGAAAAGATGTACTTACACTATTTAATAAATGGGTAAAAGATAGAACAACATATATGCCAAAAGAGGAGGTTGAAGTATTCCTTGATGGTATCTATTTTGAAAGATTTGCAATAAAAAGACTTGTAAATGATTATAATAACTTGGATATTATTGGTTTAGTTATTTATATTAATGATGAAGTAAAAGGTTTTACTGTTGGTGAAAAGATCAACGAAAATACAGCAAGTGTAATTATAGAAAAAACAGATTTTGAAATACTTGGTTGTGCTCAATTTATATTTAGAGAATTTACAAAAATTTTAAAAGATAAATTTGCTGTAGAGTATATAAATGTTGGTGATGATATGGGATTTGAAAACCTTAAAAAAGTTAAAATGTCATATAGACCAAATAAATTAGTGCCAAAATATACAATTTACCAAAAATGATAATATCTAAAGCCTCAAGGAGTGACATAAAAAAACTCTTTGAGATAGAAAACAAAGTTTTTGAAAACGATTGTATGGCAATGAAACTTCCAAGTTTTTATTATCATGTAAAAAAGAACTTTTTATATAAAGTTGAAGTTGATGGTAAGATTGCCGGATATATTTTATGGTTAAATAGAAAAAGTTTTTATAGACTTTACTCTTTAGCAATATTACAAGATTATAGAAAATTAGGACTTGCAAGTAAATTATTAGATTTTAGTTTGGAAAAATTACGAGATAAAAATTTACAATTAGAAGTTAGAGAGTCAAATGAAAAAGCGATAAGTTTATATGAAAAATATGGATTTAAAAAAGTAAAAACTTTAAAAGATTATTATGAAAATGAAAATGGAGTATTAATGGGAATGGAAAGATAAACTTTCCATTCTTTTAAGCTCTACAGCTTCCAAAAAGATTATTGATTTTCTCAACTCTACCTTCGTGTCTTCCACCTTCAAAGCTAGCATTATTCCAAGCATCAACAATTGCTTCAACCATACCATACCCAGAAACTCTTTCTCCAAGACAAATCACATTTGCATCGTTGTGTTCTCTTGCCATTTTTGCTGAGTATTCATTGTGGCAAAGTGCAGCTCTAATTCCATCAAACTTATTTGCTGCCATAGACATACCAATACCAGAACCACAGATTAAAATCCCTTTGCTTCCTTCATTTGAAAGTACTTCTTTACAAACTTTTGCTGCAAAATCTGGATAATCTACTCTATCTTTTGTATTTGGTCCTAAATCAATTACTTCATGACCTCTTGCTTCAAATAACTCTTTTACATAAGCTTTTATATCTATACCAGCATGGTCTGCTGCAATAAAATATTTCATTAATATATTCCCTCTTTATGATTTATTTCTTGGTTTTTACCTTCCATATCTTCTTCTATTGAACCAACAGTTCTAAAAACTCTATCCCATCTAATCTCTTTGTTTTCATCCCAAGAGAAATAGATAAACCAAGGTGTTCCAACAATAAATTTATATGCAACTGTTCCCCAAAATCTAGAATCATTTGAGTGGTCTCTATTATCACCCATCATAAAAAATTCACCTTCTGGAATTTGAGTTGGTAACATATCAAAAAGTTGATAAGGTTGTAATCCATCTCTTGTTACACTAGGATCATTGTGAATACCTGGGTGATCTTTTCTATATGGATCCATTATGAAAAGTTTTCCATCAACTTCTACTGTTTTATAGTCTTTGTAATTCTCTTTAACATATTCATTTCCTTCATGAGGATGTAAAAATAGATGTTTGTCTCTTAGAGCAATTATATCTCCACCTGTAGCAACACATCTTTTTACATAATGGATTGAATCATTTTTTGGGTATCTAAATACAACAATATCACCTCTTTGTGGTTTTGGACCATCTATTAGATGTCCATTTCCTTTAAAGTCAGGTAATACTTGAAATTCAAGCCATGGTATTCTTGGAACTGGTATTCCATAAGAAAATTTTTTTACAAAAAGCATATCTCCAATAAGAAGCGTATTTTTCATACTTCCACTAGGAATAACAAATGCTTGTGCAATAAAAAATATAATAGTTAGAACTATTACAATTGTACCAGTCCATGATGATGACCAGTTATATATTTTTTTTAACATATTATTTTGCTTCTCTAACTTCTCTTAAGTTTGCAGCTTTTAGTGTATTTTTAAGTAACATTGCAATAGTCATTGGTCCAACTCCACCTGGTACTGGAGTGATAAATGAACATTTTTCTTTACAAGCTTCATAATCAACATCACCTACTAACTTCCCTGATTCTAATCTATTGATACCAACATCTACAACTATAGCACCATCTTTTACCATATCTTCTGTTACTAGATTTACACGACCTGCTGCTACTATTAAAATATCAGCATTTAATGTATGTGCTTTTAAATCTTTTGTTTTAGAGTTACATACTTCAACTGTAGCTTTAGCATTTATCATAAGTGCTGCCATTGGTTTACCAACGATATCAGAAGCCCCAATAATACATACATTTTTACCAACTAAATCGATTTTATATTCTTCAAGTAGTTTCATAACACCATATGGTGTTGCAGGTAAAAAAGCATCAAGATTTGAAACCATTCTTCCTACATTGTATGGGTGGAAACCATCTACATCTTTTAATGGATCAATAGCTTCAAGAATAGTTGTTGTATCTATTTGTTTTGGTAGAGGTAGTTGAACTAATATTCCATCTAAGTTTGGATTTTTATTCATTCTATCAATAATGTCTAAAATCTCATCTTGTGAGATTGTTTCAGGCATCTCATGAACTACTGAATAGATACCTGCATTTTTACAAGCTTTTGCTTTCATACCAACATAAGTTGCACTTGCTGCATCACTACCAACTAAGATAACTGCAAGTCCTGGAGTCATTTGTTTATCTTTTTGAAGTTTTTCTACTTCAACTTTAACTTCTTCTTTAACTTTATCCGATAATGCTTTACCATCTAATACTGTCATCGCTTTATAGCCTCATAGTTTTTTAATTTTAGCTTGATATAATATCCAAAAAAATTTTACATAAAGGTTAAGATTGAAATACCTTTTTTTCATGGTAATTTTAATGAGTTATTTATTTTCTCAACAACTACAACAAATCGATAATTCCTTTATTACAAGATTTGAATATGGTGCTATGTTATATGAAAATCCAAGAGGGGTAGGGTGTGTAAAATGTCATGAAAAAGGTGACAAGCCTGTAACAATTGCAAAATATAAAGAAAAAGATAAAAAAACAAAAAAACTCATAGAAAAGCAGATTATTGCACCTGCAATTAACAATGTAGATTTTAATACTTTTATAGAAAAAATGAAAGCAGATAAAACAGAGTCTAAAATTATGCCAACATATTTTTTGACCAATGAAGAACTTAAATCTTTATACTATTACATAAAAAATATCGGCACAAGAAAGTAACTTAAACAAACTTTAAATATATTTTAAATATAATCACGCTCTTAATTTTAAAACAAAGGAAAGTTATGTTAGAGGGTATCGTAAGAGATAGTATGACAAAACAAGCAACAAAAACTTTAAGAAGAGATGGTTACTTAGTTGCAAACATCTACGGAAAAGGTTTTGAAAATGTTAATGCAGCATTCAAAAGAAATGAGTTCATTAAATTTTTAAGAAATAAATCTACAATTGCATTTGATGTAAAAGTTGGTGATAACACATATAAAGTAGTAGTTCAAGAATATCAAAAATGTCCAATTACTTCTGATTTATTACATGTTGATTTAATGGTTGCACAACCAGGTGTAAGAACTACTTATAAAGTTCCAGTAACTGTAGAAGGTACTCCAAAAGGTCTTAAAAATAAAGGTCTTTTTGTATTCCATAAAAAAAGACTTCCAGTTAAATGTACAATTGAAAACTTACCAGAGTCTTTCCATTTACAAATTGCTGGTTTAGATACTGGTGATAACATTCTTGTTAGAAACTTAACTATGCCAGAAGGTGTACAATGTTTCTTAGATCCAAGAGTTCCAGTTGTAGGTGTTATTAAAGCTAAATAATTAAGTTAGAAAATGCACTTAATAGTTGGTCTTGGAAATATAGGTGAAAAATATCACTTAACTAGACACAATGTAGGTTTTTTAGTTATCGATGAGATGCTAAAAAACCTTTCTACTACAAATATAAATAAATCAAACTTCAAAGCAGATGTTTACAAATCTGGATATAATCTTTTAGTTAAACCCCACACATATATGAACTTATCAGGTGATGCAGTTATTGCAATCAAAGAGTATTACAAAATAGAAAATGAAAATATAATTGTAATTCATGATGATTTAGATTTACCATTTGGAACAGTTAAATATAAAATTGGTGGTGGACATGGTGGACATAATGGTTTAAAATCTATTGATTCACATATTGGAAAAGATTATATTAGAGTTAGAATTGGAATTGGAAAACCTCAAGATAAAAGTGAAGTAGTAAATTATGTATTATCGAACTTTTCAAAAGAGGAATTAAATAATTTAAAAGGTATAATCACTCATACAATTTCAGCAATTGAAGCGTTAAAAAGTTGTTCAATTGATGAAGTAAAATCAAAATTCACACTGAAGTAATATGAGCATATTAACTAAATATATTTTAAAAAAATACTTACTTAATTTTTTTGTTGTATTAGCCTCTTTACAACTATTTTTTGTGGGTATGGATTTTTTTCAAAACTCAAAAGATATCCCAAGTTCTGCAAACTTACAACTTCTTTATTTAATGTATAATAGTTTTTTTACATTAACATTAACTTTACCTCTTAGTTTGGTATTTGGCTGGATAGTTACCCTTGTGATTTTTGTAAGAAACAATGAACTTGTAGCTTTTTCGTCACTAGGTGCAAAAAGATATAATATCTATTCTCCTGTTATTTATATTTCATTAGTTTTAATCTTAATTTTAATATTTATTCAAATGACACCTTTAGCATATTCTTATGAACAAAAGAAAAAAATTGTAGATGGAAACTATTTTACAAACACAAAATCAGATATCTTTTTAAAATATAATGACAATTTTATATATTTTAAAAAGCTATTACCTTTACAAAAACAAGCAGAAGATATCCATATATACAAAATAAAAGATAATGATATTGTTGAAACTATTATTGCAAAAAAAGCATATTTTCAAAATGATAAATGGTATATAGTCGATGCAAAAATAGTAAAAAAACCAAATCAATTAAATTTCAAAACATCAAAACTTGAAGTAAGATATGAAAAATTTTTAAACACCTTAGAGGGATTTAAACCAAAAATATTAGATAGTGTATATGAGGATAGATCTACATTTTCTATACTTGATGCAATCTCTGCTTTGATTTTATTATCAAAACAGGATGTAAATACAGATAGAATAAGAGCAGCAATTTATTATGATACTATTATTCCTTTTTTTGTACTTCCTTTAATGATGTTAATCTTAACTTATACTTCACATAATAGAAGATTTTTTAATATAGGAACCTTTACATCATTTGCCATATTTGGTACTTTGGTTGTGTGGGGAGTATTTTTTATGTTACATAAATTTTCAAATAGTGGAGTTATGAAACCTGAGGTTTCTATGCTAGTACCAATGTTCTTTTGGTATCTAATCTCATATTTTATTTATAGTAGAAAGAAGAATAAAGTTTAATGGAAAAACAAAGAGCATACGGAATTTTACCTTATAAAATAGAAAATGGTAAAATAAAAATTCTTTTATGTAAATCAGTTAAAAGTTTAACTAAATGGGGCTGTTTAAAGGGGATGCAACAAGGAAGTGAATCTTCTAAAATGTGTGCAAAAAGAGAGTTTTATGAAGAGAGTAGTATAAGTGTTGGTATTCATCATTTAGAAGAGTTTTTTCTTCAAAGAAATAAGAAAAAAGATATTGGTATATGGTTAGTTAATTGTGAAAAAATTAGTGATTTGGACTATTATTTTAGTGGTGATAAGTTAAAAGATCAATTCTTATCTTGGGAAAATTCAAAAGTAAAATTTTTTGATATAAATAACTTACCTGATATAAAGAAAAAACAAAAATATCTAATAGAAAAAATTACGGATTTTTTAAAAAATAAGAATCAATTCCATTAGCAATACCTAATGCAATTTTTTGTTGGTATTTTTTATTATAAAGTCTTCTTCCTTCTGTAGGATGAGAAATATATCCAACTTCTACTAATACAGATGGCATTTGTGCTCCAACAAGAACCCAAAATGGTCCTTCTCTAACTCCACCATCATCTACATCTTTGTGTATTTGTCTTGCTTCATAAAGCATATTTTTATGTATGTCAATTGCTAATTTATTTGATGCTGTAATTTTACTTTGATTTAATATAGATAATAATACATTTTTACTACTATAATTCATTTTTCTAACATCCATACTATTCTCTTTTTCAGCAACTCTTTTAGCTCTTTCACTTCTTGCAGGACTTAAAAAAAATGTTTCTACACCATGAGCTTCATTCCATTTACTTTTAGGAACAGAGTTAGCATGAATTGATATAAAGACATCTGCATTTCGTTTATTTGCTAGTAATGTTCTATTTTGTAATTTAATGAATCTATCACTATTTCTTGTTAAATAAACTTTGTATCCTCTATGTTTTAATAAGGTCTCTAAATATCTTGATACATTATATACAACAACTTTTTCATAACGTTTATGAGGACCAACTGCACCGGCATCTTTACCACCATGACCTGCATCTAAAACAACAATTTTATTTTTTACTATATTTTGAATTTTTTTAGAAGTAGATATTTTAGGTTTATTATTAGTAGTAGCAAGTGTTTTATTGTCTAAATCTAAAACTTTTAATATAAGTCTATTGTTATTTATAAAGTAGATTGTTTTTAGATTTGTTTTATCTTCAAATAAAATTCTCAGAGTATTAGTATCTTCTTGTGAAATAACTATTTGTTTCACCCCTGGTATTGAGAGTTTAGTGGGATAAGCATCTTTAAATCGTCCTTTAATATCATAAATATCTTGCTGCCCATCTTTTACATTTTTTTCATAAAATCTAACAAAATCTTTTGTAATAGGAGTTTTGAAATCTATTATTATCATATTGTTTCTTGATTCAACAGATTTAATAGTATATTTAGAATCATTTATATCGATGCTTGTAATTTTTGGTTTTTTTATTGAAGTTATTTTATCTATTTTTATTGGTTCAATTTTTTTTATTGTTTTATTTTTTGTATCTATTTGACTTAAAGCTCTTTCATATTTTGATACGTTTTTATTTAGTTTTTTACCAACAGAGATAAGTATCTCAAGGTTTTTTATCTCTTCATCTGTATTACTATTTAATACAGCTTTTAAGTAATCCATTCTAGCAGAGGTATATCTTTGTTGTAGATCCTCTGTTGCGAAGAGATAATTTATTGAAAAAAGTAAGAGGGTGAGGATGAAAAATTTTTTTAAAATTTTTACTCTCCTTTAGTTAGTTTTTCCATTAATTCATGTACTGAAATTATTTTATCTATTTTATAACCATTTGATCCAGTAAAAAATAAACCTGTGTCTAAATCTCCTTGATAAGCTGCACCTAATCTATCGGCAATACAATATCCAACAATTTTTGCTTCATGACCTCTATTACATGGAGATACACAATTAGATATACAAGCAACTTTTGGAGCTGTACCTTCCTCTATTGATTTTTGTAAATTTGTCATAACTCCACGTGCAGGAAGTCCAACAGGAGATTTCATAAGTTTTATATCATCTGCTTTTGAATCAAGTAATACTTTTTTAAATGCTGGATCCGCATCACATTCAAATGTTCCTATAAATCTAGTTGCCATTTGAACACCTGAACAACCTAAACTTAAAAATTTATCTATATCTTTTTTATCCCAAATACCACCTGCCGCAATTATTGGAGGATTACCCCAATTTTTTGCTTCTTCTAATACAGGAGGTACGATATTTTCTAATTGATACTCTTCTTGAAAACATTGCTCATAAGTAAAACCTTGATGACCACCAGATTTAGGACCTTCAACTATAACTGCATCAGGAAGTTTATTGTATCTTTTCCATTTTCTGCAAATAAGTTTTAATGCTCTTGCTGATGAAACAATAGGAATAAGTGCAACATCAGGAAAATCTTTTGTAAATTCTGGCATATTTGTTGGAATACCTGCACCTGTGATAATCATATTTATCCCTGCTTCACAAGCATCTTTTACTATTCTTCCATAATCATTACATGCATATAATATATTACAAGCTAGTGGTGCATCTCCACAGATTTTTCTTGCATTTTTTATTATTGTTGTTAAAGCTTCTTTTGAATAGAAATTAAGTACATCAACTGGTTTTTCTTTTTTTGTTTTTATACTATATTCATCACTTTTATAATAACCAGTTCCAACTCCAGAGATAACTCCTAGACCACCTTCTAAACTTACTGTACCAGCTAATTTATCCCAACTAATTCCAACACCCATTCCACCTTGAATAATTGGATGTTTTATTTCGTATTTTCCTATTCTCAATCTTGGCCTTTTATTTTATTATTATCTTAGCGAAACTTTTTTTACCTTTTTGTAAAATATATTCACCTTTTTCTAGATTCATTTTTTCATCATTAACTTTTTCTTGGTTTATGCTTACTGCATTTGCTTTTACATCTCGTCTAGCTTGTGATGTTGAATTAACCAAGTTTGCATCAACTAAAGCTTGACATAACCAAATACCAGCTTCCATTTCAAATTCTGGCATATCTGTTGGGATATCTTTTTTTGCAAATACTTTTTCAAATTCTACTTTAGCAATTTCACCTTTACCTATTCCATGGAATCTATCTACAATTTCCATAGCTAAGTTTTCTTTTACTTTTTTAGGATGTAGGCTTCCATCTTCAACACCTAGTTTTAATTCTTCAATCTCTTTTAGTGATTTTGTAGAAAGAAGTTCATAGTATCTCCACATAAGTTCATCTGAAATTGAAAGTGTTTTACCAAACATATCATTTGGCTCATCTGTTACACCAATATAGTTTCCTAATGATTTAGACATTTTCTGAACACCATCTAAACCTTCTAAAATTGGCATCATAAGAACTGCTTGTTGTTTTTTACAGTTATATGCTTTTTGTAAAGTTCTTCCCATAAGTAGGTTGAATTTTTGATCTGTTCCACCAAGCTCAATATCTGTATTCATAGCAACAGAATCATAACCTTGAAGTAAAGGGTATGTAAATTCACTTACAGCAATAGGAGTATTAGAAGCATATCTTTTAGCAAAATCATCTCTTTCTAACATTCTTGCAACTGTTAAGTTTGAAGCAAGTGCAATTAATCCACCTGTGCCTAACTCTTTTAGCCATGTTGAGTTAAATTTTACTTCTGTTTTTTCAGGATCCAAGATTTTAAAAACTTGATCTTTATAACTTTGTGCATTTTCTAAAACTTGTTGTTCACTTAAAACTTTTCTAGTTTCACTTTTTCCAGTGGGATCTCCAATAGTAGCTGTAAAGTCTCCAATTAAAAATTGTACAATTCCACCAAATTTTTGAAATGTTGCCATTTTTTGAATAAGAACAGTATGTCCTAAGTGTAAATCAGGAGCAGTTGGATCAAATCCAGCTTTTACATAAAAGTTATCACCGTTTTCATAATAGTTTCTAATAAGTTTTTCAATTCTTTCAATATCAATTATTTCTGCAGTTCCTCTTTGTATTTCTGCTAAAGCGTCTTTAATTTTCTCTTCCATTTGTCCTCTTTAATCTACATAAATTTATTTATTATAGGCATCTTTTTTTGAGTGAAACTCAATAACTTTTACCTTTTTTTCAATTAGTCTTCTAACCTCTTCAACATTTGGTATATTTAGTTCAAATTCAATATCACAATATTGTCTATAAGAGTGTTTCTCTCTACCATATTCAACAGCTAAGATGTATCCTTCATATTGACTCATATACATCAATAATCTTGCAAGTTCACCTTTTGTATTTGGTAAGCTTACTACCATCTTATACTGGTATAGAGTATCTTTTGTCCATTTACAAAAAAGCATCTCATCATTGCTCATAATTTTCTTATAAGCTTTATCACACATTTTATGATGAATTACAGCTTTATTTCCCTCTTTGAATGCAACAATTTCATCTGCAAATTTGGGGTGACAACAGTGGTCAAATGATACAGAATTAATACTAAAATTCGAATATATAAGCATGTTGTCAAATTTAAATCTTTTGATTTTACTCGTATATATTTTAAATCTAGCTACAAAACCTCTTTCTTTGATGATTTTTTTCTCAATTTGATGTTTTACGTGTTTAAAATAATCAAGTATTTGTGGAATTTTTTGCAATGAATCAATTTTCATTATAGATGTAATATTTTTTTCATAGGCTGAAAAAACTGTGTTTACTATATTTCTTCCACTTAATTCATCAATCTCTTTTAATCTTTGTGAACATAAAAATCTAATTTGTTTTTTTGCTCTGTTTGTTTTTACCATATCAAGCCAAGAACATCTTGGAATTGCATAATCAACTGTTTTAATAGATACAATATCTGAGCTTTTAAGTTCTGTTAAAAGTGGTCTTTTCACTTTATTTATATAACACTCAACAGCATTTCTTCCTACATCTGTATGAACTGCATATGCAAAATCTAAGGCTGTTGAACCTCTAGGAAGATTAAAAGTATCTCCATGTGGTGAGTATACAACTATCTCTTCAGAATATAAATCCTCTTTAGTATCAGCATAAAACTCTTCAATGTTATCATTTGAGTATTCTAGTGATTTTAGCCAATTAAGATTTGGTTGCTGTTTTGCACCACTTTTATATTTCCAGTGGGCTGCAATACCATATTCAGCAACTTTATTCATCTCAAAAGTTCTAATTTGAACCTCATATATTTTAGAGTTATAAAAAACTGTAGTATGGATTGTTTGATAACCATTCTCTTTAGGTGTTGCAACATAATCTTTAAATCTAGAAATTAAAGGTTTATATGAAAGGTGTAAAAAACCTAAAACTTTGTAACAATCAATATCTTTATCAACCAATATTCTAATAGCCAAAAGGTCTAAAACTTCATCAATAGTTACACCTTTTCTTTGCATCTTTAAATAGATTGAATAGTAGTGTTTGATTCTACTATAAATTTTAATTTTACTTAAATCAAAGCCATTTGTTTCCAATATCTTTTTTGTAGAAGAGATAAATTTATTAAAAGTTAATTGTATGGCATGCTCATGCTCTTTTATAAAGTTGTCAATTTTTTCATACTCTTGTGGGTAGATATAAAAAAATGCTAAATCCTCTAAAGTATTTTTAACTGTAGAGATACCAAGTCTATGAGCTATTGGAACATATACAACTAATGTTTCTTCTGCAATTCTTTTTTGTTTGTTTTCAGGAAGGGCATCAAGAGTTAACATATTGTGTAATCTATCACAAAGTTTTACTACTAAAACTCTTACATCATCAATAGATGCAATTAACATTTTTCTAAATGTTAAAGCTGAAGTAATTAGTTTTTTATTGGAATTTGATGGTATTAATTCATGTTCTCTAATCTCATCAATTTTTGTAAGACCATCAACCATATGAGCTATATCATCACCCCATCTTTCTCTTACATAATCCAGACTATATTCAGTATCTTCAACTACATCATGAAGTAACGCTGTAGCAATAACATCTTCAGTATTAGAAAAGTGTGATGCAACAGAAGCCACTAGTAAAGGATGAACTGCATATGGTTCTCCACTTTTCCTAAATTGACCTTCATGTGCCTGGATTGTAAAGTCTATAATCTCTTGAAGATTTGGAGTGATTTTTGCTTCATTTTGAAGTAGATTTCTTGCATCTTCTAAATTGTTAATGCTTCTAATTTTATCAATAAACGGATCCATTTTTAACCTTTAGTTCTAAAAGATTTACTTTTAGAACTAGTTTTTGTGTACAAGACCCTCTATTTTTAATAATCCACTTGCAATCTCATTAATTGCAATGTCAGTATATTTCATATTTTGAGTATTTTGTTCTAATAAAGGTTTTGCACCTTTGCTTAATTCATCTGCTCTTTGTCCCACTGCAATAGCTAAAACGTATCTGTCATTGTTTACTCTTTTTAGAGCTTGTGACATTCTTTCTTCTAATCTCATCATTATTTAATTCCTTTTATTTTACTATTGAACATCTTGAATAATCACCTTGGATTATTTTAAGCAAGTTACCTTTTTCACCCATGTTTGCAACAACAATTGGAAGTTTGTTATCTTTTGCCAAAGCAATTGCTGTATCATCCATAACTTTGATATGATCTTCTAAAGCTTTGTCATATGTGATTACATCAAGTTTTACTGCATCATCATATTTCATTGGATCTTTATCGTATACACCATCAACTTTTGTAGCTTTGATTAACATACATGCGTCAATCTCTGTCGCTCTTAAAGTAGCTGCAGTATCAGTTGTAAAATAAGGGTTACCAGTCCCTGCACTAAAAATTACAACTCTACCTTTTTCTAAATGTCTTCTTGCTTTTCTTACAATAAATGGTTCTGCTATTTGTTCCATTTTGATAGCAGTTTGTAATCTAGCATTTAAACCTTTGTGTTCTAAAGCTTCTTGCATAGCAACACCATTAATAACAGTTGCTAACATTCCCATGTAATCAGCACTTGTTCTTTTTATTACACCATCAGCTGCTGCAGTAACACCTCTAATTATGTTACCTCCACCAATAACAATTCCCACTTCTATATTGTTACTAAGTAATTCTTTAATTTCATCAGCAATGTAATCAAGAATTTGTGTGTCAATACCATATCCATCAGCACCTGCTAGTGCTTCACCAGAAAATTTTACAAGTACTCTTTTGTTCATCTTGTTCCTTCTAATAGATTTGCGATTTTATCTAAAAAATCCTAAAAATTTTGTTAAGCCTAATTTTAATCAATTTTCTTCCAAATATTTTGATTTAAATTTAATTCTTTTACAACACTGACTGCTAAAGTTAAAGAGTTTATATATTCTATAAATAATTCTTTGTTCAATAAAGATGTAAAAATTGTTGGTTCAAATAAATCTTTTTTATAATCTATTGCAATATGGATATGTTCTTGAATAAAGGATAAATATATATCTTGTCTAGATTTTTGTTGAAAACTTAAAATTTTTTCCATTAAACTAGGGGTTAAAATATATCTTGCTTCAATCTGGTCATTTGAATAAACTACAAACTCTTTTTCAAACTCTGGATTATCCAATTTAACTAATTCATCTCTATTTGGATTATTTGATTGAAGCCAAGAACCTATTAGATCTCCAAAACTATTTTGAGCTGTATCTGGAAGTACAATAGTAGAACCATGAAATCTTTTATTGAATTTTGCAACTATAAACAATCCTTGAAAAATTGTAGAATATTTTGTTCTTCCTTTGTTGTCTTTATATTTTTTTTGTGCATGTACATCGGAAAACTCTATATTCACAGAATCAATTTTACCAATAATTAAATCGTTTCCACTATATTTATCAGGAAATTTAAAAAGCATAGAACGGTTAAATATTGATCTTGAAACATACAGGTTTGCACTATAAGTTAGTTCTTCATCAAGTTTATCAATTAAAGGTTTTATGACCTCTTGTTTGAAATTATTAGTATAATCTTTTTTAAAATATCTATAAACAAAACCACTAAGAACAAATATACCAGTAATAAAAAAGGCTAATAAATCAAACTCTTCATCATAACTTAACAAAAAAAAGAAATATATTGTACAACTATTCCAGATTATAAGAAAAATGATAAATAATATTTTTGTTCTTATCTTTTTTCGTTTCTCTTCAAACTTTTCTATTGTAGAAAAAAGTTCATTTTCATAAAATTGATTTAATACTTCTACTTTTTCCATTAGTTACTAAATAATTTATTAATATCTATATTTTCTCTACTCTTTTCATCTATACTAAACACTTCTTTTCTTTTATAGTTCATAGCTTTTGCCATAATATTAGTAGGAATCATTTCAATTGCATTGTTATAATCAGTTACAGCTTGATTATAAGCTCTTCTTGAAGCTGAAATTTGTTCTTCTATTTCGTTTAAAGATTGTTGTAGATTTAATAGATTTTCGTTTGCTCTTAAATTTGGGTAATTCTCTACTGCAACTAAAATTGAGCCTAAAGCAGAACTAATCTGATTGTCAAGTTTTATTTTTTCATCATCATTTAGATTGGGATTTATTGCTTTTGTTCTTAATTGAGTGATTTTTTCTAGAATAGTTTTTTCATGATCCATATATTTGTTAACACTAGCAACTAAATTAGGTAGTAAATCGTATCTTTTTTTTAATTGTACATCTACTGAAGCAAATATATTTTCAACTTGATTTTTTTTATTAATTAGTGTGTTATATAAATAAACAAGAATCAATATTAAAATAATTAATATTATAGCAGAACTTATCATGGTCTAGCCTTTGTTTTTTATATTTAATAATAGCAAAAAAATATTTAACTAAGCGCCCATTCATAATATGGAAGCACTGAAATTTTAAGATTTTCTAAAATCATTTCTTCACTATTTGAAATTGTAATAATTGTAAGCTCTTCTATATCAAATTCCATAAGAGTTTTTTTCATTTTTTTTAGTTGATTTTGCATAAATAATGAATTGAAAAAAGGGATAGAAACAAATGCTAATTTTTTTGAAGGTATAAAAAAATCTATATAATCAAGAAAAAAAATATCTTCATATTTATTATTAAGCTCTAAGAAAATTATATTAGTCAATTCATTTTTTAACTTTTTATCATGGGTAATTGCACTAAAAAAAGCTTGATTATAAGAGTAAATTTTTTTAGAACTTCTCTCTTGATTATATTTGGGAATAAAAAAAATAATTTTTTCATTTTCATATTTTTGACACTCTTCATAAAACCTATCTTTAGATATTTTAATTTTATTTTTAAGTGAAGTATATAGTTGATTCAATGATTTTTTTTCATCAATATTTAGTATTAATATTTTTAAAATCTCCAAAGATGTGGAATCTTTAGTAGTATTTATTAGGATCTCTTGAAGTTTATTTAAAAGATGTAGCTCTGAAATCTTTAAACTTTCTGGAAGATTTCCATATTTAAAAAAATGATTAAAACTTTGAGTAATATTATGGTTTTTATTTTCATGTAATAGATACTCTTCAAAATCTAATGCAGTTACATAAACATTTTTAAACCCTAAAAGTGTTTTTTTCTCTTTGCTTGATATTACTACACTATCACAATATGGAATTTTAAAATCAAACTCGTAATTTTCCAGTACTATAAGTTTGATTTTATTTCTAAACGTATATTCTTCAAGATTGGCTATAATCTCTTGTTTATCATTTCTAAAATCGTTTAAATCTATATATAGATATTCACTTGCATCAAAATTTGATAGGTAGTCGAAAATTAGATAGCTTTTTCCACTTTTAGGAGGTCCATAAATGATTGTTTTAGGATGAGTTATCCTAACTTTTCTTTCTGTGAAATTTATCTTTGAAAAATCAAGTTCATGACAAAATTCTAAAGATGTCATTTTTTATTTTCAAAAAGTGTTATTGCTTCTTTTACTGCATTTATATAACTTTTACAGTTTAATTTTCTATTTTTTAAGTAAGCTATATCAAAAGCAGTACCATGGTCAACTGAGGTTCTAATAATTGGTAAGTTTAAACTTACATTGATACTTTGGTCAAAATATAAAGCTTTTAGTGGTGCTAAACCTTGGTCATGATACATAGCAACAAAATATTTAAAGTTTCTTCTTGACATAAGTGAAAAAGCAGTGTCAGGTACTAGTGGACCTTTGAAAATATCTTTTTTTAAAAGCTTATTTGTTTTTTTTATAGCTTTAAATATTTCAACCTCTTCATCTCCTAAAACACCATTATCACTTGCATGGGGATTTAGACCTAAGACTCCAATATTATCAGTATTTACACTTTTTTGGAAATCTAATAAAAATCTTATTAACTCTTCTTCATCAATTTTTTTAGCAACTTTTTTTAGTGCGATATGTTCTGTAAACAAAGCTACGAACATCTTTTTGCACCCTAACATCATAATTGCATTTTTACCAAAAAAGTCTCTTAAAACTTCTGTGTGACCTTTATATTTTATACCTGCATTACTCCACGATTCTTTATTGATTGGTAATGTACAAATTGCATCTACTTCATGTTTATTTGCCAAATTAATTGCTTCAAAAAAAGAATCATAAGAAAACTTTCCACTTTTTTTTGATACTTTTCCTGGTTTAATTTCAAATTCACCCCTTACATTATAAATGGTAAAATCTTTTGGAATTTCAAGTTCAAGAAGTTTTGTTGCTTGTGAAAGAAGTTGTTTGTTTATACAATAAATTGGAGTGCATAGTTTTGAGATTTTTTCATGGGATTTTAATGCTATTTCAATTCCAACACCATTTAAATCCCCTACAGATATAGCTATTTTAGGTTTTTTACTCATAAAAGTTCTTTCATATCAATAATAGCTTGTCTTAGTCCTGAAAATACTGATCGAGCAATAATACTTTGCCCTATATTTAACTCTTCTATAGCTTTAATAGAAGATATTTTTGTAACATTTTGGTAGTTTAGTCCATGTCCTGCAGCAACTTTTAAACCACAGTCTTGACCGTAATGGGCAGCTTTTTTAATCTCTTTTCTACTTTTATCAAGTAGTATTTTAAGCTCATCTCTTGAAAGTTCTAACTCTTTTATACTATGGTGTGTATTTGAAAGATTAGCATAAAGCATAGCATAGATATTTGCAAATGTTCCTGTATGTAACTCTATCCATTCAACTTCCAATTCAGAACTTTTTTTAATCATTTTTTTATTTGGGTCTATAAATAAAGATACTTCAATCTCATGTTTATGAAGTTTTTCAACAGCTTTTTTTATTCTGTCAAAATTTTTATCAACATCAAGACCACCTTCTGTTGTAACTTCGTCTCTATTTTCAGGAACTAATGTTGCCCTAGTAGGTTTTAATTTACAAACTATATCAATAATATCTTCATTTATCGAACACTCTAAATTAACAGGAAGAATAGATTGTCTACATATCTCTTTTGCATCTTCATCATGGATATGTCTTCTATCTTCTCTTAGGTGTATTGTAATTTGATCTGCCCCTGATATTTTACAAATACCAAGTGCATCAAGTGGATTAGGGTCGTTTATTTTTCTAGCTTCTCTTAAAACTGCAATATGGTCTATATTTACGCCTAGTAACAAAACAAATCCTTTATGATAAATCTTTTAGTGTAGAGATATTAGCTGCAAGTTTATTTTGAACCTCTAAATATTCTAGTTCTGGAATACTATCTGCAACAACACCAGCTCCTGCTTGGAAAATCACTTTATCTTTTGTAAGCATTGTAGTTCTAATAGTAATAGCACTATCCATATTCCCATCAAAACCAAAGTAAGCTACACTTCCAGAATAAAAGTTCCTTTTTATCCCTTCAAACTGTGCGATAAGTTCCATAGCTCTGATTTTTGGAGCTCCTGTCATAGTACCTGCTGTAAAAGTAGCTGCAAATAGATCAAACATATCGTATTTATCATCTATTTTTGCTTCAACATCAGAAACCATATGCATAACATGTGAGTATCTTTCTACTCTCATCAAATCTGTTACTTTTACACTCCCTGCACGTGCAACTCTTCCTACATCGTTTCTTCCAAGGTCAACTAACATGATATGTTCAGCTTTTTCTTTTTCATCATTTAGCATCTCTTCTTCAAGTTCCAAATCTCTATCTATATTTTTCCCTCTTTTTCTAGTACCTGCAATAGGTCTTAAAAGAATATGCCCATCAACAAGTCTTACCATAACTTCAGGAGAACTTCCTGCAATAGTGAAATCTTCATACTCTAATAAAAATAGATATGGACTAGGGTTCTTACTTCTTAATGCTCTATAAAAGCTTAGGTGATCTACTTTTGCATTTTGAATAAATCTATTTGACATAAGAATCTGAAAAACATCTCCACTTCTTATCATCTCTTTAGACTTTTCTACCATCTCAAAAAATTTCTCTTTTGTATAGTTGAATTTCCCTTCATCTATAATTTCAGCTTTTTTAAGTGGTGTAAATTCATATGGTGTATAAAGCTCTTTTTCAATTAACTCTAAATCAGCTTTTTTATCTTCTAAAGATGTAACCATAACTAGTTTTGAAGTTTTATGGGAAAAACCTAAAACAATTTTTGGTCTAATCAAGTCTAAATCAGGGATATTTAGTTGGTCTTCCAAATTATTCATGTATTTTTTTAATACAGGCTCAAACTCTTTTCCAATATCGTAACCAACATTTCCAATAAAACCATCAATTAGACCAATACCTAACTCTTGTGATTTTTGTTTATAAAACTCTTTATCTATAGTTTTATAATATTTTTGCAAGAATTTTAATGGATTTGATTCTACTTCAAGAACTTCTTCTTGTTCATTTTTATGATAGCATACTCCATTTTCGTACCAAACTCTTTCTCTTACATCAATTACTATATATGAATAGTTTCCATCATTAGAGTTTACTGTACTTTCAAAAAGAAAAGTTAACTTATCTTTATATAATTTTTTAATTTTTTCATAGATCGATACTGGTGTAAATTGATCTAATAAAAGTTCTTTAGAATAAAATTCCATCAATAATATACCTTATTAAAATGTTAAAATAAATGCACCATTTACATTAAGTTTTTTCTTTATATCATCAATAACTAGTTTTGCCTGTCCTCTTGAATTATATGGACCAATTAAGACTTTATGGAATATTTTGTTATTGATAGAAACCTTATAGATTTTATATGTAAAACCTTTTTTAGTAATAGAATCTAAATACTCTTCTGTAGGCATTTTTGAAAATGCTCCAACTTGTACAAAAGTTCCTTTTGGCTTTGAAGTTGTAGTTGTATTTACTTTTTTTACTGTAGTAGTTGGTTCTTTTTTTACAACAGGTTTTGGTTTTACTGGTTCTTTTTTTACAATAGGTTTTTTCTCTTCAACTACTGGTTCTTTTTTTACTTCAAAAATATCAGGTTTTACCTCTTTTGGAGTTTCAACTTTTTCTTTCTCTTCAATTTTCTTTAAATCCAGTTTTTCATCAACAGGTTTTTCTTCAACCAAAGATTTCTCTTTTTCTTCTTTGATATTTTTTAATTTTTCATTGATTATTTTCTGATATTGTTCTTCAATATTTTCATTTTCTAATATTTTATTTTCAGATGAAGTTTTTGAAAAAGAATCATTCTCAACAGAATCATTTGTTAAAAGGCGAATAATTATAATAGTCAATAAAAAAAGTATAACAAGAACTAATCCTAATATAAGATATTTTTTCTTATTTGTATCATTTTTTTCAGAGCTACTCCCAAGTTTTAAATCAGAATACTCTAAATCCTCTTCAATATTCATCTCCTGTTCAAATCTTGGAGGTATATTTGTTTGAGGTCTTGGTTCATACTCTGCTTCTTGAGTATTTATCTCATTTAGTCTTTGTTCAATCTCATCTTTTTCTTGTTTTAATTGAACTTTTTTTATAAAATCTTCGCCTTTAATTTCCATGAATAATCCTTAATTAAAAGTTTAGTATGTTGATTTATTGTAAATCACAAACCCTCTAGCTAACTCTTTTAACTCTTGTTTAATCTTAGCTTGTAAATCTGTATTGTTGATGTCATCTAATACATCACATATTTTGTTTGCTATTAAATCAAACTCTTTCTCTTTCATCCCTCTT
>QKDL01000043.1 GCA_003252105.1 Arcobacter sp.
TCCATAGATATGTATATCTTCACCTTTTAGTTTTCTTGGATATCCTGTCCCATCCCATTTTTCATGATGTTCATATGCAACTGTTGCTGCACATTTTAAAAGTGGTCTATTTGAATGTTTTAACATATCAAATCCTAATTGAGAATGTGTATTCATTATCTCTCTTTCAGCCTCATCAAATCTTCCTGGTTTATTTAGTATGGCATCTGGTATTGCTACTTTTCCTATATCATGCATTGGGCTTGCTTGTTTTAGCATCTCTGCTTCTTTTGAATCTAAGCCATAATATAGTGCTAATAGTTTTGAGTATTCTGCAACTCTTTTTACATGGTTCCCTGTCTCTTTACTTCTACTCTCCCCTATTGCTCCCATTGTGAAAACTACTTCTCTTTGAGTCTCTTCTATCTCTTTACTCAAAGCTTCAACTTCAGCAAGTCTTACTTGTAGTTCATCATATTCTTGTTGTTGTCGTTTATCACTTCTAGCCATGATTTTATCATGTCTTTTTATATCTTTTATAAGTTTATCTGTTGTTTTTCTGAAATTATCTTGTAATTCATTTAATTCTGTGATTAATTTATTTTCTATATCTTCTGGCATCTGTTTTCCTTTATTTAACTACAATATCTCCACATTGAATAGACTCTTCAAGAGCACTATCACATCGTTTTACTAAAATATCAACATTATCACTACCATCAACATATTTTGTAATTCCTACAAAAAAATCAATATTAAAATTGTATAAACTTCTTTTGTTTCCTAACTTACTTGCTAACATTTTGATTTCATGAATCTCTTTATTTTTTGAGATTAAATAAAATGTTTCTAATTCATCGTGAAAAACAATACAATCTTGATGAAAACTATTTTTTATAAATTTATATATACCTTTTATAAAATTAGTTATAGAACTATTTTCTTCAATAGCCTCTTGCATCTCACTAAAATTTTTTAATTTTATTTTTGTAAGGGTTAGATTAGATTTATCTTTTGCTAATTCTAATGAAAGAACATTTTTAATATTCATATTTTTATACTCTACAGGGTTTATCTCAATACCTTTTGCAATAGTCACACTTTTATTTTCTGTTTTTATCTCTTCATTAAATTGATGATTAATCTCACCAAAATGTTTTATGTAACTATTAAGCTTTTTTTGAAGCTTTATATTTCTAATCGCACTCTCATCAAGTTCTTTTTTATACTGATTGATTTTTTCTTTGTAAGCAGTTGTAGCATCTTTTGTTTTTTTATGTTCACTAACATTTTCCATAAGTTTGCTTCTAGCTGTTTTAATAGTATATTGAAGATTATCATTTAAATTATCGTTTTCATCCATTATGGTACTGCCCATATTGTCAGATAATTTTATGGTTTTTTCATATCGTCTATAAAGTTTCTTATATTCATTTAGAAGTTTATGGTATTCTTCAATCCCTATACCTTCTAAATAAACTTTATGTAACTCTTTTAATATCTCTTCACCATGTTCAATGATTTTTTCTTCTTTTGTTTTTCTCATTACTTTTTAACTAAATTGAATTTTAATTCCTCAAAATCTTCTTTAAAGTCTTCACCTGCTTCTAATGCACTTTCATTCTCTTCATCATAAATCCAATTTACTTCAACATTTTTTCCATTATTATGAGCTTCTTCTAAAAGGTCAAAAAAATCAAAAAATAGTTTTGAAGAACTTGAGTTGAAATATATTATCTCTAGGTTAATAACTGTTTTTTCAGCTTCTTTTCCATCAAAATAGTTTTCAACCCATTCCATCATTGGCTTGTAAAATTCAAAAGTATTCTCTGGATATGATTTTCCAATTAATTCAATTGTTCCTTTAACAGCATCTAACTTTATAGATGGTGTGTATTTTGTCTCTTCAATAATTAAATTTTCCATATGTTAATTCTCCTTTTTTGTTACAATTTTTGATATAAAATGAAAATAGTATTTATCTTCATTTATTTTATTAAATTCAAAATTAATCTCATCACTTCTTTTTGCAATCTCGTAAAAACCTATTCCTCCACCTTTACCATGTTTATCTCTACCACTTCTTCTTAATTCTCTATATTTTTTCTTTAATTGTTCTTGATCTAAAGTTAATATCTCTTCAAGTTTTGGTTCAATTTTTTCTTTATCTTTTAATGCTATTATATTTTGACTATGTATATAATAATTATCATAGCTATCTTTTGTTACTACAATCAATCCTTCTGAATTAACATCTGTAGATTCTTGACATTTTGTTTTTGAATAGTTCATCATATTTTGAGTAAGTTCAATGAAAATTGTAAATATATTATTTGAAATTCCCATATTTAAGGCATTTTGTTTAGCTTCTTTTTCTAAAGCCTCAGTCATAGCAGAAATCAAAGATTGAGAAATAAATCCACCATAAGTTAAAAAGATTATTCCATCATCTTCTACTAGGTCTTGTATCACTTTCATATTCATATTTTAACCTTTAAGTTCATTAATTGTTTGTTTTAAAAGTTCTATTGTAAATGGTTTTCTTATTACTTTTTTTATTCCAACTTTAAATGCATTTATAATCTCTTTTTTATCAACAATTGATGTAACCAAAATGATATCAACATTTGGATTTATTTCAAGAATTTTTTTTGAAGCTTCAATACCTTTCATCTTTGGCATCTCTAAATCAATTGCTATAGCATTAGGTGACAACTCTTTAAATTTTTCAATTGCATCATATCCATCAACAGCTTCTCCAATTACTTCAAAGCCCAATTCTTCAATATATTTACAAAGTCTGACTCTTGCTAGATGGGAATCATCTACAATTAAAAACTTCATATTGTACCTCTTTGATTATATATAAAAATATTATATACAAGATAATACGTTAATAATATTACAATTAACTTTAAGTTTTTGTAAAAAAAATAATCAGTTAAGCAAATATTATTTTCTATAAAATTATGTTATTATTTACAATCAAAGGGGAAATATGAAAATTTTTAATCTTTTTATTTGTAGTTTTATATTTCAAACACTATTTGCTCAAGAATTAGAGATTGTTTTTGAAGAAAGAATTCCCTATATCCAAAAAGATAATTTATCAATAAGTGGTCTTGTAGCAACACCTGCTATAAAGGCTTTAAATGCTTCAAAGATTGATTATATACTAAAAGAAAAACCCTCGAAAAGACATCTTTATGAGATTCAAGCTAATCAAAAACCAATCTGTGCACTAGGATGGTTTAAAAACTCTGAGAGGGAACAATTTGCAAAATTCACTTTACCTCTTTATCAAGATTATTCAATGGGAATTATTGCAAGAAAAGATAGAAAAAAAGATTTTTTTAATATCTCAATAGATGATTTACTAAAAAACAACTATAGAATACTTACAAAAGCCTCATATTCCTATGGTAAATTCTTAGATGATAAAATAGAACAATATAAAATAATCAAAAAAGAAGTATATACAGATAATGAAAATATGCTTTTATTAATTGAAAGAAAAAGAGCAGACTTTATGTTTATATCTAAAGAAGAATCAACACTATTATTTGAGAAGAATCAATATAAAGATATCTCTTTTTATGGTGTAAAAGGGATGCCCGAAGGAAATAAAAGATATTTGATTTGTTCAAAGAAAGTTGATGATAATATTATCAATAAAATAAATCAATATTTAAAGTAGTCAAATGTTAATAAGATTCTTTTTACTATTTATATTTTTAATTACTACTGCTTTTTCAGCACTAAAAGATGATTTAGATAATACAAGTAAACTTATAGCTAATCCTTTATATGAACTAAACGGACAAGAAGTTGACAATATTTTAAATGACTTTCTAACTAATAATCCAGATATCAAATACTCAATAGTATACGACACAATAGTAAATAGTAAATACTTATCTTATTATAAAGATAAAAATGGAAATCTAATAAAAGAACATTTTGATGAAAATAAGTTGCATACTAAATGTACTAAAATTAGTTCTAGTATAAATTATCAAAATGAAAAAATTGGTCAAATCACTATTTGCTATGAAAAAACAAAAATTTTATTGAATCTAACAAAAGAAGAAAAAGAATGGATAAAAAATAATCCAACAATAAAAGTTTCAAATGAATATGATTGGGCGCCATTTAATTTTAATCGAAATGGGATACCTCATGGTTATTCAATTGATTACATAAAAATGTTAGCCAATATTGCAGGATTAGATGTTAATTTTGTTACTGGAACTTGGGATGAATTATTAAATAAAGCATTTAATAAAGAGATTGATGTAATGATGAACATTGCAAAAACAAAATCTAGACAAGAACATCTTTTATATGTAAACGTATTTGCAAGAAATGTCACTTCAATTTTAACAAAAGAGTCTAGAACAGATATTACAAATATAGAGTCTTTATTTGGCAAAAAAGTATCTGTTGTAAAAGGGTTCTTTTATGAAAACTTTTTAAAAGAAAAATACCCAAAAATACAAGTTGTAACATATAACAATACCTTAGATAGTATAAAAGCTATTGTATATGATGAAGTTGATGCGACACTTGGTAAAACTGCTATCTTAAACTATATATTATCAGAGAATATGATAAAAGGATTAAAATATACTTCTGATGTAAAAGCTAATGACCCAGAAACAGAAAACCTATATATTGCAACAAGAAATGATGCTGTTTTATTACAATCAATTCTTAAAAAAGCGATGAAAGATATCTCTTTAGAACAAATTGACCAACTAAAATTAAAATGGTTTAATCAAAAAAGAAAAATTCAATTTACTAAAAAAGAGTATCAATGGCTGGATAAAAAAAAGGTTATTACTTATAGTGAAGTAAATTGGCGACCTCTATCAATAATTGAAAATAACTCAATGAGTGGAATACTAAGTGATTATTTAAATATCGTTTCAGAATATACTGGAATTGAATTTAAATTTGTACCTTCAAAATCTTGGCCTGATGTATTAGAAAAGTTTAAAAAAGGTGAGATTGACTTAGTCCCAGGTATCGGTGATAGTAAAGATGAAATATCTTTAGGACTTATATCAAATAAATTTGCTTCATATCCTATGATAATTGTAACAAATGATAATATAGACTATGTAAAATCTTTAGATAGTGTTAAAAACAAAGTATTTTCTCAACCTAAATACTATACTAGTTCTAATTATTTGAAAAATCATTATCCAAATGCAAAAATACTTGAAACAAAAAATATTTTTGAAGCTCTTCTAAATGTGTCAAATGGTGAAGCAGATGTTTATATAGGACATATTGCTCCTGCTTTATATTATATAACTAAAATAGGGAAAGATAATCTTAAAATTGCAGGTGAAACAGGAAAAGATTTTAACCATCATTATTTGATTAATCCTAAAATGCCAGAGCTTCTATCAATTGTAAATAAAGTTTTTGATACTATCACTGAAAAAGATAGAGAAAGAATATACAATGGATGGGTAAAAGTTAAAATAGAACAAAATACTGGTTTTGCTTTAAAAAAAGTTCTTTACTATATGGTACCTCCAATTTTAATAGTTATTATTCTTACTTTGATTGTTGCTTTTTGGAATAGAAAACTAAAATCTTTAGTAGATAAAAAAACTATCGATTTAAAAAAACAAAAAGAGGAACTTCAAAATCTAGTTGACTCTTTTGATAGAAATGTTATCTTTGTACAAACAAACCTTCAAGGTATAATAACCCACCCAAGCCAAGCTTTTTGTGAAATATCTGGTTATGACTTTGATGAATTAATAGGTAAACCTTCAAATATAATAAAACATCCAAGCACTCCCAAAACCAAATACGATGATTTATGGAAAACAATCAAAGCCAATCTACTTTGGCAAGGTGAATTTAAAAATAGAAATAAAAATGGAAATGATTATTGGCTATATTCCAAAATTGAACCTGAATACAACAATGAAAACCATCAGATTGGTTATAAAGCAATTAGTCAAGATATTACTAATAGAAAAATTGTAGAAGATTTGAGTAAAAACTTAGAAATAAAAGTTGAAGAAAGAACCTATGAACTTGAAGTTCAAAAAGCACAAATAGAAATGATTTTATCAAATATAATGCTTCCTGTATTAATAACCTCAAAAAAAGATAGAACTATTCTTTATGCAAATGAATACTCATCAATTCAATATGAAACACCTGTAGAAAAACTGATTGGAAAATCAATAGATTCTGTATATACAAATTTAGATCAAAAAGATGAGATTCTAACCCAAATGCAACAATATGGTTATGTAGAAAATTTAGAACAAAGATACAAAACTAATAATGGAAAAGAGTTTATTGCTTTACTCTCTGTTAAACCCATTAGATATAAAGATCAAGATGCATTTATTGGTATGGTTGTTGATATTACAAAACAAAAAGATATAGAAAAAGAGATAAAATTAATCAATAAACAAATGAAAGATAGTATAGAGTATGCATCGTTAATACAACATGCACTTATTCCTTCAAATGATCTATTTAGAAAATATTTTAGTGATTATCTTACTATTTGGCATCCTAAAGATATTGTTGGTGGTGATATTTATCTTTTTGAAGAATTAAGAAATAACAATGAGTGTATTCTTATGGTAATAGATTGTACGGGTCATGGTGTCCCTGGTGCTTTTGTTACTATGCTTGTTAAAGCTATTGAAAGACAAATTATTTCAAATATCAAAAACTCTACTGAAATTGTTAGTCCTGCCAAAATTC
>QKDL01000061.1 GCA_003252105.1 Arcobacter sp.
TTGATAATATGGTTATTTTAATCAATAATAAGTATCTACTTAATATATTTTAATTTGATTAATTAAAAGGTTTCAAGATAATAATATATTTAATCTCATTTAAAATTAAAAAGTATTGTATTAAATAAATAATATGATATTAACTATTGCCAATTAAATATCCTTTAAAAAACAAAAACTCTAAGTGCAAAACTTGCGAATTTAGTTTTAGCCATATTTTGCTATTTTGCACTTAGTGTCACTTTATTAAGAATATAAATTATAATCATTTTATGTCAATTATATAAGGCAAATCTCCTTTACTATTTCTTGACATAATTAAAAGTAATTATCAAAAATAATAGCTATAAATTTAGGTAAAATTAGATTTTTTTAATTAGATTGATTTTAAAGTATTTCTTAGGATTTAAACAAAATTGATTGGGATTAAAAAGGTGGAGGAGGTAACCGGACTCGAACCGATGAATATCTGATTTGCAATCAGGTGCATTACCAACTTTGCTATACCTCCATTACAAATCATTTTAACAGCGATAAGATAAAATGATTATAAAATGGCAGAGAGCAAGGGATTCGAACCCTCGGAGGCGTGAACCTCGCCGGTTTTCAAAACCGGTGCTTTCGACCAACTCAGCCAACTCTCTACGCAAAAAAAATGATGCTCCCGCACCATATAATAAGTGGTGCGAATGGTGAGAATCGAACTCACACTCCGAAACCGGAATGGGATTTTAAGTCCCACGCGTCTACCTATTCCGCCACACTCGCACTTTTAACAGTAGTTTTAAGAAGCGTTCTTCTTAAATTGGAGTGGAATTATATTCTAAATATTTTTATTTGTCAAGGGTTTTTGAAAAAAATTTCAAAATTTTTTTATTTAAAGAAAAATCAACGGCAAAAAATGTATAATGCAAGCCATAAAAAATGCCGTTCTAAGGCTTTATTCTTAAAGCCCTTTAGGATTTTGATTCTTTTAAGTGGAATTTATTTCCACTGTTAAAAAGAAGTTATTAAAACAATGGTTCCTTTTAATTGGAGGAACCAATTAAAAGGATAAACATTGAGAAGTGATGAAGTTAAAAAAGGTTTTGACCGAACACCCCATAGATCGCTATTAAGAGCAACAGGATTACAAGATGAAGATTTTGATAAACCATTTATTGGAGTTGCAAACTCTTTTATAGAATTAATCCCTGGACATTTTTTCTTAGATAAAGTATCAGATATTATAAAAGAAGAGATAAGAGCAAATGGTTGTGTTCCATTTGAGTTTAATACAATTGGTGTAGATGATGGTATTGCAATGGGTCATGATGGGATGTTATTTTCATTACCAAGTAGAGAGATTATAGCAAATTCTATTGAAACTGTAATGAACGCACATAAATTAGATGCAATGATTGCTATTCCAAATTGTGATAAAATTGTTCCTGGTATGATTATGGGAGCATTAAGAGTAAATGTTCCTACAGTATTTGTATCTGGTGGTCCAATGCAAAAAGGTCATACAAAAGATGGTACACCTATTGATTTAGCAACTGCATTTGAAGCTGTTGGTAAACATGAAGCAGGTGAAATGAGTGATGAAGAGTTAAAAGATATTGAGTGTAATGCATGTCCAAGTGGTGGTTCATGTTCTGGTATGTTTACAGCAAACTCTATGAATACACTTATGGAGGCTATGGGGATTGCATTACCAGGGAATGGAACAATCTTAGCTTTAACTCCCCAAAGAGAAGAGTTATATAGAAAAGCAGCTAGAAGAATTTGTGAAATTGCAAAAGATGCAGCATCAAGAGAAAAATATAAATTAAGAAATATTTTAAATGAAAATGCAGTTAGAAATGCATTTGCAGTTGATATGGCTATGGGTGGAAGCTCAAACACTGTATTACATATGTTAGCTATTGCAAAAGAAGCAGATGTTAATTTTAACTTAGAAGATATTAACTCTATTTCTAAAAAAGTTTCACATATTGCTAAAATCTCTCCATCTTTATCAACAGTACATATGGAAGATATCAATAAAGCTGGTGGTGTAAATGCAGTTATGAAAGAGATGACAAAAAGAGGTGATGATATCTTAATAGATAATTTAACTATCTCAGGGGAAACTCTTTTAGAAAAAATTGCAGATGCTGTAATCACAGATACTAATATCATCCATACTATAGATAACCCTTATTCGCAAGTTGGTGGTTTAGCTATTTTATATGGTAACTTAGCAGAACAAGGTGCAGTTATCAAAACTGCTGGTATTACAGGAGATAGAGTATTTACTGGAAAGGCTGTTTGTTTTGATGGTCAGCCAGAAGCTATTGCTGGAATTATTGGCGGAAAAGTAAAAGCTGGTGATGTTGTAGTTATTAGATACGAAGGTCCAAGAGGTGGTCCAGGGATGCAAGAGATGTTAGCTCCTACAAGTCTAATCATGGGTATGGGTCTTGGTGATAAATGTGCACTTATTACAGATGGAAGATTTAGTGGTGCAACAAGAGGTGCTTCTATTGGTCACGTATCACCAGAAGCAGCTGAAGGTGGAATGATTGGTTTACTTAAAGATGGTGATGAGATTCATATCGATGTTGACCAATATATTTTATCTGTAAATTTAACAGATGAAGAAATTGCTAAAAGAAAAGCAGAATTTACTCCACTAAAAAAACCATTAAAATCAAAATGGTTAGGACAATATAGAGCACTTGTTACAAATGCAAGTTCTGGTGCTGTACTTAAAACTGATTTATAAAAAAAGGTGTAGTTTTTTAAACTACACCCTTTAAACTCCACAATTTCTACACTTTGGGTTAATTTTTTATTTACACTTTATTCAATAATAGTTTACATTTAGCTATTATAATTCTTTTATAAGTTTTATAATTTCAAAAAGAAGGACTAAAAAATGATGAAAAAAAGTTTTTTACTTGCCGCTTTAATCGCTACAAATATATTTGCAGCTAATATTGACTTTGAAATGGCACAAAAAGACCCTCAAAGAGTGACACCTAATAGTATGCAAGAGATTTTATCTTTTAACGATACTGTTAAAGATGCTATGAAATCAGTTGTAAATATTGCTGCAAAAAGAAGAGTAATCTCAAATGCAGCAAATATTCCATTTCAAATGTTTAATGACCCGTTTTTAAGAAGATTTTTTGGTGACCAGTTCAATGAACAATTTAACCAAAATAGAATCCAAAGATCACTTGGTTCTGGTGTAATTATTTCAAAAGATGGATATATAGTTACAAACAATCACGTAGTAGAAAATGCCGATGAGATTTCAGTTACTATTGGTGATAATCCAAAAGAATACAACGCAAGAGTTATCGGAAAAGATTCTGATAGTGATTTAGCTGTTATAAAAATAGAAGGTGATAACTTTGAAGCTATCAAATTTGGTTACTCTACAGATTTAAAAGTTGGTGATTTGATTTTTGCTATTGGTAACCCTTTTGGTATTGGTACAACTGTAACACAAGGTATTATCTCAGCACTAAATAAAGACCATGTTGGTATCAACAGATATGAAAACTTTATCCAAACAGATGCTTCAATCAACCCTGGAAACTCTGGTGGTGCACTTGTGGATAGTAGAGGTGCTTTGATTGGTATTAACTCTGCAATTATCTCTAAATCTGGTGGAAACAATGGTATAGGATTTGCTATTCCTGTATCGATGGTAAAAGATGTAGTTAAAAAACTAATTGCAGATGGAAAGGTTACAAGGGGTTATTTAGGTGTAGTTATAGATGATTTAAAACCAAATATCTCAAAACTTTATACACATAATCAAGGTGCATTAATCTTAGACGTTGCTCAAGATACACCTGCTCAAAAAGCTGGATTAAAAAGGGGAGATTTAATATATTCAATAAACAATATCCCAATCAAAAATAGAAAAGATTTACAAAATGTAATCGCTTCATTTAAACCAAACCAGACTATTGCAGTAAAACTTGAAAGGGATAAAAAAGAGGTATTACTAAAAATCACTTTAGGTAATAGAGCTGGATTAGTGACATCAGAAGCAAACAATGGTAACTTCTTGGGTGGTTTATTGTTATCAGAGATTGATGCAAAAATGATTCAAAGATTTAGACTAAATTCAAATGTTTCAGGGGTACTTATCACAGGAGTAGAACCAAATTCTGAAGCTGAAAAAGTTGGTTTTCAAGCTGGGGATGTTATCATACAAATTGAAGATATAGAGATAAAAAGTTTTGCAGATATGCAACAAGCAATAAGAAAATACAACAACAAAAATAAAAGAGTTTATGTTAATAGATATGGTCAAACTATACTGTTAGCTATAAAATAAAGGATTTACCATAGTACAGGTACTTATGATAGAAGATGATTTAGAGTTAGCTCAAATCATCACTGATTATTTAGCTTCATATGATATAGAAGTTACAAATACAGATAGTCCATACAATGGACTATCTATGCTTAGCCTAAAAGATTATAAACTTATCATTTTAGATTTAACGTTACCAGAGATTGATGGATTAGAATTAATACCAAAAATTAGAGAAAAATCAGATATACCTATTATAATTTCTAGTGCTAGAGATGATATTTTAGATAAAGTTATGGGGCTTGAAAGAGGAGCAGATGATTATCTTCCAAAACCTTATAATCCAAGAGAATTACAAGCAAGAATCAAAGCTATCTTAAAAAGAATAACTCCTGTACAAACAAAACAAGAAGATGAAAAAAAATCTGATTTTATTTTAAAAGAGGATGATTTACAAATATATTTCAAAGGGGAGTTGCTAACTCTAACTTTAGCTGAATTTGATATATTAAAACTTCTTATTCTAAGAAATGGAGCTGTTATAGCAAGAGAAGATTTTATATATGCTAGTGATCATATAGAAGATGATAGTAGTTTAAAAAATATTGATGTAATGGTTTCAAGAATCCGTTCTAAACTATCAAAAGTTGATGATAGTAAAACCTATATAAAATCAGTGCGTGGGATAGGTTATCAACTTATATGATACGAAATATCTCTATCTCTGCTTTTATCAATACAATTTTTATACTAGCCTTAATAGCTATTAGTATTACTTTTACAGTTTTTATCAAACTTGATAAGCAAAGATATATAATAACAACACAAAAAAAACATGAGTTAGTTGCTGAAAATATTTTAAAAACATTAGAAACAAAACCTACAATTAGTGGACTAAAAATATTTATAGACCAGTTTAAAATCAACCTAGTAGAAGATGACCAAGAAAAACTAAATATTATAAACAATGCAAAACAACTACTTCTTAGAGAAACAAACAATGGTATGTACAGAATATATAATCTAGATGATATTTTATATATTTATACACAAAAAGATGGTTATAACATCATGTTTAAAGATGAGCAAGGTTATAAATACAATCTTATTATAATCTCAATAGCAATGGCTGTTTCATATGGTATTTTAATTGCTTTATACTATATTTTAAAAAGAAAACTAAAACCCCTTAGAAATCTAAATAAAGAGATTAAAAAATTTTCAAATGGTGATTTAAATGTAAAAATTACCTCTATAAGTAAAGATGAGATTGGAACAATTGCAAAAACTTTTGATGAAGCAATTACACATATCAATAATCAAACAAAATCAAAAGAGCTTTTTATGCGTAATATGATGCATGAACTAAAAACTCCCATTACAAAAGCGATGTTTATTGCAGAAACTCTTGATGATAATAAAAAGAAAGAAACATTACAAAAAGCTTTCCAAAGAATGGATGATATCATCAAAGAGTTAGCAATGGTTGAAAAACTTACCTCAAACAATACTTTTGTATATAAAGAACCTACATCATTTTTTAAAATTTATACAAAAACTATTGAGATATCAATGGTAAATGCAAATAAAATAAGCTCTAAAATTAATGATTTTAAAATAAATGCAGATATATCAATGTTTTCAGTTGCACTAAAAAACTTAATTGACAATGCTATAAAATTTTCTCCAGATAATCATGCAACAATAAAAGCAAATAAAAATAGAATTGATATCATCTCTAAAGGTGAACCTTTAAAAAATGATTTAGAATATTATACAGAGCCTTTTTCCCAAGAGGAAAAAAGAAGTGATGGATTTGGTTTAGGACTTTATATTGTTAAAACAATTGCAAATATCCATGGATATAAACTAACATACGCCCATCATAAGGGTGAGAATATCTTTTCTATCGTTTTAGACTAACCTCTTTCATAATCTCAAACCAATCTCTTTTGAAATGTTTTTTAATATACTTTTCTTTGTGAGGAACTAAACACCCAGAACAATTCTGATGGATATAATCCTCACCAATATATTGGCTACCATCTTTTGAATCAATACTACAATAAGAGAAAACTGTTTTATCTTCCTCTTTTCTTACTCCATCATCATCAAATCTAAAATTAGGACAGGCACACAAATAACAGTTTAACTCTTCATAATCATGGCATTTTTTATTATCTTTATATAAAGGACAAAAATCAAGTTCATTTTTTACCATATTATCAAATCTAAAATATTCTATAACCTCATCATCAGTTTTATCTTTTAACTTTTCCATAATCTTCGCATGTTTTTTACCATGCGCTTCAAACCATTCTATATATTTCATTAAATTAATATTCCTGTTTTATAAATTTTTATATTTTTCTATTTTATTTTACTAAATTTTCATAAAAGAACTATTTGTATGCTAAATTTTCTAT
>QKDL01000032.1 GCA_003252105.1 Arcobacter sp.
AACACTCGGCTTCTCAAATGCGGGAAGGTGGGAAATTGACCTTTACATTTTTTTATACCATTTTATTTTAGTTGGTGTAATACTCAATTTACATTGGAAAGTTTGCGGCTAAAGTATTTGTCCAGACTTTGTTGAAGCCGGAAGTTTTCTAATTATTTTCGGAAAAGACCGAGGAATGTTCGAAGATATAAAAGGTGACTGAATGTCACGTTTTATATCAAGTCCCGCAGGTCAGAAAGTAATTAGACAACTGGAGGGAACTTTAGCTTCGACAACCGTCTGGTTGCTTTTTGTCTTACTTTTTACAACTAAAAAGTAAGAAAGCGGAGAGCTTTGCTCTACAAGACATTAAAACTATTCAAAACTCTTTTGAGTTTAACAACCCTTTCTAACCCAAACCAAAAACCAAAAACCAAAAAAAAAGGGTTTGAAGCCTAAACTTCAAACCCTTTTTTATTTTGCAAATTTATTATAAATTATGCTGCTAATGCATTTTTAGCTGAAACTACTAATGTTGCAAAACCTTCTGCATCATTCATAGCCATATCAGCTAAGATTTTTCTATCTAATTCAATATTAGCTAATTTAAGACCATTCATAAATCTTGAATAGTTAATATCATTTAATCTACAAGCAGCATTGATTCTGATAATCCAAAGCTTTCTGATATCTCTTTTTTTCTGTTTTCTATCTCTAAATGCATATACTAAAGATCTTTCTAATTGTTCTTTAGCTTTTCTAAAGTGTTTACTTCTACCGCTATAAAAACCTCTAGCAGCTTTTAAAACTTTCTTATGTCTTCTTCTTCTTACTACACCAGTTTTAACTCTAGGCATATTATTCCTTTCTTTACCGTATTTTTTTTAATAGGTGTCGATTGTTTAATCGAACTTGTCCACTTTGTGGAGGGACTATGTAATTAACTTTTTGTTATTACGCTTTGTTTAACATCATTTTTACTCTTGCAGTATCTACGTCTGCAACAGTTTGAGGACCTCTTAGGTCTCTTTTTCTTTTTTGAGATTTTTTAGTTAAGATGTGGCTTCTAAAAGCTGATCCTCTTTTAATAGAACCATTCTTTTTTACTTTAAATCTTTTTAAAGCACCACTAACTGATTTCATCTTTGGCATTGTGGATTCCTTTCTAACAAATTTGCATTTCCATTTTATTTTATGAAAAAGTTTGAGATTTTACTTAAAAATAGCTTTAATAAAGTTTAAATAAAGTTATAATAGGGGAGAAGAAAAGAGGTAGAGACTCTTTTCTTTCAAAAGATTTTAGGTATTAGTTTTTATGATGTTCATTTTTTGGAACAACATTCATATTTACAAATCTTCCTTCTTGTTTAGGTTCAGAATCTCTTGTAGCATACTCTTCAATCATTGGCCATACTCTTTCAAGTACTTCAACTCCACCTTCTGGATGAGCCATCTCTCTTCCTTTTAAGAATACTCTACATTTTACATGATACCCTTTTTCAAGGAATTCAATAATATGTTTAACTTTATAGTTAATATCATTTTCTGCAATTTTTACAGAAAATTTAACTTCTTTTACTACGATAACTTTTTGTTTTTTCTTAGCATCTTTTTTCTTTTTTTCTAGTTGGTATCTAAATTTACCATAATCCATAATTTTTGCAACAGGTGGATTTGCATCGGGTGCTATTAAAACTAAATCAAGTCCTAATTCATCTGCTGTTGCTTGTGCATCTCGTGTTGATATAATTCCATAATTCGTTCCATCATCATTCATACACCTAACTTCATTTACTGTGATATCTTCATTCATTATCACATCATTTTTTTTCTTGTCTCTACTCAAATTTTACTCCCAGTTTTTAAATTATTTAACATTGTAAAGAATTCATCTTTACTCATATTAGACTGTTCTCTTTTTCTTCTATCTCTTAAAGCGATTGCTTGGTTTTCAACCTCTTCATCACCTATTACAACAATCATTGGTACTCTTTGTTTTTCCGCCATTCTAATTCTTTTATTTAAACTTTCGTTCATATCAAAGATTTTAGAGTCAATATCATTATATAACAACTCTTTTTGTAAAGTTTTTGCATACTCAACATGTGGTTGCGCGATTGGTACAAAAATAACTTGTGTTGGTGCAATAATAAATGGAAACTCTCCTGCACAGTGTTCTGTTAAGATACCAATAAATCTTTCAAAAGAACCAAGAATAGCTCTGTGAATCATCACTGGTTGTTCTTTTTCACCTTTGTCATTGATATATTCCATCTCAAATCTTGAAGGTAAGTTCATATCAACTTGAACTGTACCACATTGCCATTTTCTTCCGATGGCATCTAAGATTTTAATATCGATTTTTGGACCATAAAATGCTCCTCCACCCTCATCGATACCATATTCAAGACCTTCTGAATCAAGTGCATTCATAATACCTTGAGTTGTTGCTTCCCAAAATGCATCATCACCGATAGCTTTTTCAGGTTTTGTTGAAACTTCCATTTCGTATTTGAAATCAAATAGTTTCATTAAACTATCAACAAACTCTAATACATCAATAATTACATCTTTTACTTGAGAAGGTAAACAGAAAATATGTGCATCATCTTGAGTAAACTCTCTTACCCTAAATAATCCATGCATAGCACCACTTAACTCATGTCTATGTACAACTCCATATTCAAAAAATTTCATTGGTAGATCTTTATATGATACTAAGTCATTTTTAAATATTTGAATATGCCCAACGCAGTTCATAGGTTTGATACCATACTCTTGCTCATCAATAGTTGTAAAATACATATTCTCTTTATAGTTAGCATAGTGACCTGATTTTACCCATTGGTTAGCTTTTAAAATCTCTGGACCACGAACAGGCTCATAACCTCTTATTCTATGCGCTTTATATAAAAGTTGTTCAAGTTTTCCCCTAAGTCTTGCACCATTTGGTAACCACAATGGAAGACCAGCTCCTATATCATCATTGAAAGTAAAAAGCTCTAATTCAGTACCAAGTTTTCTATGGTCTCTTTTTTTAGCTTCTTCAAGCATTTTTATATAATCATTTAATTCTTTTTTGTCAAAAAATGCAATACCATAAATTCTAGTAATCATCTCATTTTTTTCATCACCACCAAGGTAAGCACCAGCTACACGCGTTAGTTTAAAACTTCTAATCATTCTAGTATTTGGTACGTGTGGACCTCTACATAGGTCTTCAAAATCACCTTGTTTGTATAGAGTTAAGGTATCATCTTTTATATTTTTTAATACAGCTTGTTTTAGTTCATCATTTGCAAATTTTTCTTCTATTTGTTCTCTTGTAGCTTCATATCTTTCTATATTTAGCTTAGCATTTGCCAGTTCTTTCATCTTCTTTTCAATTTTAGGAAGATCTTCATCAGAGATTTTTTCAGCTACTTTAAAATCGTAATAAAATCCCTCTTTTACAACTGGTCCAACAAAGAATTTTGCTTCTGGATAAAGTTCTTTTATTGCTTGAGCCATTAAGTGAGCGCAAGAGTGTCGAAGTATCTCTAGAGATTGTGGCGAGTTATCAGCTTTAATCTCATCTCCACTTAAGTTTAAAGCCTCTGCAGTTTGAAGGTCATAGATTTGACCATCTTTCAAAATACCAATTGGTTCCAATAATTTCCTTTTCTTAATGTTTTTTATATAAAAATTGTTTAAAATTCTTACATTTTATCGCAAAAGCACTTAAATTTGTTCTTAGACCTTAATAAAAAATATACTATTTACTAATTTATGTTTCATTTTCTATTTTTTGAATGTTGTTTTTTAAAAAAATTTGTTAAAATAAATCATGATTTTAAACTTGTCACAAATAAAAACAGAAGCCATACTATTGTTTTGTAAAGATTTAATCTCTTCATATAAAGATAAAGAAGAGAATTTTTTCGATATTGATAAAGAAATAAATCAATACATAAATAAAATATCAGAAGATATGTACAAACAATTGATAAATTGTACTTTTCCAAATGAATATTATATAAAAAACTCAAATCACTATAGAATAAGAGCAATTTTAGATACTTATGATTTTATAAATAAACAATTATCTTTGGAGTTAAAAGAGGGTACACCTTTTAATCCAGCAATGTTATATTTTTCATTGTTAGCTGTTTGGTTTAAAGAGTTAGACAAAGAGAGTAAATCTAAACAATATATATTTTTTACAATCTATCCATATGGAAATGTATATGATAAGTTATTGATAAATATAAAAGATGAAAGTTTTAAAAAACTAAATATCTCTATGATTGAAATAGCAGAAAAAATAATTTATAGAGTTGATAATTTTTCTTTTTTAAATAAAAAGAGAGGTTAAACTCTCTTTTTATTAAAATCTATATCTCATATATGCTTTTATATCTTGAGCTTCTTTAACTGGGTCTTGTCCCATTGCTACAGCTTGACTCATTGTCATAGGTGCACCTTCTGCTCCAAAGAATGAATTACTTCCTGTATAATCATATTTGATATATGTATAACTTAATCCAAAACTTAAAGCATCAGTGATTTTTTGATTTCTATAAATCTCCCATGCTGTACCACGTGCTGCAATTTTAGAACCAGCCATAGTATCTTCACCATAAGTCATAGATCTCCAGTATTTACTACCTTTATTCCATTCAATACCAATTCTAGAATCACTAGGGCTTATAGGACATGGAGCATTTACTCCTAACCAAAATGAGTGACCAGTTTCAGAATCTGTAGAACCTAACATACCTAATGCATTAGGGTGTGTTTTTGACATAGCAGCAGATGCAAATACTACTGTATTATCTAAATAATCAGAGATTCCATCACCAATACCATCAACTTTGAATAAAACAGTTGCAAAATCAATATCTCCAACATCTTGGAATGATAAATTACCATATGCATCCATTTGTTGAGATGGAGTAGTAGCTGACATCATTGCCATATTATAAGACATTAGTTGAGAACCTGTATATCCTATTAGATTCCAAGCTCTTGCAAAGTTTGTATGAACAGAGTATTGTCCATCATCATATGGTACAAAAATAAATCCAGCCATATCTATATTTGGATTTTTTGTATCATCATTTGCATAGTCTGTACCATCAAATTGGAATCTTGGTTTAGCATTTGTTAAACCTCTACCTGCACAAAATTTCCACCACATACCTGGAACGCCTGTGATTTTATCTAAATCAAATTTTGCACTAATCCCATCAAACTCAACATTTACTGTATGAGATAAAGGAGATTTTCTTGGTTGGTCTGCTCTTAAGTTGATTCCTAAACCATCAGTTGATGGTCTTCTACCTACTGAAACTGCCCATGGAATATTTTTATTTCCAAATAGTGCATCATTTTTATATAACCAGTATGCTTCTTTTACTTTTACAGTATTATCTATAGCATTTTCGTTTGTTAACCAGTCAAAGTCTGCATATCCTGGGTTTGTATTTGATTGAGAGTGGTTTGCAGTATCCCCATAAGCTTTGTTATAAGATAATAAACCTTGGAAGATTGAGTTTTTGTCTGCTTGATAAGCCATACCTAACAATAATCTATTTGACATAAATGCATTGTTTTTTGATTTTGCACCAGATGCATGTTTGTATTGGATATTGTCAATTTGAGTTCTAAAATCAACATCCCATTTAATATTGTCGTTTGCATCATGAGCTTTCACTTCATTTATTTTTTCATAGTTTTTAGCAACTTTTTTTTCAAGTTTTTTAAATCTTGCATCAGTTGTATCACTACCACCTTGAGTTTGATTAAGTTTATTTTCTAATGCTGTAATTTGAGCTTTTAAAGCCTCAATTTGTTTCATCATCTCTTCATTTGAAATAGTTCCTGCAAAAAGAGAAGAACAAACAGCAGCAGAAGTCAATAAACCTATTAATGACTTTTTCATTGTATATCCTTTTGTGTGTATGTGTATTATAAAATTTTAATCCTATTAAGATTAAGAATGTATAAATTTGAATAGATATTCACAACAAATTCAAATATTCAAAAATATTATAAACTTGTGTTAAAATAATTATAAGAAGGTTTAATATTAGGGTAAAAACCCTAATATAAAAAGATTAACAAGATGGAACATTTCCTGAATCATTAGCATATTCATATGAAAAATCATAAATATGTTGAATCCAAGAATCTTTAACATCTTCCTCTTTTACGTTTGGACAAATTTTGATTAATTCTTCTTTGAATTTTCCATTGTTCATTATAGTTTCCCACTCATCCTGAGAATGTTTTGCTGCAAACTTTGCTCCGTTGAAACCACAAGCAGATTTAAACTTTTTAATAAATAGTTTTTGTCCCTTTACTGGATCTGCTGATGCAGTAGTTGTTGCAATACCTAAAACTAAACCAGCAGCCATTGCAATTTTTAATAATTTTGTCATTATATTTCTCCTAATCTATATTCTGATATAATAATTATAACACATCAATATAAAAAATATCTTATAAATTTTAATAATAAAAGTGAATAAAACGTGAAATACTTTATCCTAAAAGAAATAATAAATTATTTAAATAAAAATGCCCAGAATATAAAGCTTATAAAAAGAATTGATATCAATACAATTATAATAGAATTTAATAATTCAAACAAAATCTATTTTGATTTATCAAAAGGAAACAGTTTAGTATATAAGAAAAATGGGGATACTCAATCAAAAAGAGATTTTAATGCTCCTTTTGATGTAGTTTTACAAAAAAGATTTACTAATTCAAAAATAGAAAACATTGAGTTATATAATGATGATAAAATAATTAATATAAAAGTAACCTCTTCGTCTTCTTATAAAAAACTCACTTCAATTTTACAATTAGAGTTTACAGGTAAATATACAAACATAATAATTCTTGATGAAAATAGGACAATTTTAGAAGCACTAAGGCATATAGATGAAGATTCTTCAAGTAGGGTAGTAAAAGTTGGAATAAAATTAGATGAGATACCAAAACAAAGTTTTGTTCCTAAAATAGAAAAAATAGAAAATATTGAAGAGTTTTTATATGAAGTTTATGAAGAGATTGAAAAGAAAAATCTTTCAAATTATAAAAAACAAAAAATCTCTCAACTTACAAAAAAACTAAAAAAATTACAAAATACTTATAAAGGTTTACCTAAAAAAGAGGAATTAGAAGATGAATCAAATAGCTTATATGAGAAAGCAAATTTAATCTTAGCAAATTTACATCAAATTAAACCTTATCAAAAAGTATTAAAAGTATTTGATTATTCTGGTAATGAAGTAGAAATAGAGTTAAATCATTTAGTTGCTGCATCAACTTTTTCAAATGAACTTTTTAAAAAAGCAAAAAGAGCAAAACATAAAGCAAATAATATAAAAATTGAAAAAGATAATTTAGAAGAAAAAATTGAGTTTTTAAAACGAATGATAAAAAATATTGAGGATTCAAATAGTATTGATGACATTGAGTTTTTATATCCAAAAAAACAAAAAAATCAAGCGAAAGTTAAAAAAGCACAAAACTATGAGAGTTTCTTTTTTAGTGGCTATAAGATTATGTTAGGGACAAGCGAAAGGGAAAATATCTACTTACTAGAAAACAGTAAAGCTAGTGATTTTTGGTTTCATTTAAAAGATGCACCATCATGTCATGTAATAGTACAAAATAGCAAAAAAACTATTCCAGAAAATGTGATTGAAAAGGCAGCAGCATTATGTGCCAAATTTTCAACAGATCATAGTGGAAACTATTTGGTTGATTATACCCAAAGAAGAAATGTAAAAATCCAAAATGGAGCAAATGTTTTATATAATCCATACACCACTATAGGTGTTAGGATTTAATAAAATAATAAAAAAAGCCAAGTTTTTGTATAATCAATCTTTATACTAAAATTTGGAATTAATATGACAGAAATAATTAAATCAAGTTCAATAAGGATAAAGACTGGTATTGTACTTATTTTAGCAGTTTTAATCATTGGCTATATTGACTCATTTTTTATTATGTGGCTACTTTTTGGAGCTTTACTTGTAATATCAATCAATGAATCAATGAAACTATACAAGATGAAAAGTGATCAAGTTTATTTGTATAGTGGTGCTTTATGGTTTTGTGCTTATTTTTATCCATCTCCTGAAGATTTGATTTTTGCTCTTGCTATAATTTATGCCTCTATTCTAGCATATACTAAAAACTTAGACAAAAAGTTGTTTATGGTACTTTTATATCCAACTGCTTCATTTTTATTTTTATTAGCTTTATACAATGAATTTACAGTATTTTCTTTATTATGGTTATTAGTAATAGTCGCTGGTGCAGATGTTGGAGCATATTTTACTGGTCGTGCTATAGGAAAAACAAAATTTTGTGAAACAAGTCCAAATAAAACAATTGAAGGTGTTATTGGAGGTGTTGTAGTTGCAACAATTTTAGGTGTAATTTTTGCAATTGACAATGTATCTGTTTTTGGAAGTATTGTTATCTCTATTGTAGTTGCCTTAGCTTCTGTATTTGGAGATTTATTTGAAAGCTTCTTAAAAAGAGAAGCTGAGGTTAAAGATAGTGGAAATATTTTGCCAGGACATGGAGGTATTTTAGATAGAACTGATGGATACCTTTTTGGTAGTGTTATTATGTTAGTTATTTTACGAGCTGTAATGTGATAGTATTAGGAAGCACAGGCTCTATTGGGGTAAACACTCTAAATATAGCAAGAAAATTTAATTTAAACGTAGAAGTTTTAGTTGCGGGAACAAATATAGCAGTTTTAAATGAACAAATAAAAGAGTTCAATCCCAAAAAAGTTGTTATTGCAAATAAAGAGGATTTACATAAGGTAAATCATCATGATGTATCTTTTGGTGAAGATGAAATACTAAATGCAATAGAAAATTCTAATTCACAAACAGTAGTAAACTCTTTAGTTGGATTTTTAGGTTTAAAACCAACTTTAAAAGCTATAGAATGTGGGAAAAAAATAGCTCTAGCAAATAAAGAATCATTAGTAGTTGCAGGTAAATTTATAGACCAGACAAAATTAAAACCAATAGATAGTGAACATTTTGGATTATGGTATTTATTACAAGATAAAAAAATAGATTCTATGTTAGTTACTGCCAGTGGGGGTTCATTTAGAGATTATGATATTCAAGAGCTAAAAAATGTATCAATAAAAGAAGCTTTAAATCATCCAAATTGGTCTATGGGAAATAAAATCACTATAGATAGTGCAACAATGACAAACAAAATGTTTGAACTAGTTGAGGCTGCATGGCTTTTTGGTACAAAAAAACTTGATGCAATAATTGAAACAAAATCATTGATTCATGCTTTGGTTAATTTTACTGATGGAAGTACTACTGCTCATATTGCAAATGCTTCTATGCAGTTGCCAATTGCTTATGCAATACTTGGACGTTGTGATGAAGAGATTTTAAAACCAGTAGATTTAATAGAGGTTGCAAATTTAGAGTTTAGAAAAATACAAAAAGATAGATATCCAATTTGGGAAGTAAAAGATGAGATATTAAATAATCTTGATTTGGGAGTGGTTTTAAATGCTGCCAATGAGGTTGCAGTAGATAAATTCTTAAAATCACAAATTGGGTTCTTAGATATTTCTAAAATAAGTTTAAAAGCACTAAATAAATTTAATAATGCAAAAGCAACAACAGTAGAAGATATTTTTGAGATTGATAAAGAAGTAAGGAAATTCTGTGAGTTTTGATTTGCTTATCCCTTTTATAATTCTTTTGGTTTTAGTGATTTATCTAATATATACAAGAACAAAGTTTGAAAAAAATATTGTAGATTTATATGAAAAAAAATTTGATGAGTGGAAAGAACACTCAACACATAATGAAAAAAATGATAAAAAATGTAAACAACTTGTAGGATTAGTTTTTAAAGAAGAGTATAATATAACAATAGAGATGATTGAAGATAATGAAAGTGTAAAAAATAGTTTACAACAAGGAAAATATAAAATAAAGGATAAATGATGAGATATTTATTCCTATGTTTAATGCTTTTTAATTTTCTATTTTCAGCAAATTTGAAAAGAGATTCAAATTTAAAGGTTGTAATAGATAACCAAAATAATCTAATGTGGGTTGATGATGTTATGAATGTCAAACTTAGATTAAATCATGAAGAAGCTGAGGCTTATTGCAAAAATTTAAACCATGCAGGGTATTCAAATTGGAGATTACCTGATATTGAAGAGTATGTTTTAATAGTAGATAAAAAAAATGAAAAAAACTATATAAATAGAGCATTTAGATTTAATTTACCTGATGGATATTGGGCCATAAAAGCTCACTGGCGAACATTTTGGTTTTATGCAGATTATATGTATTTTGTGAGTGGAACGCCGTATTATGACAGTAGACATAAAAAGAAACTATTTAGATGTGTAAGGAGTATGAAGTAGATGAAAAATAAAAGGGTTTTGGTTTTACATGGACTTGGTGGAAGTGATTATCCCCATTGGCAAGCACACTTAGCTATAGATTTAATAAAACAAAATACACCAGTGTCTTTTCCTAGTTTACCTTCTAGAGATAATCCAGACTTAAATGAGTGGAAAGAGTTTGTAAAAAATGAGATAAAACAGTTTAAACCAACAGTAGTTGTATGCCACTCTTTGGCAAATCTATTATGGTTTCATTTGTGTGAAGAGCTTGATATAAAACTTGATAAACTTATGTTAGTTGCTCCTGTAAGAGATAAAGAACTTGATGCTGCAAAAACTTTTTTCCCATATCCAATTCCAAAAGATTTAAAAGCTGAGGAAATAATAATGGCAACGTCTACAAATGACCCATATATAAACGTTGAAGAAGCTATAAGATTACAATCAAAACTAAATATTGGTATGAAAATTTTAGAAGATGCAGGGCATATAAATGCAGCTTCAGGATATGGAAAACTTGATTGTGCACTTGATTGGGTAAATAGAGAAGAAGAATGCGAGGAAAATAGGTAGATGATACTTAGTATCGAGAGTTCGTGCGATGATAGCTCAATAGCTATTACAGAGATTGAAACAAACAAATTAATCTATCATAAAAAAATATCTCAAGAATTACAACACTCTGTTTATGGTGGTGTTGTTCCAGAATTAGCTGCAAGGTTACATGTGGAAGCATTACCTAAAATTCTTGAAGAGTGCAAAGAGTATTTTCCAAAACTAAAAGCAATAGCTGTTACAAATGCTCCTGGTCTTTCTGTTACACTTATGGAGGGTGTTACTATGGCAAAAGCTTTAAGTATTAGTTTAAACCTTCCATTAATAGCTGTAAACCATCTAAAAGGTCATATTTATTCACTTTTTATTGAAAAAGATGAGGTGTTTCCTATGACTATTTTACTTGTATCTGGTGGTCATACACAAATTATAGAAGCAAAATCTTTAACAAATATGAATTTGATAGCTACAACTTTAGACGATAGTTTTGGAGAAAGTTTCGATAAGGTTGCAAAGATGATGAACCTTGGATATCCAGGTGGTCCAATTGTTCAAGAAAAAGGTTTAAAAGGGGATGAAGATAGGTTTGATTTCCCTGTTCCTCTAAGACAAAGTCCAAATATAGAGTTTAGTTATAGTGGACTAAAAAATGCCGTTAGGTTAGAGGTTGAAAAGTTAGAAAAAGATGGTTTAAAAGAGGAATATATTTGTGATATTTGTGCAAGTTTTGAAAAAACAGCAGTAGCTCATATTATGCAAAAGATAAAAAAACTTTTTAAAACAAAAATTCCTAAAAATTTAGCAATAGTTGGTGGTGCTAGTGCAAATATAAGATTAAGAACACAGTTAGAACAACTTTGCAAAAAAAGTAATACAAAACTATTTTTAAGTGAACTCAAATATTGTAGTGACAATGCAGCTATGATAGGTAGGGTAGCAGTAGAACAATACAAACAAAATGATTTTACAACAATTGAAGAGATAGATATTCAAACAAGAATAAAAGAGTTTTGAGTAAAGGTATTTCAATACCTCTTTAGGGTTTACCACTTTAGTTATAGCTTTGCTATGACGGTAAAAGTAGTGAAATAAGATAGGTCCCTTTTAAAATGGGACATTTTAAAAGGAGTTTTAAAATGATATTTGAGATGGGTGCAAAACTCGATGGAGATGTGTATGACACATTAAAAGAGGATAAAAAGAAAAAAAACACTACCAACGAAATAAAACCAAAAGAGCAACATCAATTAGTCTTTACATATGAAAAAAGAAAAGGTAAACCAGTAACTTTAGTTGGAAGATTTTATATAAATGAAAATGAAAAAAAAGATATACTTAAACTACTAAAGAAAAAGCTTGCTTGTGGTGGTGCTATAAAAGAGGAATGGATTGAACTTCAAGGTGATATAAAAGAGAAGATAAAAGATGTTTTACAAAAAGAGGGTTGGAAGTTTAAGAAATAAAAGGGGAGATTATGCAAAAAGTTTTTTATGAAGTTAACTCTTTAGATAAAAGGTGTTATGAGAAGTTTGAATTAACAGAAGATTTGTTAATGGAACATGCAAGTAATGCTATGGCAAATTTTATTGAAGAAAAATTTGAGCAAAATAGTTCTATATTAATTGCTTGTGGTGTAGGAAATAATGGAGCAGATGGAATAACCCTTGCCAGACTTTTATATCCAAAATATGAAGTTAAACTTTTTATACCCAATGAAGTAAAATCTTACATGGCACAACTTCAATTAAAAAGAGCAAGATTGATTGGGCTTGAGGAATATACCTTTTATGAAAAAGATGAGTTTGATAGTTGTGATTTAGTTGTAGATGCACTTTTTGGAAGTGGATTAAATAAAGATTTAGATGAAGAAACTCAATATTTAATTAATAGACTAAATGATATCAAAGCATATAAACTTTCATGTGATATTCCAAGTGGTATAAATAATCTTGGACAAATAACTTCAACTGCTTTTATTGCAGATACTACTATAACTATGGGAGCACTTAAAACTTCCCTTTATACTGATATTGTAAAAGATTATGTGGGAGAGATAATTGTAGCTAATCTTGGAGTACAAAGAGAGGTTTATGAAACCTCTTCAGATATATATTTACTTGATAAAGAGGATTTAAAACTTCCTTTAAGAGATAAAAAGAATTCTCATAAAGGAAGTTTTGGACACCTAAATGTAGTAATAGGTTGTAAAAAAGGTGCAGGTGTTATTGCTGCAAAAGCAGCTTTTGGATTTGGTGCAGGACTTGTAAGTGCCATATGTCATGAGTGTGTGGATTTACCATATCATATTATGCAAACACATAAAATAACAGATAATTGTACTGCAATAGCTATTGGTATGGGACTAGGAAATTATGAAACACATGAGATAGAAGAGATTTTATCAAATGATATTCCTAAAATAATAGATGCTGATTTGTTTCATGAAGAGGTGATATTAAAAGCACTTGATAAAAGTGTTGTTTTAACACCACATCCAAAAGAGTTTTGTTCTTTACTAAAGATTTCACAAGTTGCCAACATAGATGTTTATGAACTACAAAACAATAGATTTGAATATGTAAAACAATTTTGCCAAAGATATCCAAATGTGGTATTGCTTTTAAAAGGTGCAAATGTTTTAATAGGTAAAAATAAACATATATATATAAATAGTTTTGGTACAGCTGTATTAAGCAAAGGTGGAAGTGGAGATGTTTTAAGTGGTTTGGTGGCATCTTTATTAGCTCAAGGTTATGATCCCCTTGATGCAGCAATAAGTGCAAGTTTAGCCCATACCCTTGCTGCAAATAACTACAAAAAGAATAATTATTCGCTAATACCTTCTGATTTAGTAGAAGAGGTTAAGAAGTTATGAAATTGATAATTATACAGACCACTTGTCCCAATAAAGATGAAGCTAAAAATATAGCAAAAATATTGATTGAAAAAAAACTTGCAGCATGTATTCAGATGAGTGAAATTGAATCTTTTTATAAATGGGAAGGTGAGTTCTGCGAAGATAATGAGGTGTTACTTAGCATAAAAACGAAAAAAGATAATTTCAAAAAAATCAAAAGCAAAATTAAAGAATTACATAGCTATGATGTACCGGAAATTATATCTTGTGATATTAAAAATGTAAGTAATGATTATAAAAAATTTATTGGGGATAGCTGTAGATAAAAAGTGAACTATTTCACTTTTTTAAGCTAAAAACAACAAATTATATTTGAAAGAAATTGGAGGAAAAAGATGAGTGATACTCTAAAGATTGGTAAATATGAGTTTAATAGTAGACTAATAGTTGGTTCTGGAAAATATAAAGATTTTCAAACAACAAGAGAAGCTACACTAGCAAGTGGTAGTGAGCTTATTACAGTAGCTATTAGAAGAGTAAATATTACGAATCCTAATGAAGAGAATCTATTAGATTATTTTAAAGATACAAATGTAAAGTTATTACCAAATAGTGCAGGGTGTTTTACTGCTGAAGAAGCTATTACAACTTTTAGACTTATGAGAGAAGCAACAGGAATTGATATTATTAAACTAGAAGTTATTGGTGATGCTCAAAAAACTTTATATCCTGATGTAATTGAGACTATAAAAGCTTGTGATATTCTAAAAAAAGATGGGTTTACAATAATGGCTTATACTAATGATGATCCAATTATTGCTAAAAGATTAGAAGATGCAGGTGCTGATGCTATTATGCCTTTAGCTGCTCCTATTGGTTCAGGACTTGGTATTCAAAATAGATATAATGTAGCTTTTATAAAAGATGCAGTATCTGTTCCTGTTATTGTTGATGCTGGTGTTGGATGTGCTAGTGATGCTGCAATTGCTATGGAACTTGGAGCAGAAGCTGTTTTAACAAACACTGCAATAGCACAGGCTCAAAATCCAATACAAATGGCAGAAGCGATGAAACATGCCGTTATAGCTGGACGAATGGGATACAAAGCAGGAAGAATTCCAAAAAAACCATATGCAACTGCAAGTTCGCCAGTTGACGGGCTTATTCAGTTTTAAAAATAGAAATTTTATAAAAATTTCTATTTTTAAAGAAAAGCCCTTGACATATTGTAAAAAACATAGTATAATTCCGTCCACTTTTTGAAAATAAAGTGATTGTTTCGGGGCGTAGCGCAGTCTGGTTAGCGCACCTGGTTTGGGACCAGGGGGCCGGAGGTTCGAATCCTCTCGCCCCGACCATTTTACAATTGGTGGATATAGCTCAGTTGGTTAGAGCATCGGGTTGTGGTTCCGAGGGTCGTGGGTTCGAGCCCCATTATCCACCCCATTTTTTTTATATATACATGCGTCTGTAGCTCAGCTGGATAGAGCACACGCCTTCTAAGCGTGCGGTCAAAGGTTCGAATCCTTTCAGGCGTGCCACTTTTTAAGATTTAAGTTGTATTCAACTTAATCTTTTTTTTTGACTTTTTTGTGCGGATGTGGTGAAATTGGTAGACACGCCAGACTTAGGATCTGGTGCCTCACGGTGTGGAGGTTCGAGTCCTCTCATCCGCACCACTTATAAAAGCTGTTTTTTTACTTATTAGAAATTCTTCAAAAAAACTCACTGTTTAGGCAGTATAAAATTACAAATCGCGGAATAGAGCAGCTAGGTAGCTCGTCGGGCTCATAACCCGAAGGTCAGTGGTTCAAATCCACTTTCCGCAACCAATTAATATATAGCTAGTTTAATATCTCTCACCCCTTTTAAATTGCAATTATTAAATAAAATATGAAAGGATGAAAATGTCTATAAATGATATAAAAATGACAGACAAAGAAAAAGTTTTTATAAGATTAATTGAAAATAATGAAAATATTTTTGATGCATGTAGCAAAGCAGGTATATCTATCTCAACAAAAGTAATAAATGTTATAAAAAAACAAATAAATTCTAAATAAAAGTTATTTTACTTTTATTTAGAAAATATAGACTTGAATTTAAGCTTTTTTTATGGAATGATTTTATAAAATTCTCTTCTCAAAAGAGAATTACTCTTTTAAATGTATTTTATACATTCTATTGCGGGAATAGCTCAGTTGGCTAGAGCCTCTGCCTTCCAAGCAGATTGTCGCGAGTTCGAGTCTCGTTTCCCGCTCCACTTTTTTTACAAAAATTTCATATATTGTTGGGGTATCGCCAAGTGGTAAGGCAACGGTTTTTGGTACCGTCATTCGCAGGTTCGAATCCTGCTACCCCATCCACCTATAAATTTTTTAGTATAAAGTATCCCCATTGTGTGTAATCTTGTGGAATTCTAAGTTTTGAAGTGTAAGATTGATTCTATTGCATTATTAACTAAATCATCAACAAATCTGTAGAAATATGTATATATTAATCAGATTACAATTAGTATTTTTCAGCTGTTATTAGTATTGTAAACAGGGCACCTTTATATTCGGTATTATTAAATGTAAATTGTTTATTTGTAACACTAATTGAACCCTTCATATGTTTTTTTATCATCTCTTTTGACATAAAAAGCCCAATACCAGTACCATTTTCTTCCCCTTTTGTTGTAAAGTAAGCATCAAAAATTTTATCGATAATCTCTTCTTTAATCCCCCCTGCATTATCGTATATTTTTAGTTCTATACATTTACAAGTAGATAATTCTTTATCTACTTCTTCTCCACATACTTCTATCTCTTTTGATTCAATAAATAGATATCTATTTTCTACATTAACTTTTTCTAAGGCATCAATAGAGTTATTAAATATATTCATAATCACTTGAATAAATTCATTCTCTAATCCAAATGCTAAAGATTGTGACATATTTTTTTCAATATGTATAGATCTATTTTTTAGTTTTGACTGTACTAAGAATAAAGCTTTATCTACAGTTTTTTCAATACTAAAAAAGATTGGTTTTTTATCTTGTTTAAAATAGTTTCTAAAATCTTCAATTGTTTGATTAAGATGTTCAACCGATTTTGATATGTTATCAATAGATTCTAATAAAAACTCATTATCTAACATATCATACTCTTGTTTTAACTTTATACCACTAGCACTTGATAAAATCAATGATAAAGGTTGTCTCCATTGGTGTGCAATATTTTCTAACATCTCACCCATTGCAGCCATTTTAGATTGTTGGATTAGAAGTCTATTCTTTTGGGTTAATTCTTCAGCAATTTTTTTCTTTTCAGTAACATCAATATAGATACCAAGGATACCTATCATTTTATCTTTACTATTTTTTAATGGAACTTTTGATGTTATTACATGTATAATTGAACCATCCTCTTGTGTTTGAGTTTCCTCTATATTCAATTTTGCTTTTCCACTTGTTATGACAAAATTATCATCCTCAATATAATTTTTAGCCTCTTTTTCTCCCCAAGGCATTTCATAATCATTTTTACCAATAATATTTTTTTGTGTGGGAACATTTGCATCTGCCAAAAAGTGTTTATTTGCACCAAGATAAACACTATTTTTATCTTTCCAAAAAATTGATGCAGGAACTGAATCAATTATATTTTGTAATAAAACTTTCATATCATTAAGTTCTAAAATATTTGTATTTAGATTCTCTTGTGTTGTTAAGAGTTGCAATTCTATTTTAGAGATTTTTTTATTCATTATATAGATTAAGACTATCATCATTGAAATGATAATAAAAGTAAAAAGAATAGAATAATAGATTGTAGTTGTAATTTGTTTGTCTATATTAGTTTTATCAACTCTATCCATTCTTCCAAATTCATTGAAAATAAATTTTTCATATTGAACTAGATATTCTATTTTTCTTGTTAATGAATTTATTAATATAAAATGGTCTGTTTTATTTTGACTTAGGGCAAATAACTCCCCTTTTAACATCAAAATAGATTTTTGATGCAAATGGTGAGCCTGCATAATATCTTCTTGTAATAATTTTTTTATTTTTTCTATCTCTTTTTTACTGATATACCATAAATCATCAAGTTTTTTTCTCTGTTCTATATCTAATCTTTTAAGAGCCTTATCAAAGTTTTCAACAGAAACTATCCAAACTTTATTTGCTTCTTCAATATCTATTGAGGATAAAAGTCTTTCTGTATTTATTTTAACTTCCAAAAAACTATTTTTTGTATTTGTTAATACTGTTAATTGATTATGCAAAGATTTAATTTTGTCAATAGATATATATAAAATAGTACTGCTTAAAATTAAACCTAATAGCAAAATTAGAAAATTGTAAAGAGATATATCTTTTATTTTCAATTCACTCATTTATTGATTCCTTATAAAACTTCTTTTGTTTTTCTAAACCTAGTTTTTGAGTTATTTCATTCCACTCTTTTGCAGTTAAGTCTAATGCTTCTTTTGATGATAATTCACCTTTTATAGCTTTATTTATATATTTATCAAAACTACTATAATACATATCTGCACCAGGTATTCTTATATCAATAAGAACATTTTTATTTGATAATTCATTTGATATAGTATTTAAATACTCTTTGGCTAATTGTTTAGAAAAACCATTTTCTTTCCATTGTTCAAAATTATTTGTAAGATGGGAATATCTTGAGGGATTTATTCCGCTAGAACCTTTTGTTATAAGCTTTGTTGTCATCTCTTTAGAACTCATGTAAGAGGCAAAATCAAAAGCTAGCTGTTTGTTTTTAGTTTTTTTATTTACTACAAAAACCCAATTACCACTTATAGATGAGGGTGAGTTATAAATATTTTCCCATTTAGATGTTTTAGAGTTATATACTTGATTTGAACCAGGAAGTGTTGCAAAACCAACTTTATCTTTTACTAAAGATTCCTTTGAATTTTGAGCCATTGTCCCTAAATCTGCCCAGTCTATAGCTAAGACAACTTCTCCAGCTATAAAACTTTGTCTAACTTCAGCAGGTGAAAAATTATTTATCTGTTTCGGAGCATATTTCATTATAGCTATGTATTCATCTAAAGCTTTTACAAATGCTGGATTGTTTATTTTAGGGTTCATATCTTTATCAAAATAAAACTCTTTATCATTAGGGTATTTTGCATATGCAGCAGCTTGAGTAAAGAATAACAAAATAGTTCCATAACCTTTTCTTCTACTACCTGCAAAACCATATTCTATTTCTCCATCATCATCCCAATCCCAGTCATTGAAAAATTTTGAAATATCATTAAACTCTTTCCAAGTTTTTGGAACAGATAGTTCATATCCAAACTCTTTTTTAAATTTTTGTTTGTATATTTTATTTGATAAAATGTCTTTTCTGTAATATAAATTAACACAATCTCCATCATATGGTAAAAAAAAGTCTTTTTTATTCCAAGAAAGTACATACTCTTTATATATAGGTAAAACATCATCCCAATCTATTTTTCTTTTAACCCAATCAGGAATCTCTTGGGCATTGTCTTTTGATAGAATTGAACCACCCCACGATGAAAATACAACAAATATATCATAATTTATTCTATCATCATCTAAAGATTCTTTTATCATTGGAACCATATCATCCCAACTTGGGTATACAATTCTTAATGTTGCTCCAGTTTCTTCTTCAAATTTTTTTGCTTCTTTTTTTATTGGACCAGTGATTTTTTTATCAAAATTAGGAGTGATTATAGTAATAATTTGATTTTCATACTTTTTTTTACTAGAAATGTTGTTATTGTCTTTATCTTGACAGGCTAAAAAAAGGAAAGATATGCAGATAAGAATAATCAAATTTATTGTTTTCATCATATATCCAATAACTTTTACTTATCTAAATTGTATATCTTATTGCCTTAAACTATTAAATAAAATTAAATTGATACAATTGGTTATTTTTTATACTATATGGGTATTAACAAAATTGTAAACTATGCTAAAATTATCTTATCGTAATTCCAATTAACCGCATAAAAAAGGGGATATTCACTCCTTTCTTCCCCTTTTTTATCTATATTAAATATTTTATTATTATATTAAACTTCATATAATCTTTAATATTATTCAAAGTTTTCACTGGTATTATTTATGCGTCCATATATTTTCTACTTATGTTTTTACAGGGGAGTTTTTAAACTCCTCTCCTTTATAAATAGCTATATTTTAATTGTATATTATTATTTTTTATGTAGTTTAATGTTTCATGGGAACCATGAATAAAAAAAGATTTTTTAGCATTTATTTTATCTAAAATATTTGTAGCTTTTTCATAGTTCAGGTGATTTTTATCTTGATTATCTGGAGTATGAGTAGCATCTATATAACACTCATCAATATCTTTATTTAATAAAAAATTTAATGAACTTTCATCTAATCCACCACAATCTGTTAAATAAGCTATTGTTTTGTTTTTAGATTCAATTAAATAACCAGTTGTGATTTTTGAGTGTTTAAGAGGAATAGGAGTAAAAGAGATGTCATCTATTATAGTTGCTTCAAAAGGTGTGTTTTCTATATATTCAATAGCAAGTTTATGTCTAAATAAATCTGCAAATCCTTTTTCATCTTTTGGATGAAAACATTTTATTTTATCAACTCCATATCTAAGTTTCAAAAGTCCTATTACATGGTCTGCATGAAAGTGAGTGATAAAAACTGCTTTGATTTTTTTTCCATAAAATAAACTTGAAAGCTCATCTCTACCTGCATCTATAAGTATTATTTCATTGTTATCTAACTCTATGTATGCACATGTACTATGGTTAAACTTATTCTTTTTTCTATACTCTTTGCATATGTTGCAGTTACAGTTAAATACTGGAATACCACTGGCATTCGCAGTTCCAAGAAACTTTATATTAAACATTTTTATCCTTTGTAATAGTTGGTATTAAAAATAGGCTTATAATTGAAATAAGTGATAATATCAATAGAATAATTATAGAAAATATATTACCAAAATTATCTAGCATCAGTGCAAAAGTAAAAGGGGAGAAAGCTATGACTATTTTTATGAAAAGGTTTAAAATCCCAGTATTTTTTCCATAGTTTTCAGAACCTAAAATATACAAAGGTAAACCTCCTCTTGCAATATAATTTAAGCCTTGTCCTGCGCCATAAAATATTACAAATATAACTGCAAAAGTTAAATTATAGCCAGAAAGCAAAAGAGCAAACATACTTATTAATATTAAAATAGAAGATGTGAAAGCAGATGACATTGGAGTCGTCTTTTTTGAAAATAGCATATCCAAAACTCGAGAAGCAACTTGGGCTGGACCTATAAGTGCACCAAGTATTATTGCAAATGCCATTTCAACTTTAAATGATTCTAGAATACTTAAAAGATGGGTTTGAACAACAGTGATTGGAAAAGCTATACAACAAAAAGTAATGCCTATCAAAGTCATACTTTTCTTCTTGTTTTGACAAATATTTTTAGGTGAACTTTTTACTATTTCATTTGTTTTTAACTCTTTAGGCAATGTAAAATAATGTATAGGAAAAGCAAAAATTAGATGAAATAAAGACAAGATTAGATAAACCTCTCTCCATGAGAAATAGTTTAAACATAAGGTTATAAATGGCCAAAAAATAGTTGATGCAAAACCAGCAAGTAATGTTATCTGTGTCATAGGTAAACGGGCTTTATCTTTTGCAATTTGACTAAAGGCTACAAAAGCAGCTTCATATTGAATAAATGTAGATACTATTTCAATAAAAAAAATTGATAAAGTATATTCTAGTTTAGTCTCTATTTGTGAAAGTAAAATAAGACCAAAAAATGCTAATATAGAGCCAATACTCATAATTATTCTTGCACCATAATGGTCAAGTTTCTTTCCAATATAAGGGGTAATTAATCCACCCATTAACAATCCTATTGAAAAAACACCAAAAAGAAAGCTTTTACTCCAATCAAAATATTTTTCAAATTCTAATGACATAATAGTAAAAGAATAAAAAAGGGTACCATAACTTATGGTTGTTGTTATACTTAAACCAATAACAGATTTAATCGTATTTTCTACAAAAAAGTTTTCTATTTTCAGTTTGTTCATTGCCAAAAAAAACTATTTTTTAAACAGTGATGGTCACTTAGATTTTTTATTATGATATCACTTTTATTTTCAAGTCTGAAATTTGTTTTATAAAATATATAATCTAAGATTAATCCTTCATTATAAGTAGATTTATCATTTGAAGAGCTAAAGCCACAATTTTTGATAAGTCTAATCTCTTTTGATGGAGGAGTTGCATTCATATCTCCACAAATTAAAAACAAATCACTTTTTTTACAATTAATTGTGTTGATTAGTTTTACTATTTGTTTTATTCTCGCATGTTGATTTAGATTTGTCAAATGGGTATTTAAAATACTAATTTTTTTGCCTTCATGCTCTAGTTGAACAAACAAAGCTCCTCTTTCATCATCGCTATCTTTATCAAATACTATCTCTATAGTATCTTTAGGTTTATATTTTGAAAGTATTGTTAGATTTGAAGTGCTAAGTTTTCCATTTCTAATTTTTTTTCTGATTGGTAAAGTTATTTCATGATAGTTTAATTTTTTATTTATTGTTTTTGAGCTTGAAAATTCAGATGAATTAAAATCTTCTTGCAAGCAAATACAATCTAGTCCATCTAAAAGTTTTGGTATTTCATATATTCTATTTGGAAAATCTCCACAGTTTTTCCAAAGGTTATAAGTAGCTATATTAAAACTCATTTTCTATTCTTTTTATTAAATTTATGAATTTTTTTGATGAATTCTCTAAAGAGTCAGAATTATCAAATTCAATTAAATTTTTTGCATTTAAATTTTCATATTTTCTATTTAGTCTTTTTTCAATTTGTTCTTTTGTTTCTCTTCCTCTATTTTCTAATCTTTGTTTTAAAATATCTTTTGAAACAGTAATATTTATAGTAGTTACATTTTCATATAAAGTTTCAAAATCTTTTATTGCACTTCTTGAAATAGAGATTATATTTAGTCCATCTTTTATATCAAACTTAGCTATACCATAATAGTTTTCATGGGCTTGCCAAGTAGATACAAAAAATTTCTTTTCATCTAAAAGATAAAAAGCTTCTTTATCAACATAATAGTTTGATTCATTTTGGTCTGGTTGCCTTGTAATATATCTTTTTACAAAATTTATATTTGATTGATTTTTTATAGATTTTAGTAAGCTATCTTTTCCAACTCCACTTGCTCCAACTATCAAAACTATTTTTATCATAAGTTTAACCTTGTAAATGTTTCTCTATAAAAAGATTTATATCATGAAAATCTTCTAAAGAGGTGTTGATTTTTTCATGTTCCCAATTCCACCAAGATATTTTTTCTAAAGCTTCAATAGTTTTTTCATCAAAACGATATTTAATCACTCGGGCTGGATTACCAACAGCTATGGCATAGGGTGGAATATCTTTTGTAACAATTGCACCACTTCCTATAACTGCACCATTTCCAATAGTTACATTACCCATTACTACTACATTGTGTCCAAGCCATACATCATGACCTATATGGCTTTTTTTTGATTTTCTAAAATCAAAAAACGAACTATCATCTTGCCCAAAACCAAACATCTCTTTTCTATAAAGCATATGGTGTTGAGTCGCTTTTTCCATAGGGTGGGGGCTTGGATTTATTCTTACATATGAAGCGATATTTACAAATTTTCCCACATAACTATAGATTATTTGGCAGTTTTCACATGTATAACTATAATCATCAATAGTAGATTCTTGGATATTATTAAAAGAACTTATTTCAACAAACTCTCCAAACTGTGAATCAACAATTATACTTGATGGTTCAATAGATGGTTCTTTTTTTAAAATCTTTTTTGATGGTTTGTTTAGACTTTCTATTTTGTACATTATATTTTAAAACCTCTAATTCCATTGTAAACGATTTCACCATTTTTAAATGTTAAAACTACTTTAGGAAAATGTGATTCATCTATTACAACTATATCTGCAAGTTTTCCCTCTTTTAATTCCCCTCTATCTTCTAAGTTTGCTAACTTTGCAGGAGTTGAACTAATCATAGCAAAAGCTAAGTCTACATCCTCTTTTAGTCTATATGGACTTAATAAAAGTGAAGCAGGGTGATAATCACTACATAAGTAGTCACAAACACCAACTTTTACAAGTTCACGTGCAGCTATATTTCCACTTTGGCTACCACCTCTTACAACATTTGGAGCACCCATACCTGTACTTATATTTAACTCTTTTGCTTTTTTTGCAACCTCTACACTTAAAGGAAACTCTGAAAAGGTAACTCCTAATTGTTTTAAAGTATTTAGTTTATCCTCACAATCATCATCATGACTTAGTACAGGAATCTCGTGTTTTATTCCAAAAGCAACTAAGTCTTCTACAATACCTACTTTATCTTTAGATAGTTTTTTTTCTAAATACTCACTTACATCTTCATCATCAATACTATAAGCACTTAGATGGTATTTCTTCCAAGATTCTAAAGTTTTGAATTGACCTTGTCCTGGGCTATGGTCCATAATAGATAACATATCAACTCTTTTATTAGTAATAAGGTTTTTGATAGTTTCAAGTGAACTTTCACTAGTGATTTCAAATCTGGCATGAACAAAATTATCAACTCCCAAGTGAGATTTATTTGCTTCATATATCTCTTCTATTAGTTCTCTTGATTGTTCTGTTCCTCTTCCTTTACTAAGCTCTTCATCATTGAATCCTATTGCATGATACATTGTTGTAACACCAGCAATTGATAGTTTTTTATCAAGTTCAACAACTGCCATTTTAGTAGGGAATTTTGCACCTGGTCTTGGTTCAAGCTCTTTTTCAATGGCATCACCATGTAAATCAACAAATCCAGGAACAACTCTTCTATCTCCTAAATCAATAGCAATATCAATAGATTTATAAGGTTCAATAGCTGTGATTTTATCACCTTGGATTACTATATCAGCTCCTTGGAATTTTCCATCAATGAGAACATTATTACTTCTAATAATTGTCTGCATATTTTTTTCCCTTCATATCATATATTTTGTCACTTATCTTTTTCATGCACTCTAAATCATGAAAAATCCCAATCATGCTAATTCCCTCTTTTTTAATATCTATTAGTTTATCTATCACTTTTTGAGTATTGATTTTGTCTAAAGAAGCAGTTGGTTCATCCAAAAGTAAAACAGATTTTGGAGCTATTATCCCCTTTGCTATATTTACTCTTTGCTGTTCCCCTCCACTAAAAGTAAGTGGTGAGATATCAAAAAGTTCCTCTTTTATGTTAAAATAGTCTAACATATGTTTCGCTTTCTCTTTTGAAACCTCTTGTGATTCCCCTTTTTCTATTAAAGGTTGAGCTACTATATCAACTGCACTAATTCTTGGAAGAACTTGTAAAAATTGAGAAACATAACCTAAATGATTTTTTCGCAATTCTAAAATATCACTTTCATTTGCTGTAGCTATATTTAAACTTTCATTTTCATTTTTATAAAATAAAATATCTCCACTTGTTGTAGTGTAAGTTCTATATATTGCTTTTAAAACAGAAGATTTTCCCATACCACTTGGTCCATATAAAGATACAAATTCCCCTTGATTTACATCAAAGCTTATATCCTCATAACCATGAACTTGTAAGCCACCTCTTGTGTGTACTGTAAACATTTTAGAGATATTTTTTATTTCAATTTTTTTCATTTTAATCCTTACAATATACTTGAAACAAGAAGTTGAGTATATGGATGTTGAGGGTCTTCTAAGATTTGATCTGTTAAACCTTTTTCAACTATTTGTCCATTTTTCATAACAACTGTAATATCTGTTAGGTGTTTGATTACACCTAAATCATGTGAAACAATAACCATAGAAAACCCTATCTCTTTTTGTAAAACCTTTATCAAGTCCAAAATTTTTGCTTGAACAGATAGGTCTAATCCTGTTGTTGGTTCATCCAAAAGTAAAAGTTTTGGATTACTTGATAGGGCTTTTGATATTTGGATACGTTGTTGTTGCCCACCACTAAATTTATCTGGATAATCATCTATTCTACTTACAGGAATCTCTGTTTTTTCTAAAAAGAATTTTGCCTTGTCTCTTATTTGTTCATAATATTTATTTCCACTACCAATCACTTTTTCAGCGATATTTCCACCTGCACTAAATCTATAGTTTAGTCCAAGTCTAGGGTTTTGGTATATCATAGAGATAAGTTTGTTTCTTAAATAGTTTAAATCGTTTAGATTTGCATCTATGATATTTTTTTTATCTCCATTTTCATCAAAATAGTTATCAACAAAAATCTCACCTTTTGAAGCTTTTTGGTCTTGATAGATTAGTTGAAGTAAGGTTGATTTACCACTACCACTCTCACCAACAATCCCTAAAATCTCACCTTTTTTAAGCTCCAAATTTATTTGATTTACTCCAACCACACTATTACAATGAGGGCATATCGAAGAGTCTGTAAATGAACCTGTTTCTTCTAAACATTTAGGGCATCCATTGCCAAATATTTTTGATAGGTTTTTTATCTCTAAAACTTTCATTTATTCCTCTTTTCTAATGTTTTATCACAATAAGAAGTGTCACTACAGTAGTAGTGTGTATTATTCTCTTCATCATAAATCTCATCAAGAAAAACACCACTGTTTCCACATCTTTCACAAGTTTTATCCTCAAAAGTTTCCACTTGAAACTCTTTATCTTCAAACTTTAAAGGTTTTACATCGCTATATGGAGGGATTGCATAGATTTTTTTCTCTCTACCTGCTCCAAAAAGTTGTAAAGCTTTTGAGTTTCCTAGTTTTGTAGTATCATATTTTGGTATTGGACTTGGATCCATTGCATATCTATTTTCAACTATTACTGGGTATCTATTTGAGATTCTACTATCCCCATATAAAGAGGTATCTTCATACAATAAAACCCAAAGTTTCGAGTAATCTTCATTTGCATGCATGATTTTTGCTTTATATGTATCTGCTTCAACTGTTTCTAAAATATCAGGCATAGGTACTTGAAAAACTAGTGTTTGTCCCTCTTGTAGCTCCTCTTCTGGAATCCTATGTCTAGTTTGTATCAATGTTGCTTTTTGTGTATCAAATGTTGTTTCATTGTTTGTAACAGAGGTTATAAAATTTCTCATATTTACAGCATTTACACTACCATCACAACCTTGGTCAATCACTTTTAATACATCATCTTTTTTTATAAGTGAAAGGGTTAGTTGCAGTCCACCTGTTCCCCAACCTCTAGCAATAGGCATTTCTCTACTTGCAAATGAAACAATATATCCTGGTATTGCCACAGCTTTTAAGATAGCTCTTCTTATCTCTTTTTTTGCATCTTCATCTAAAAAAGCGTATCTCATTTTTTATCCTTTACAAATTTATTAGCCCTTGATAGTATTTGTAAATCAGTTTGAAAAGTTACATAGTGAGGTAGTTTAAAGTGGTTAGTAAATCCCATAGAATCTACCCCGTCCACATGGTGTACCATCATCTCAAAATCACTTGCAAACTCTTTTTCCCCAACACTAAATTTTTTGTTGTATAAAGAAAGGTCCAAAATACTCATACTAATTGCTTTTGTTTCATTAAAACCAAAACAAAAGCCAAAACCAGTTGTAAGTTTTACATCATTGTTTTCATCTTTTTCAAAAGTTCCTGCACTTTCACAAGATGTAAGTTCCAACTCTCCAATTTTTACTTCATTTTTTGTAAATGGGTGTTCAAATGTCAAGTCGCAAGTTCCTAGTCTTAAGTCTCCAATTGTTGGGTGAACATCCCCATACCCTCTAATAGAAGTGTATGAGAAACCTAACATACTTCCAGATTCACCCCTTGTTAAAACTTGCATTACTGCACTTCTTGTATATGGTGGTTCTGGAAATAATCTTGTAATATCTGAGATTGTTTCATCTTTTTTTATTGTTTTAACAAGATTGTTTTTTCTTAAAGGTGTTAAAGCACTATCTAGTACACACTCTTTATCTTCAAAATCTTCCCATTTTGGTTCTTCGTTTTTAGTTTTTAAAATCAGTTTTACTTCATAATCATTTGAAGCACCTAATATTTGACCACCTTGAATATCTTTAAAAGCAGAAGAGATTCTTCTTAGAAGTCTCATTTTATTTACATCTATTGTTTTAGCAATACCAATTCTTTGGCAGGTACTTCTATGAGCTCTTAAAAAAAATGCAGCATTTAACAAATCACCAGCACTTCTTTTTATAGCAGTAGCAGCTAGTTTTTTACTATATAAAGAACCTTCACTAATAATCTTATCAATTGCAAATCTTAAACCATCTTGGATATCATCATCTTTTATATTTTCACTCTTTTTAATAATCTCTTTATAGAAATTTAAAGAGTTATCAATAGCTTGTTCTCCACCTTTTATAGCAACATAACCCATTATATAAGCTCCAACTTAGTTGTTCTACAAAGTGATCTTACCTCTCCACTTTGTGTATTTACAAATACAACTTCATTTCCCAATGGAAACTCTTTGTTGTTTTCATTAAAAGTTTTTACAAACTCTTCATTTACTGGGTAAGATTCTTTTTTTTCTATATCTATTCCTGGTCCTTTTAAATTTAAAGTTAGACCATCAAAACTATCAACTGTACATATAATAGTTGCCGAGTGTTCAGGGCTTAGGTATGAACCTTTTTTTACCTCTTGTAAAATAGAAGTAGGATTATTACAAAATATATAATCCGCTTTTTTTACTTCCTCTTTTTGTGAGTTTGTAATAGCATCTATAATTGAAAAATCTTCATCTGTATGGTTTTCATAACTTACCTCAGAATACAATAAAACACTTGCAAGTGAAAGCGTATATGAATCAAATAATTTATTTAACTTTTTAGTATTCCCTGGCATAGATAGAGTATCAAGCAGGTTTCTAAAGTTTTCTCTGTTAAACTCTTCAATATCAATTTTATCCATTTTTTCTACCTTACATTAAATCAAAACTAACTCTTGTAGAGTTTACTTTTTGGTTTAGTTGTTTTCTTTTTTTCTCAAGTTTTTTTGTAGTTTGTTCATAAATATCTTTTATCTCATCTTCAAACTCTTTTGAATCAAAAACTGCATCAATTGTGGCAATATATAAAGAGATTTTTTCATTATCATCTTGTACCATTGACCAACCTTTTTGTTTATTTACTTCCACAATAGTAGAAGTAACTAATGCTTCCCCTGCATAAAACTCCCCTTGAGAAATAGGATCTTTTACAGGTACTAATAGAGTTTGGCTAGTGGGTTTATTTATAACCACTACACCATATTTTTTATCAATTTTTTTATGAAGTTGTTTTATATCTTCTAATTTTGCATGTTGAAAGATATAATTTAACTCTTCTCTTTTCATCTATATAAACCTTTTTCTAATAATTGCACTCAAGTTATCAAGTGCCCAAACAGTGATAATAATAAAGATTAAGATAGTACAAACATGTCCATTTTCAAAACCTCTTAATTTATCAAAAAGATAAAATCCAATACCACCAGCACCAACAAATCCTAAGATTGAAGCACTTCTTACATCACTTTCAAATCTATATAAAACCATAGATACAAAATGTGGCATTGTTTGGGGAACAACGGCAAAAGCCAAGATTTTTACAAAACCTGCACCACTATTTGTCAAAGCTTCAACAGGACCTGGATCAATAGCTTCATTACCTTCACTTAAAAGTTTGCTAAGAACTCCTGCTGTATGAATTCCCAATGCTAAAATACCTGCCATTGGTCCAAGTCCAACAGCACTTACAAATATCAAAGCCCATACAAGTTCATTTACAGACCTAAAAATATTGGCAATAGTTGTACCTATCATATATAAAGCTTTTTTCAAACTTGTATGTACCCAAGTTTTACCAGGAATTAGAATCTCTAAAATATTTCTTGAAGTGATATATGATAAAGGAACTGCAATTATCACTGATAAAAGTAGGGCAATTACTGCCATTTGAACAGTCTCTAACATGGCCCAAAAATATGTGATTAAATCATCTTTATAAAATACTGGTGGAAAATAAGAACTTCCTTCAATCTCTGGATTTCCTTGTATATAAGAAACCATGCTATCCCAACCTTGAAGTAATCCTACAAAACTCATCTCTGTATCTACCCAACTTTGAATAATAATATATGCAAATACTGCTATTAAAACAAAATTATAGATTTTGAAGGGATTGGATTCCCTTTTTAAATTCTCTATAGACATACTATATCTCCTTAATACATTTAAAAAAAACAATAAAAGCTACTATCTTTTTTAAATCTAAATTTCAAAGAAGAGGGAAACAAATATGTTTCCTACCTCTTTATTATTAAATTTATTTTTTATTTTTTAAAGATTTTTTTAATTCAATAAGTTCTCTTACTGGATTATAAAAACTATCATCACCAGGAACATAACCAGCAATTTTCATTTGTCCTAAGATTTTTTCATCTTTTAAAGAAAGAAATGCACCTTTTACAGCCATTTTAAATGAAGTTGGAAGATCTTTTCTTACAGTCATTGGAGAACCAGGAATTAAATCAGAAGTCCATAATACATTGAAATCATTAGTTTCCCAGTGTTTACCTAAACCTCTGTTAAAATCTAAGTTATTAGTAGATGCTGCTTCAACTTTTCCAGCTTTAACAGCTAAAATAGATGCTTCATGTCCACCAGAATATAATACTTTTGAGAAATATTTTTGTGGGTCGATACCTTTTTTAGAGAACATTACAGTTGGTACTAAAGTTCCAGATGTAGAGTTTGAATCAGTAAATGCCCATGTTTTACCTTTGATATCCTCTAAAGTTTTAAGACCACTTCCTTTTTTTGTGATAATAATTCCGTTATACCCTGGAAGACCTGATTCTGCGTCAACTTCAGTTGCTACAGCTTCAGCACCAGCTCTTTTTGCAGCTTCTACATAAGATTTTGGTCCAAAATAAGCGATATCAACATGTTTGTGTTGCATAGCAGTAATAACACCAGCATAATCACCTGCTGATTGTAAGTTTACTTTTACACCTAATGTTTTTTCTAAATAGTTTGCAAGTGCTCCAAAAGTATCTTTTACACTAGTAGTTCCTGCAACAGGAATTACTCCAAAGTTAACCTCTTTTGGCCACTCTTGTGGATTTGCACTTAATGTTTGAGCACCTAATGTTAATGCTAATGTAGCAAGACCTAATTTTTTTAAAAAATCTCTTCTCATAATTTTCTTCCTTCAATTTAAATTTTGTTCAATCATTCAAATGATTCACCTTACAGATTTGACGAGATACAAGATAACTCTTGCTTCATTATTTTTCTAAATAATCAAGTAAAAGTTATTGTAAGGATTTTATTTATGAAGTTCCCCTTCATAAATTTTTTCTATAATCTCTTCTGTTAATTCATCTGGTTTTCCATCAAATACAATTTTCCCATCGTTTACACCAATAATTCTTGTACAATATTTTTGGGCAATATCAAGATGGTGAAGATTTGCTACTATTGTTACATTTAACTCTTTATTTACTTTTTCTAAAATCTTCATAACTTTTTTTGCACTCTTTTGGTCAAGTGCAGAGATTGGTTCATCAGCTAAGATTATTTTTGGATCACTAGCTAATGCTCTTGCTATTGCTACCCTTTGTCTTTGTCCACCACTTAGCTCATCACATCTTTTAAATGAGTATTTAGCTATATCAACTATTTGCATAAGTTCATTTACTTTTTTTAACTCTTTTTCTTTATAATATTTGATTATTGCTCTTGCCATTGGAATATCTTTTAACATTCCACTAATTACATTGTCTAAAACAGTTAATCTATCAACCAAGTTATACCCTTGAAAGATTATTCCAATTTGTTCTCTTAATCTTACAAGATTCTTTTTTTTGATATTTTCCATATCAAAATTAAGTACTTCAAAATCTCCATCAAATACTTTTATACCACCAACAATAGACATTAAAAGTGTTGATTTTCCAGCTCCCGAAGGTCCTATAATACTTACAAATTCTCCCTTGTGAATATGTAGATTTACATTTTTTAAGATTTTCTCTTTTTTATAACCAAGGGTTAGTTTTTTCATTTTAATCATTGTTTGTCCTTATAATCAACTACAATCTTTGCCATATCACTTCTAAAATGTGAGCAGCAGTAATCAATAGTTTCATTTGTTTTTTTATCTGTAGTTTTTGTAGAAATTTTTATAATTGGTAAATCATTTTGAACTTTAAAAAGTTTTTTAGATTCATAATTTGTTGAAGTAATATCTATTTCTGAATGATCTCTAATAGGTTCAAGATTATAAGTGTTTGTATAAAGTTTAGAAAAAGAAACAACCTCTTTGATTGTATTTTGTAAATTAGGTAAAACCATTAGGTTTAGATAATATTCTGCAAAAAGAAAAGGTACATCATCTACAAATCTCATATTTTTTACATATAAAACTTCTTGAGCTTCTTTAATTGATAGTTTCTTTGCTATGGTTTCATCAGCTTTTATAATTTTTGATTCTAAAAGTTTTATTGTTGGTGTTTTTTTCAATTTAAGTATTTCATTAGAAAAAGTTGTATATGGAGAGATATTATAAATAATTTTTTTTGGATTTACATAGTTTCCACTCCCTTTTCTAGAGTATAAATATCCTTCACTTTTAAGTTTATTTATTCCTTGCCTAACAGTTAGCCTTGATAAATTAAACATTTCACACAAAGTATTTTCAGAAGGGATTTTATCATGATCTTTTAGTTCTGTATTTATTAGTTCATTGATATAGTTGTAAACTAATTCATAATCAAACATTTTTGTCATTTTTTATCCTTTCTTTAATTTTTTGTTGGGGAATTATAAAAGTGAAAGGTTACATTGTAATTACAACTTGTATATACAAGTTGTAATTACAATGTAATGAAAGGTAGTTAATATTTTGCAATAAAAAGGGGATAAAATGAAATATAAAAAATTTGGTTTAACAGGTTTACAAGTTTCGAATATTAGTTTGGGGACTATGACTTTTGGAGCAGAAGCAAATAAACAAGAGTCTATTGAAATGTTTAATTTAGCAAAAGATTTTGGAATTAATATATTTGATTGTGCAAATAAATATGCAAATGGAGAATCAGAAAAAATATTAGGTGAATGTATAAAGAATTGCCGTGATGAGGTAATTGTTTCAACAAAAGGTGCAAGTTCTATAGGAACAGATATAAACAGTAAAGGTTTATCTAGAAAACATCTTATGTGTGAATTAGAAAAAAGTTTAAAAAGACTTAATACCGATTATATTGATATATATTTTTTACATTATTTTGATCCTTATACCTCTATAGAAGATACTATGAGATTTTTAGATGATGCAGTAAAACAAGGTAAAATACTTTATACAGGACTTAGTAACTGGAGTGCTTGGCAAATTATGAAAAGTATCCATATATCAAAGAGTAATTTACTTAAAAGTATAGATTGTATTCAACCAATGTATAGTTTGGTTAAAAGACAAGTGGAAACTGAAATATTACCTTTAGCGGAAGATCAAAACTTGGCAGTTATCTCTTATAGCCCTGTAGGTTCTGGATTACTCACAGGTAAATATGAAACTATAGATACGACAGCAAATGCAAGATTAAATGAAAAAAAGTATTATAATCAAAGATATAATCATAAAATATATCATGAAACGGTAAAAAAGTTTTGTGAGTATGCAAATAAAAATGGATATGAACCGGCATCTTTAGCAATAAGTTGGGTATTAAGTCATGACACTATCACTTCATCAATAATTGGAGCAAGAAATAAAGAACAATTAAAGTCAAATTTAAAATGTTTAGAGATTGAAATGTCAGATACTTTAAGAGATGAAATCTCAAACTTATCTTTTACACCATTTCCAGCAAATGATAGATTTGAAGAGATAGTTGATAGTTCTAATAGATTAAGAGATTGATTTTTTAGTTTATTGTATTTAAGATAAAAGTACTAGTATCAAAAATACCTTTTTTATATTTGAATTCATTTTCGATAAAATCAAAATTATTTGTGAATATAGAAAAAATTTCAAATTCACAATCTTTTTTATATAAGGTTTTTAATAATTCTATTATTGTAAAGGGTGAGATATGATGACTAAGATTAGAGTTTAAAGATTTTTCTAAACTACAAGCAAGAGCATATGGGGTTTGATTTGAAAAGGTTGCATCTATAAATATAATTTTTTTTACATCTAATAGTTCCAAACAAAGTTCAGGAGTTAATTGGAATAAGGAGATAAGTTTTGTATTTGCTAAAGAGAAGTCTTGAAGTTTTTTTATAACTTCAAGACCAAATCCATCTTCACCTCTTAAACTATTTCCATATCCAATTATATAAGTTATATTAACTCCTTTTTATTGTTTTTATAATATTTTTATTAAAATCTCTAATTTCTATGTTTGATGAAACTATACCTAATGCATGAGTTGAACAACTCAAACATGGGTCAAAACATCTAATAACAGCTTCAACTCTATTTAATGCTCCATCTTTTATATCATTTCCATCAACAAAAGTTTGAGCTACTTGTTTTACCCCTGCATTCATAGCAAGGTTGTTATTTCCTGTAGCAATGATTAGATTTACACCAGTTATTATACCACTATTTGAAACCTCATAATCATGAAACAAGGTACCTCTAGGAGCTTCTGAACAACCTACAGCTCTATTTCTATTTATATCGGCATGAGCTCTGATATTCTCTTCTAAAGTTTGAGGTTCATTTAGTAACTGCTCAATTCTTTCTATACAATAGATTATCTCTATAAGTCTTGCATAGTGGTAGTAAAATGAGTTTAATACTGGTTTTCCATTGTTTAGATTTTTAAATCTTTCAAACTCTTCATCAGCTAGTGGTGTTCCACAAGCATCTACTACATTTAATCTGGCAAGTGGTCCCACTCTATACATACCTTGTGGATAACCAAGAGGTTTATAGTATGGAGATTTTAGATAACTATCCTCTTCAACAGCTTCACCAATAAACTCTTTATAGTTTTTTGGTTCAAGTTTATCAGCTACAATATTTCCATTTGAATCGACAAATCTTAATAATCCATCATAGTGTTCAAGATTTCCTTTTTTGTTTATAAGACCCATAAATAGCGATTCAAAATTTGCAAATGAGTTTATCTCTTTTTCAAATTTATGTAATGAATTAGTAAATAGATTTAAAGCCTCTTTTGCTATATCAAGGGCTTCTGGGATTTGAGCTAAGATTTTTTCTTTTGTTTCAGCTGTGATTGCATGACTAACTCCCCCTGGGACTATCCATGTTGGATGGATTCTTTTTCCCCCAAGTGTTTCGATGATTTTTTGTCCAAATGCTCTAAGGGCAATACCTTTTTTTGCTAAATCTGGATAATCTTTCATCATTTTAAAGATATTTCTATCCTCAGGTTTTGCATCAAAACCATAAAGAAAATCTGGACTACTTAAATGAAAAAAGTTTAAGGCATGTGATTGTGTTATTTGTGCTAGATTTATTATTCTTCTTAAGTTTCTAGCTGCTTTTGGAGGTCTTACCGCCAGTAGTTCATCACAAGCTTTTGATGAAGAGATTTCATGACTAACTGGACATATACCGCAAGTTCTAGCTGTCAGTGCTGGCATCTCTGTATAAGGTCTTCCTTCACAAATCTTTTCAAAACCTCTATATTGGGTTACATGGATTTTTGCATCTTGTACTTTTTTATTTTCATCTAAATCAATTGTGATTTTAGCATGACCTTCTATTCTAGTAACTGGTTCTATAACTATAGTTTCTTTACTCATCTTTTTCCCTTACAGTCCAAATCTTGTGTATTTGCTAACATCAACTTCAACTCCTGTAATAATCCCTTTAATAACTTCATATATCGCATCAGCAGGAGTAGGGCAACCTGGTACAAAATAGTCTATATCTATTGCTTCATTTAGAGGGATTACTTTATCAAGTAGTTTAGGAACTATTTTATCTGGGTATTTACCTTTATTGAAATCTGCCAAATCAAAGTAACCTTTTTCTAAAACGGCATTTGTTCCTGCTAGATTTTTCATAGCTGAGATGTTTCCAGTAATAGCACAATCTCCCAAAGCTAATATCTTTTTAGAGTTTTTTCTAATCTTTTTGATGATTTTTATATCATGGTCTGTACTTAAAGCACCTTCAACTATAAATAAATCTACGCTTTCAGGGATATCTTTTGCATCCACATAAGGGCTATATACTACATCCATATATTGTGCTAATTCAATCAATCTTTCATCCATATCTAAAAAAGACATGTGACATCCTGAACATCCATCAAGCCATATTGTTCCAACTTTTATTTTAACCATTGTTTTTCCTTGCTTGAATTAGATTTGTTACAATTGTTTTTTTCTTTATCATCTCAGTTGCACTAACACCTTTTTCAAATAAAGCTCCTGTTGGACAAACTTGCACACATTTACCACAACTTGTACAACTTTGACTTTCACTCCAAGGTTCATCCATATCGTGAATAATCTTTGCATCAATTCCACGTCCAAAAATATCAAGTGCATGTGCCCCTTCAACTTCATCACAAACCCTAACGCATCTAGTACATAAGATACATCTGTTTGGGTCATATATATAGTCTTTGTGTGAAGCATCTATATCAAACTGTTTATGCACATAAGGTACATGACTATGTTCAAGTCCTAATTCAATAGCTTGGTCTTGTAATTCACAATTTCCATTTGATACACATACACTACAAGTGTGAGTTCTTTCTGCAAATATCATAGATAAAATCATTTTTCTATGAGATTTAAGTCTATCTGAATTTGTGATAACTTCCATCCCTTCTTTGATTTTAGAAGTACATGCAGGGATAAGTTTATTACTACCACTTGTCTCAATTAGACACATTCTACAAGCTCCAACACAACTTAATCCTTCCAAATAACAAAGTGTTGGGATTTTTATTCCATGTTCATTTGCAACTTCTAGGATAGTTGAGTTTGATTTTCCTGTTACATCAATACCATCAATTTTAAAGGTTTTTACTCTAACTTTTTCTTTAATCATTACAAATCCCTTCCAAATACTCTTTCTCAAAATATTTTATAGTACTTAATACTGGGTTTGGTGCTGTTTGACCAAGTCCGCAAAGGCTACTATCTTTTACCACATGACATAAATCTTTTAATAATTCAAAATCACTAGGAGTTGCAGTTTTTGCAATAAATTTATCTAATAAATCTCTAAGTTCTGTTGTTCCAACTCTACATGGTACACATTTTCCGCAAGATTCGCTTTGACAAAAGTCCATAAAAAATCTTGCTACTTCTACCATATTTGAATCCTCATCCATTACGATAAGTCCACCACTTCCCATAATTGAACCAATTTTTTTCAATGAATCATAATCTACAGGGATATCTAACATACTATCTGGGATGCAACCACCACTAGGTCCCCCAGTTTGTATTGCTTTTAATTTTTTCTTACCTGTTGGACCACCACCAATGTCATATATTAACTCTTTTAAAGTTATACCCATTGGAATCTCTACAAGTCCAGTGTTTTTTATATGTCCAGATAAAGCAAATACTTTAGTTCCTGTTGAAGTAGGAGTTCCTATTTTACTAAACCATTCTCCTCCATTTCTAATAATAGAAGCAATATTTGCAAAAGTTTCTACATTATTTAAAACTGTTGGTTCTTTCCAAAGTCCATAATCACTCAAGTGTGGTGGTTTTTGTCTTGGATTTCCTCTATTTCCTTCTATTGAAGCAATTAAAGAGGTAGCCTCTCCACAAACAAAAGCCCCACCACCTAGTCTAACTTCTAAATCAAAACTGAAACCACTATTTGCTATTTGAGTTCCAAGAATTCCTTTTTTTGTAGCTTGTTTGATAGCTTTATTTATTTTTTCAACTGCTATTGGGTATTCGGCTCTTATATAAACATAACCTTTACTTGCTCCACAGGCATATCCAGCAATCGCCATCCCTTCAATAACTTTATGTGGATCTGCTTCCATTACCGCTCTATCCATAAAAGCTCCTGGGTCTCCCTCATCGCCATTACATACTATATATTTTTGGTCACTTTCAACTTTTGATACAGTTTCCCATTTTAATCCTGTTGGATAACCTCCACCACCACGACCTCTTAAACCACTTATTTTAATCTCTTCAATAACTTCATGGGGTGTTAACTCTTCTAAACAAGTATAAAGAGCCAAGTATCCATCGTGAGCTATATAATCATCTATATCATTTGGGTCTATGATTCCTGCATTTTCCAATACAATCTTTTTCTGTTTTGTAAAAAATGGTTGAGATATATCACATTTTTTCTCTTGTAGAGGGGTTTGTGTATTTAGTGTATCAACAAACTTATCTGCTTGATTTGATTCAACTTTACTATATATAGATTCTCTATCACCTACTTTATGATAGTGAGATACCATAATAGCTTCAGAACAAAGTCCATTACATCCAACCCCTTTTACTCTACATTTTTTATCTAGCTCTGCATCTTTTACTTGTTTGCTCAAATCTTTTAGAAAGTCATTTGAACCTAAAGCTGCACAAGAGCTTCCTATACAAACTCTAAGCTCTTCGTGGGCATTTCTATTTAAATCTTTTCTTTTTTCAGCAATTTGCTTTAATTCTTCAATTGAGTTAATCATCTAATAACCCCTTTAATTCTTCAATTGATTGTTCTAAACCTAAATTACCAATTGGTTTATTATCATATATGGCTATTGGAGCTAAAGAACATGAACCAACACATCTTGCACTTATCAATGATATAAGATTGTCTTTTGTTGTTTCTCCAGCTTTTATTCCAAACTTCTCTTCCATTTTTGCCAAAATTTTGTCTGCACCTTTTATATAACAGGCTGTTCCCATGCAAACAACTACAGTATGTTTCCCTTTTGGTTTAAGTCTAAAAAAGTGGTAAAAAGTAGCAACACCATAAACCTTTGAATAAGGCAATTTAAGTCTTCTTGCCACAAATTTTAGAGTTTCATTTTCTAAATATCCAAATGTCTCTTGAGCAGTATGTAAAGTTTCAATTAAAGCACTTCTGTCATAATTGAGCTTTTTCATAGTCTTTTCAACCATTTTATATCTGGCATCACTTTTATATCGGTCATCAGATTGAACAATCATAGGCAAATTCCTTTAAGTTTTTATGTAATGATATAACTTATTTTTAGATTATACATTATAAACTTAACAAATAGATTACATAAGTTGTATTGATAAGCAACAATTTGTAATTTTTTTTATAATATTGCATTTAAGCTTTTTGCGATAAAATTTTTAAAATTAAAAAAGGAATTATTATGCCATTATTGGACTCATTTAGAGTAGATCATACAATTATGCCAGCACCAGCAGTAAGAGTTGCAAAAACTATGAAATCACCCTCAGGAGATGTTATTACAGTATTTGATTTAAGATTTTATGCACCAAATAAAGATATGATGGATGAAAAAGGTATCCATACATTAGAACATCTTTTTGCAGGATTTATTAGAGAACATTTGAATTCAGATACAGTAGAGATTATAGATGTATCTCCTATGGGATGTAGAACAGGTTTTTATATGAGTTTATTAGGAAATCCTGATGAAAAAACTGTAGCAAAAGCTTGGAAAGAGGCTATGGAAGATGTACTAAAAGTAAAATCACAAAATGATATTCCAGAATTAAATGAGTATCAATGTGGAACATGCAATATGCACTCACTTGAAAACGCAAAAAAAATTGCACAAGATATCTTAAGTCATGAGATTGGTGTAATGGATAATAAAGAGCTTTATCTATCAGATGAAAAACTTGCAAGTTTAGGAAACTAATTGGAAAAAGAGTTAAAACTTTTTAAAGATTTATTTCAACCTTTTCCTAATATATCAATATTACATATAAATAATGGGGCAAGATTTATAGATGCCCCAATAAAAGAAGTTGTAGATTTTTTGGATGGCAATTTAGAATATATTGAATTTAGAGAAGAAAAATCAGCACGAATAAAAGCAACAGCCAGAGAATACGAGTATATAGTTTTAAGTGATATATTATCGTACTGTCCAAATAAAGATAAGATTTTAAAACTAATGTACAAAGCCTTGGAAAACTCTGCAAATATTATAGTTTTGGAAAAAAAGTTAAATAACAATATGGATGAGGTAAAACAACTACTTGATGAAAGACAACTACTTGATGAAAGCTCATTTGTAGCAATAAATCATATAGACCTTTTTGAAGAATATAATCTTATCACTGCCAAAAAACTTCATATGTGGGGTAGTGGCTTATAATATCTTTTATCTATTATAAAATGAATTAATTATTTTCTTATTTTATTTAATATAGAAACTTTTTAGAGACTAATTATAGATAGAATTATTTTTTTAATTTTAATCATAGTGTGAATATAAATGGGTAAAAAAATAAGAGTTTTATTTGTAGAAGATGAAGAGATAAGTAGAAAAAAGATTTCTGATATATTAACAAAAGAAAATGATATAGATTTAGTAACTGCAAAAAATGGTTTAGAAGGCTTAGAACTTTATAAAGAATATAGACCTCATGTAATTATCACTGATATAAATATCCCAGAACTTGATGGACTGGCTTTATCAAGGACAATAAAATCTATAAATAATAATTCAAAGATTATAATTTTAACAGTACAAGATGATAGTAAATATTTAAAAGAGTGTATAAAAATAAAAATTGATGCTTTTTTGACAAAACCAATAGATTCAGAAGAGTTATTAGAAAATATTAGAGCTCTAATTCAAAATATAGATTTAGAAAAAAAGAAAAATAAACTTGAAAAACTTTTAGATGAATATAAAAAAACTGTAGATTTAAGTTCTATTGTATCAATAACTGATACTAAAGGTAAAATCAAATATGTAAATCATAAATTTGAAGATATATCAGGATATACAAAAGAGGAATTAATAGGAAAACCACACAATGTAATCAGGCATCCTGATATGTCAAAAGATATATTTAGAGACTTATGGGAAACAATAAAAGTAGCTAAAAAGCCATGGTATGGAAAAATTAAAAATAGAAGAAAAGATGGTTCTGCTTATTATGTTGATACAGTAATAAATCCAATTTTAGATGAAAATGATGAGATTATAGAGTTTGTAGCAGTTAGAACTGATATTAGTGAGCATGAAGAGAGAAAAGAATTTTTAAAAAAACAATACCAAATATCATCAGAAAAATTTGATGAGGTTACGAGATTATCAAAACTATATGAAGATGCTATGGATAAAAGTTCGATTGTTATTAGAATAAGCACTGATATGAAAATCAATCATGTGAATACACAATTTTGTAAATTAACGAAATATACAAAAGATGAACTACTTGGAAAAGATTATTCAATGTTATTGCATCCCGAAATAGATATGTTATATATTGAAACCATTTTTAATAAAGCAAAAAAATATGGGATTTGGAAAGGTCAATTAAAAGGTTTTACAAAAAAAGGTAAAGAGATTCATTTTACCTCTACTATATTGCCTATTAAAGACAAAGATGAAAAAATTATTGAGTATATGGTTGTACGCAATGATATTACCCAAATCACTGAACTTCATACAGAACTAGAAGAGACTCAAAGAGAGATAATTTATCGAATGGGTGAAATAGGTGAAACAAGATCTCAAGAAACAGGTTATCATGTGAAACGTGTAGCTGAGTATTCAAAACTACTTGCACTAAAATCAGGATTAGCAAAAGAAGAAGCAGAATTGATAAAATTAGCATCTCCTATGCATGATATAGGGAAAGTTGGTATCCCTGATTCTATATTAAATAAACCTGCAAGACACACAGTTGAAGAATTTGAAGTTATGAAAACTCATTCTAAAATCGGTTATGAACTATTAAAAAACTCAAAAAGAGAGATACTCAAAGCTTCATCAATAATCGCATATGAACATCATGAAAAGTGGGATGGGAGTGGATATCCAAGAGGTTTAAAAGGAAATGAGATACATATTTATGCTAGAATTACAGCAATTTGTGATGTGTTTGATGCACTAGCTCATGAAAGACCTTATAAAAAAGCTTGGGAATTAGATAGAATTATTGAATTATTGAAAGAAGAAAAAACTAAACACTTTGACCCAAGTTTAGTAAGAATATTTTTAGAAAATCTAGATCAATTTTTAGAGATTAAAAATAAATATGAGGATATAAACTAAAGGAATAGATATAGATAAGTTTGTAACAACAATTGATGGTTCAAAAACTCTTTATTCTACAAAATATAATCAACATTTCCACGATATAAAAACTGGCGCGATAAATGAATCTTTACAAAAACATGTAATACCAGCTCTTTTATTCTTTGATCAAAAAACAGATCTAAATATATTAGATATATGTTTTGGAATAGGGTATAACACTTTTAGTACAATCTATTATATGAAAAAAGAAAGTCTAAATAAAAAGATAAATATCTTTACTCCAGAATTAGATTTAGAACTTGTAGACTCTTTAATAGATTTTGAATATCCAAATGAGTTTGAAGATATAAAAGATTTAATTAAAACTTTAATAAGTACAAAAAAATATAAAGATGAAAATATAACTATAGAGCTTTTTATAGGTGATGCAAGAAAATATATAAAAGGATTAAAAGATATAGATATAGTTTATCAAGATGCTTTTTCAAGTGAAGTAAATTGTGAGCTTTGGAGTGTAGAATACTTTAAAGATATTTATAATTGTACCAGTAAAGATAGTGTTCTAACAACTTATTCAATTGCTACAAATGTAAGACTCTCTTTATATGAAGCAGGATTTGAAATATATGAGATAAATCCAACAGGAAAGAGAAAACAAACATTAGCTTTCAAATCAAAAGTTGATATTGGTGCAAAATATATAGATATACAGCTTAAAAAACAAAGGAATAAAGAGGCTACTGCTATATATGATAAAAAACTTTAAAATATAACAAAATACAATATTTTTAATTCGAAATTGGATTTTCTGTTATAGTTTTGTAAATCTAATATTAGGGAATAATATGGAACTTACAATTCAAGAAATAAATAGTAAAATTTATGAGATACGAAATATAAAAGTTATGCTTGATAGTGACTTAGCCAAGTTATATCAAGTTGAGACGAAAAATTTAAATAAAGCTGTTTCTAGAAATATAAAAAGATTTCCAGAAGACTTTATGTTTCAACTTTCAAATAAAGAACTTGACGATTTGCGGTTCCAAATTGGAACCACAAATTTAAGTATGAGAAGAACAAATCCTTATGTATTTACTGAACAAGGTATAGCAATGCTCTCATCTGTACTTAGAAGTGATATAGCAATAGAAGTTAATATAAATATCATGAGGACATTTGTTGCCATAAGAAAATATGCACTTACTCATGATGAATTAGCGAAAAAAATTGAAGAATTAGAAAAAAGAGTTGAAAATGGTGAACATATAGATAAACAAATTTTGGATGTGTTATCTCAACTTATTGCTGATGATAAAAATAATGGAACTAAAAAGATAGGGTTTGTATAAATATTGTAGTAAATTTATTAGTTTGTAATTATAAAACTTAGTCAACTTTTATAACAGCAGCACCTCTTCTTGTATCACATCCACCATTTAAATCTCCATCAACAGCTTGAACTCCACCAAAGAAAACATTTAAATCATCAAAATATTGTAAGGTGTAGTGCTTTTCTAATTCTTGTCGGATACTTTCTTCACAATATGGTTCCATACATACTACACCTTTTTCAAAGTGGGTTCTTGGGGAGTTTATACTATCGTGTAGATTCATGCCATATTCAAGATTGTTTATAATAGTTTGGGTGATGGCGCTTCTTATACGGTTGCTTCCTGCACTTCCTAAGATAAGTTTTGGTAAACCATCTTTTAGTACAGCTGTTGGAGCCATCATAGAAGGCAGTCTTATCCCTTCATCCCATGCAAACCAACCGTGTGGATTTAAGTCTTCTTCCCCCATCATATTATTTAGCATAATTCCTGAACTTGGTATTACATGACCTGAGCCTTCTCCATTTGTGGTGGTTACTGATACAGCATTGCCAAGTTCATCTATAACTGATAGATGAGTAGTATTTCCCCAAAGGTTTAGTCTACTATTCATTGTAGTACAATAGTTTCTAATAAGTCTATCGTTTAATAAAATCTCTTTTAACTTTTCATCATGTAAAAACTCATCCACATGTTCACGTCTAAAATCACTTGTAGTGTTAAAAGCTTCAATTAAACCCTTTATATATTCGTAACTTCTAAAATCTTTTAAATCATAGTTTTCTAAGAGTTTTAGGGTAAAAGCTATTAGGATACCACCTCCACTTGGTGGTGGATTTGTAACTATTTCATAATCTTTATATTTAAAATCTATAGGGGTTCTTTTTATACACTTATACTCTTTTAAATCCTCTTTTAATATAAGTCCATCAAAATCTTTTGAGATTTTTTCTATCTCTTTTGCAACTTCTCCTTCATAAAAAAGTCTGCTTCCCTCTTTAGCAAAGTTTTCTAAAAAGTCTGCATAGTTTGGATTTTTGAAAAGGTGAGTTTCATCTATAAGATTTCCATTTGGCATGGAATATACATCCATGCTTGATTTTGTTGAGGTAAAAATTGGTTCAAGAAGTTTTACAAAACTTGCTTGCATCTTTGATAAATATACACCTTCTTTTGCATATTTTACAGCTGGTTCTATTATCTTAGAAAGGGGAAGGGTGCCTTTTTCTTTATGAACTTGGAAAATTCCTTCGACCAATCCAGGGATGGCAACACTTCCAGCTCCTATATGAAACTCTTGGATTGCTGCTCCAAAGTCAACATATATAGGGAAAAACTCAGGTTCAGGCAATCTTTTTTTAGGAACTTGTACAAAAAAATCGTAAAGTTCTGGTTTTTTACCTTTTTCCAAACCTAATAAAAAACCTCCTCCACCAAGACTTGTGAACAATGGCTCACATATAGGAGCTGCAAGCATAACTGCAAGTGCAGCATCGTAGGCATTTCCTCCCTCTTTTAAGATGTCTGCTCCTGCTTGGGCAGAGTTTTTATCACCAGCTGTTACTACACCTTTCATTCAAATACACCTAACCTTTCAACCTCTTTTAAATTGTTTGTTCGTTCATATACATTTAACATCTCTTGTGAGATACTTTGTTTTTGAATTATATTTGTGTTTTTTTCAAAACCCTCTTTTGATATAAAGTTATTTTCTAATAATTGTTTATTTAAATCATTTAAACCCTCTCTAATAGGTTTTAAGCCATCTTTTGTAATCATACTACCATCCATAGAGTATCTAGTAGCACTCCACATATTTTGTTTTAAAATCTGCATTGGATATTTTTCTAAAGGTTTTATTTGGGATAATTGGCAAATACCTTTTAGTAAACTAATAATAGTCTCTAATCTATCAAAATCGTGAACTGCATCACAAACTCTAAACTCTACAGTTTTAAATTTTGGTTGGATTCTAACATCCCACCAAATATCTTTCCCACTAGTTATAACTTTTGAGTCATATAATGTATCATATAAATTTTTCATATCTTCAAAACTATCAAAATAGTCAGGAATTGAAGCTTTTGGTAACCTATCAAAGATTTTTGTTCTATATGAGTGGATACCAGAATTGATATTATTGAAAAATACAGATGAAGCACTAAGAGCAACAAATAAAGGAAGATAATATATAGAGTAGTTATAAGCTTTTAATGCCTTATCAAAATCTTCAAATCCTATATGTACATGAGTCCCACAAATAGAAAAATTTTGTAAAAGTATTTGATGTTCTTCAAATAACTCTTCATATCTTTTATTTGTGTTTACTTTTACGTTAGTATTCTCTTGGGCATACGAACCACTGGTTTGTAGACATAAAGATTTCTTTTTGGCAATTTTGTCCATTTTGCCGATTATTTGTTTTAAATATTCTAATAAATCTTTTTCATAACGAAATATTGGAGTATTGATTTCAATCATAGAGTTTAGGAATTCACAAGCAAGATTTTTTTTGTATTTTTCATCAATATTTTCTACAATATAATCATACTCATTTTCCAAAGTAAGAGAGAATCTATTTAAGATTCTTAGCTCTAGTTCTACACCTATTGAGAAGTGGTTACCATCTTTAAAATTTTCAAAGTTCATAGTGATCCATTTTGTATAGATGGTTCTATTTTACTTTGTTTTTGCTTTATTTTTTTATTAAGAAAGATATTTGTTATTACTCTTCTACTAAATTATCTAAAATATATTTTTCTAAATCTTTTTTAGAAATCTCTTCTTTTAAGGCTTTTTGATATATCTCTTCAATTTTATATTTATATTCATCATATGAAAAATATGGAAATCTTAGTCTCCAAGACTTTTTTATTTGTACTTTTGCAATCTCATCATAAAGTTTTGATTGAAAAAAGTTAAATCCTATAAAAATCACAGCTGTAATAATCATCGCACCAAGAATTGAGATATGAGAATCTACGTTTGCTAAAGCCTTATGAGAAATTGCAGAAATAGGAATAACTACAATTAAAACTAATAAAATATAAACTTGATAAGCTCTTGCAAGTCTTAATCTAAATCCCAATTTTGAAGGGTCAACATGCATACCTTCATTTTGTTGTCTATTTGCATCAAGTAAATCTTTTAATAAAACAGGTTGCTTGGAAATGATAAAAACATAATCTAAAATTTTTTGATTCAAGCTCTTTTTTTGTGGCATATATTTTCCCTACTAATTTTATGAGATAATTTTATCAAATATATGTTTACACAAAGTTAACGTGATATAAGGATTTATAGCCAAAAGAGCTTTTTTGAAATAGAGTAATAAATTTTGCTCTAAAGTAGATAGTGCTAATTTATCTATCCATTAAAATCTCTGATTCATTTCTAAGTTTTTTAGTTAAAAACTCTTTTTCTCTATTTGAGAGTTCTTTTTTTGAGTTTGTTTCTTTTGGTTTTTTTTCCTCTTTTATCTCAACTTCTTTCTTTTTTATATTTTTTTGTTCCTCCTTTGAGGGTTTAAAAATCGTAAGAATTAAGTACGCAGAGAAACCAATATTAAATAAAATAACTATCCATTTAATAGGCAATAAAAAGTCTAGATATTGTAATTGTTTTGTTAATTGCAGATATTCAACAACATCTGAATATATCCATTGTGAAAGAAATACAATAGATAATAAAATTGCAACTATAGTAAGTCTTTTTCTAAATTTATAAACTAAAGTCCAAAATATGGCAGATTTTACTTGTCTAAACATCTATCTACACCAAAAAGTCTAAACCTAAAATAGCTAATGCACCAACTAAAGTCTTTGTTTTTAAATCTTCAACTATTTTTCTTTTTTCGTTTGTAAGCATAATCTCTAACTCTTCATCATTATAGTCATCGAAGGTTTTATGTCTCATAGCAAGTTCAGCTTTTAGATTTAAAAGAGCTTTTTCCTGTACTTTTAAATCAATTTTATTTTTTACTTTATCACTTTGGATTTTTGCAAAGTCAAATGATTTATCAAATTGTTCTTTTGTAATATCCACTAATCCTGTAGTTTTTTCTTTTATTTTCGTTAACACTTTTAACTTCCTATTTATTTTTTATATTTTAACCTATGAAAATTAACAGAAGATTATATAAACTCAATTTTTTCTTATAGAATAGATTGAGTTTACTATCAAAGTTACAAGTATAATTGCTCCACCAATAAAAGTATTTGTACTTGCCATTTCATTTAAAAATAACCAAACCCAAATAGGTGCCATTATAGTTTCAATAATCATAAGTAAACTTACTTCGCTCGCATTTATATATTTTGTTCCATTTGAAATCATTGTTCTTGAAATAGGTGTGATAAGTAATCCCATCCCGGCGACTAAAAAAAGATTATAAAAGTTTATAACTATATTTTCAGCCATTAAAAATGCAATAACTGCCAAAACTAAGCCACTTGCAGCAGTTAAAGCAATACGACTTATATCTTTATATCTAGTTAAAAGAACAAAAGCTATTGAAAAGAATATGGTGCAAATGAGTGCATATATATTTCCTTTTAAGCCACTAAGTTCAATTTTCTCACTAAATATAACAAATAAACCTATAAACATAAAAAAAGAGGCATAAAAGATATTTTTGCCAACCCTTTCTTTATAAAATAAATAGGCAAAAAGTGCTGAAAATAAAGCAGTTGTACCAAATATTATTACCACATTTGCAACTGTTGTTGTTTTTATTGCTGCAATAAAAAGTATATTTGAACTACCCATTAAAGTTGCACAAAATAATAAAATAGAAAAAGATACACTAGCAACTTTTATAGAGTTTTTTCCCTCTTTTACTAAAAGTGTAGCAATCATAGAAAAAAACATAAAGATACCTAAATAAAAAGAGAAAACAAGAGGAGAGATTGTACTTAGTTTTATAAAAAGTGACTCCAAACTCATAATAAAAGCTCCAAGGGAAGTTATCATAAGCCCCTTAGTATTGTTATTCATTTTTTCCTCTTAAGAGTAAGATTGGAGAAACCAATCTTACTAATATACTTTTAGATATTGTAATAGTTAGCTTTATGATGTGGCACAACTATAGCGCAAGTTGATTGTTCTGGGTCTATTTGAAATGTTTCACTAAGTGTTATTCCAAACTCTTCTGGTTTTAACAAATCAAAAATATCTCGGCTTAGTTCCAATTCTGGGCAAGCAGCATATCCTGGAGAATATCTACATCCAATATATTGTTTCATCTGTACATCATTTAAAGTATGTCCCTCTTTAGGAACAATATCTAAATCAAGTCTTACTTGTTTGTGTAAAACCTCTGCCAAAGCTTCAGCTAATTCAACCCCTAATCCATGAACTTGATAATATTCAGTAAACTTATTTTGTTTATAAAGTTCAGCTTCATATGGACTTAATTTAAGTCCAGCACTAGCTAAGGTGAAAGCAACCACATCAAGTCTATCATTGGCAAAGAAGTCAGCAATACATCTATGTGGTTTTTTCTTTTGTCTTGGAAACTCAAAAACCTTGATAGCTTTTTCTAAAGGCGGTACATTTTTTGCTTCTTCTAGTGAATGAAAAGCATATTCTTCACTAAACACATAAAGTTTATTCTCTTTTGATATACAAGGAAAATATGCATATATTCCAATAGGATTAAAAAGTCCTTTTGAAATAAACTCCTCTTTTAGTTTTTCATAAAGTGGTTCAACAACCTCTTGCTCATGTTTTAAAAACTCTTCACTTGTTTGTTTAGCTCTTTTATATCCCCATCTTTGTCTAAATAAAACTCTATGGTTAATCCATTTAAATATCAAATCTTTATCGATATCAGAAGTTTTTGCAACTCTTCCCCAAAGTGGAGGGAAAGTAAATTGTGTAGGTTCAGGAAATTCTACATCTTCCTCTTTTACAATAACCTCATTTTCAACTTTTTTTATACTATCTTCATCATCAATTAAATCTGCATTTAAAAGAGTATTTTCTGTATCACCTTTTTCAATTCTTTGCATAGAGACAACACCATCAAAGGCATCTCTACAATAAAAAATTGGTCCATCATAAATAGGTCTACAATAATCGTTTACAAAACCTTTTGTAAGGGCAGCTCCACCTAAAAGAACAGGTATATCAACACCTTGGTTTTTTAGCTCTTCAAGGTTATCTTTCATAACAGCTGTTGATTTTACAAGTAAACCACTCATACCAATAGCTTGTGCTTTGTGTTCTTTTACTGCAATAATAAAGTCGTTTAAATCCGCTTTGATACCGATGTTTATTACTTTAAATCCATTATTACTTAAAATAATATCAACAAGGTTTTTACCAACATCGTGAACATCACCTTTTACAGTTCCAAGCACTAAAACTGTTTCACTAGCTTTATCCTCTTTTGGTAAATATGGATTAAGAGCATCAACAGTTGCTTTCATAGTTTCTGCACTTTGAAGTACAAAAGGAAGTTGCATTTGACCACTTCCAAAAAGCTCCCCAATAATTTTCATGCCATCAATAAGCCATTCATTTACAATGATTTCAGGTTTTATTGTATGTCTTAGTTCATCAACAAGTGGAAGCATCCTTTCTTTATCTCCATCAAGAAGAAGTTTTTTAACTTTTTCAATTGGTTCTAATTTTTGATACTCTTCATCACTTTGTTCTTGAACCTCTCCAACATTTGCAAAATGTTCAATAAATTTAAATAGTGGGTCACCATTTTCGCAGATGTTGAAAATTAAATCATCACAAGCTTTTCTATCTTCCTCACTAATTTTATTTAGTGGCAAAATATGTTTTACATTTACAATGGCACTTGTAAGACCAGCTTTTACACAATGGTCAAGATAGATTGAGTTTAGATAAACTCTTGCTTTAATATCTAATCCAAAAGAGATATTTGAAAGCCCAAGTGTTGTTCCAACTTCTGGATGTCTGATTTGAAACTCTTTAATAGCTTCAAGAGTTTCAACTCCTGCTGTTCTATACTCATCATCCCCTGAACCAATAGTAAAGGTAAGCATATCAAAAACTAAATCAGCAGGATTAAATCCATGTCTATTTACACATAAATCAAAGATTCTTTCAGCAACTTCAAGTTTACGCTCTTTTGTTTTTGCCATTCCAATTTCATCAATAACTAAACAAACAAGAGCTGCACCAAATTTTTTGGCTAATTTACAAACAGCATCAAATTTTTCTTCCCCATCTTCAAGGTTAACTGAGTTGATAATAGCTCTTCCACCAATCTGTTTTAAAGCAGCTTCAAGTGCAGGCACTTGAGTAGAATCAGGCATTAGTGGTAAAGATACTTTTTGAGAATAAAGTGATACAACTTTATCCATATCTTCCCTTTCATCCCGTCCAGCGAAACCTACAGATACATCAATAACATGAGCTCCTGCTCTTACTTGTTGTTGACCAACAGATAAAGTACCTTCATAATCGTTTGCTTTTAAAAGTTCTCTAAAAGCTTTAGAACCTGTTGCATTACTTCTCTCACCTATTAAAAGTGGAGCAGGGTCTTGTTTTAGAGGAACTGTGTTAAATAAACTTGCAAGGGAAGCTTTTAAAAATCCACAAGGTTTTTTAGGGGCGATACCTCTTACTTCATTTGCTAAAGCTTCAATATGATCTGGTGTTGTACCACAACATCCACCTAAAAATGAAACTCCATTTATATCTAAAAACGATTTTTGAAGTTGACTAAACTCTTTTGGTTGCATTGGATAGTATGTAACCCCACCTTTATTTTGCGGAAGTCCAGCATTTGCATGTACTGAAATAGGAAACTTACAAACTTCACTTAACGTTTTTACATGTTTATGTACTTGTTTTGGTCCAGTTCCACAGTTAAACCCAAGTGAAAGGATATTAAAAGGAGCCATAATAGCTGCAATTGTCATTGCATCTGTTCCTATTAACATCGTACCACTAAGCTCAATTGTAACAGATACCATTACAGGTATCTCTGGATGGGTATCATTTAGGGCATGAAGGGCAGCTTTTATTTGCAAAGGATCTTGACAAGTTTCAAGTAAGAAGATATCACATCCTCCATCAGCAAGCCCATTTGCTACCTCTTTGTAGCCCTCATACATCTCATCATAAGCTATATGTCCAAGACTTGGAAGTTTTGTACCAGGACCAATTGACCCTAAACAAAATCTTGGAGTTTCAGGAGTCTCATATTTTTTGCAAGACTCTTTTGCAAGTTCGGCTCCAAGTTTTGATAACTCATAAGCTTTTTGAGAGATTCCATACTCATCTAAAACCCAAGGCATCGTTCCAAAAGTGTTTGTTGTAAGTAAGTTTGCTCCAGCTTTTGCATAAGCATCATGGATATTTTCTAAAATATGTGGTGCAGTTTCGTTTAATAGTTCATTACATCCTTCAAGGTTTTCACCTTCATATAACCATGCTTTATCTTCTATATTTGCAATTTGAAGCTGAGTTCCCATTGCTCCATCTATAATTAATACTTGTTTTTCAATTAGTTTTTTAATTTTATTAATCATCTACTCTTCTTAATAGTTTTTGGTAAATTTTTGCGGGTTAATTTAGTAGTATAGTATATAAAAAAAGGGTTTAAAGACTACTTTTTTTGTATTATAACTCTTATCACACTAGCTTTTCCTTGATGACCTTTCCCTTCATCCAAGTTTGTTTCAACCTCTTCTATTTTATGTTTTATACAAGAATTAAATGAATTAAAAAAATCATCTATATTATAAAGCAAGCTTAAATCTTTTGGTCCACCACTAGTATAATTTATTTGGTTTTTAGAAAAAAACTCCCCTACAAAAAAACCATTATTCTTTAAACAAGATTCTATTTTTAAAAATAATTTCTCTCTATCCTCTTCATACATATGTAAATAAGAGGCAACAATAGTTCCATATTTTTTACTTGGTTCCCATTCGTTTAAATCAATACATCTAGTTTTTATTTTTAGATTATTTTCAATAGCCTGTGTTTCAAGTTTTAAAAGTCCTATGTCAGAAGCGTCTAAGGCAACAACATCAAAGCCTTTTTTTGCAAAATAGATTGCATTTCTTCCTTCCCCTTCACCTAAACACAAAAATCTTTGAGATTTTTTGAAGTTTCCTTCGCAAGATTTGATAAAAGCATTAGGATTTATTCCATATAAAAATCCTTCTCTAGAAAATTTTTCGTTCCAAAACTCTTGTTGATTCATAAATACCTCACTTAAATATGAAGAAATTTTATCAAAAAAAAGTAACTTTATCATAGCATTTATAATGTTGTTTTATAATCTAATTTAAATTTAATCTATTATTTTTATCTCACTTTACTTTAATAATTGTTTGGCTAACATATTAGCTAAAAATTTTATCGTAGGATATTTAAGATGACAGAAGCAAAATACATCTGGATGGATGGGAAATTTGTTGATTGGCATGATGCAAAAGTTCATGTATTAAGCCACACTTTACACTATGGAAATGGTGCAATTGAAGGGACTAAAGCATATAAAACACATGATGGAAGATGTGCTATATTTAAACTTCAAGAACATACGAAAAGATTAATAAATTCAGCAAAAATGACACTTATTGAAGTACCTTTTACTGCTGAGGAATTAAATGATGCACAAATAGAGTTATTACAAAAAAATGAGTTATTTGAAGGTGCATATATTAGACCTTTGGTATATTTAGGTTACGGAGTTATGGGGCTTTACCATAAAGATGCACCTGCACAGGTATCTATTTCTGCTTGGGAATGGGGAGCATACTTAGGTGAAGAGGGTATGAAAAAAGGTGTTAGAGTAAAAATCTCATCTATGACAAGAACTCCAAATACATCAGGTATGGGAAAAGCAAAAGCAGTTGCAAACTACTTAAACTCTCAAATGGCAAAATTTGAAGCAGTTGAAGCTGGTTATGATGAAGCTTTATTAAGAGATGACCAAGGTTATATTGCAGAAGCTAGTGGTGCTTGTTTCTTTATAGTTAGAAATGGTGAGATTATAACTCCTCCAAACGATAACACTTTAGAGTCAATCACTCAAGCAACAGTTATAGATATTGCAGAAGATTTGGGTTATAAAGTAACAAGAAGAAGAATTACAAGAGAAGAGATTTATATAGCTGACGAAGCTTTTTTTACAGGAACTGCTGTTGAAGTAACTCCTATTAGAGAGGTTGATTGTAGAATTATTGGTGCAGGTGAAAGAGGACCAATAACAGAAAAACTTCAAAAAGCGTATTTTGATGTAGTTCAAGGTAAGAATGAGAAATATCAGAAATTCTTAACATACATAAACTAAAAAGGGATAATTTATGCCAATTGATAACGACTATTTTAAAAATAGACAACAACAAAATAAAAATAGCGGTAATTCAAATGGAGGAGGTGGAAACTATCAACCACCTTTTGAACCACCAGAATTTTTTAAAAATTTTGGTAAAAAAGCAGGATTTCTATATGTAATTATTGTAGTTATTGCAGTTTTATTTCTTACAAAACCATTTATGACTATTGAGTCAGGTAATGTAGGGATTAAACAAACATTAGGTAAATATGAAGAAGTTCCTTTAAGACCAGGTTTTCATTTTATAATTCCTGGATATCAAAAAGTTACTATTATTGATACAAAAGTTAGGCTTATGAACTATGCTTCTGTAGAGACTAGTAGTGGATTTGATCAAAGTATTAGAAGCAATCCAGCTATTAATATTCTTGATGCAAGAGGATTACCTGTTTCTATCGAACTTACAGTTCAATATAGACTTACAGCTGATGGTGCTCCTGCAACTATTGCAACATGGGGACCAGCATGGGAAGATAAGATTGTAAATCCAGTTGTAAGAAATATAGTTAGAAATGTTGTTGGTGGATTTAACGCAGAAGAGTTACCAACAAGAAGAAATGAGATTGCAACAATGATTGAAAATGGTATTAGAACACAGATTGAATCATTAGAGGGTAAACCAGTTTCTGTTGAATCTGTTCAATTAAGAGAGATAGTGTTACCACCAAAAATTAAAGATCAAATCGAAAGAGTTCAAATAGCAAATCAAGAAGCTGAAAGAGTTAGATACGAAGTACAAAGAGCAAAACAAGAAGCTGAGAAAAAAGCTGCCTTAGCAAAAGGGGAAGCTGACAAAAATAGAATTGAAGCTCAAGGTAGAGCAGATGCTGTAACTATTGAAGCAAAAGCGCAAGCAAAAGCAAACCAAGAGATTGCAAATTCTTTAACACCAAAACTTCTTCAAATGCAACAAATTCAAGTTCAAGGTAAATTTAACGAAGCACTTAGAGAAAATAAAGATGCAAAAATTTTCTTAACTCCTGGTGGATCTACTCCAAATATTTGGGTTGATACAAAAGATAAAACTAGAGATACTGCAATAAACAGTAAATAAAGGTGAGTTTTCTCACCTTATTTAGGTTATATAAAGATGTTGAAACTATTATCGATAATCTTCTCTTTTCAAATTTTTTTATTTTCTCAAACTGTTGATTTGTCTGACAAAAATCTAGAAGTTGATTTACCTAAAGATTCTTGGTTAAAAACAAAACAAGATTATGAAAAAGAACAACCCTATGAAAAAAACCCAAATATTGAGCTTTCTGAAAAAGTAAAAAAGAAAGAGAATTTGGAAATTGATACAGAAGTAGGTATAAATAAAGATAATCTACAGCAACCAATTGATAAAGTAAAAGTAAATGTTGGAACAAAATTTTAAGGCAAAATATGGAAAATATTGATACACAAATAGATTGGGAAAAGATGTATGGTCTTATTCCTGTAATAACACAAGATTTTTATACAAATGAAGTTCTAATGCTAGCATATATGGATAAAGAAGCTTTAGAATTAACTCAAAAAACAAAACAAGCACACTATTTTTCTAGAAGTAAAAAAAGAATTTGGAAAAAAGGTGAGACTTCAGGACACTTACAACATATAAAATCAATATATGTAGATTGTGATAATGATACACTTTTATTAAAAGTAGAACAAGTAGGAGTAGCTTGTCATACAGGAAGAAAATCTTGTTTTTTTACTAATTTAGAAACAAATGAAGTAGAAAGTTCAGTTGAAATAGATGTTAACACTTCTTATGGGGTAATAGATAACTTATACCATGTAATAGAATCTAGAAAAAACGATGACCCCCAAAAATCTTATACAGCTAAGTTATTACAAGGAAAAGAAAACTCTATGCTTAAAAAGATTGTAGAAGAAGCAGGTGAGTTCACTTTTGCAATTAAAGATAATGATGAAGAAGAGATTATCTATGAAGCAGCTGATATTGTATATCATATGATGGTTGCATTAGCTAGTAAAAATATTCATCCAGATAGAATAAAACAAGAGTTAGCAAGACGATTTGGATTATCAGGAATAGAAGAAAAAAATTCTAGAGTAGAGGATTAATCCTCTCACTCTCCATTTCTGATAAATTGTTTTACAACAAAACTAAGTCCCATAAATATCAATAATCCCACACCTAAAAAGATGAAAATTTCAGTTAGAAACATAACTTCCCCCTTATGTTTATATATCTAATTATAAAACTACTATTCTTAATTTAATTATAAAATATCATAAGTTTATCTTATATATAA
>QKDL01000060.1 GCA_003252105.1 Arcobacter sp.
ATCTGGATATTTAGTAAGTTTTTAAGTTGTTATATGTGTAAAAATTGCAACAAAATTACAATAGTTTTAAGTTTTTGGCTTAAAGATTTAACTTTAAAAAACTTTTAAAATAAAAAATTATATTATATTATTTACTAATACAAAAATTAATGAAGGAAAGTAAATGTTTAACTTAAAAAAGATTACACTAAATGTATCTGCTGCCATCTTACTAGTTGGTTCATTTAGTGGTTGTACATCAGGTATGACAAATATGGGATCAAGTGATGCAAAAACTAGCGCAACAGGAAGTGCTGGTGGAGCAAATTCACAAAATGCAAATCAAGCTTTAGAAAGATGTTCTGCACCACTTGGTACAGTTTCATTTCACGAAGATAGAGATGATACTTGGTACCAAATATTAACAAGAGATTTAAGATTACCATCAACTATCCCTGTTCTTAGACTTATGACACAACAATCAAACTGTTTTGTAATTGTTGAAAGAGGAAAAGGTATGAATGACCTAATGATGGAAAGACAACTTATGAACAGTGGTGAATTAAGAGGTAATTCAAAATTCAATAAAGGACAAATGGTAGCAGCAGACTATACAATTATTCCTTCAATTACATTTAGCGAAAAAGGTACAGGTGGTATTGGTGCAGTTGCTGGTGCGTTATTTGGAAGTGTTGTAGGAGCAGTTGCTGGTGGTATAAAAACATCAGATGCAAGTACAATGTTAACACTTATTGATAATAGATCATCAGTTCAATTAGCAGCAGCAGAAGGAAGTGCAAGAACAACAGATTGGAGTTTAGGTCTTGGTGCATTTGGTGGAAGTGCAGCGGGAGGTTTAGGTGCATATTCTAAAACACCTGAAGGGAAAACATTAGTATCTGCATTTATGGATAGTATGAATAATCTAATTAGATCACTAAAAGCTTATAAAGGTCAAGAGGTATCTGGCGGATTAGGTGCAGGTGGACAACTAGGTGTTCAAGGTGGTAATAATTCTTATGGATTAGAAGGTGTTATGACACAAAGAGTTTACAATGATAAAACAAAACTTTATGAATATGAGATTATAAATAAAGAAAGAACTCAAAAATGGCACTTTACTTCTGCTAAAAAAATACCTTATAAAAATGATTTAATTAGATTTAATTTACTAAATAATGCACCAGATATTAAATCATTTATCAAACTAGAAAGTAAATACGTACAAAAATACTGGAAATAACAAAAAAGAGGAATATAACTCCTCTTTTTTATAAAATCTTCAAAGTCTTATCATCTATCACTTCATATTTTATATTATATAAATTCAGATCATTTAGTAGCTCAAGATATTGTTTTAAAACTATTGAGCCATTCTCCCTTGCATATATTCTCCATTCTATTTTATCAAATTTGAAATATTGATATTTATAAAGTAGTTGTTTTAAAATCACTTCCAAATCATTAAATTTATTTTTGTACTCACATTTAATATTGTCAAAATTTGTAATTGTTTTATATAAATCTATTATATTTATTGGTTTAACCAATCTTCTTCTTAAATAGTTTGCTTCACAATAATCACAACCCAATTTCTCACTATTTGTTAGTTCAAAACCAATAGTTATAACTTTTTGTTTACTATTGTTTTTTACAATATATTCTAAAAAATGTTCACCCTCTTTAGTTGTAAAATCTATTATAATAATCTCAAATTTTGAACTTTCGTATAGTATTTTTGCATCATCAACATCAGTTGTCAATGAAATAGTAAAGTCTTTTAGACTTTGATTTAACAACGATATGGAATCAGTATCATGACTACTATTCTCTTTATCAAAAATTAGTAATTTCATTTAATTTATTAAGTTTTTATTATTTGGATTTTTCTTAAATACATTAAGAGATTTTTGTTTTAAATTTTTAGTAAATTTATCTACTGTAGCTACAGAATTTACAAATAAAATTGACTCTTGTACCACAATTTGAAAAATTGCATAAAAAGGTATTTTAACAGTTGAACCAAAATTTTCACTTCCAAATCCAGCTTCAAAATATATATAAGTATCATCTAATCTAATTGTTGTGTATGTATAATTTGATAATACAAACAATGAAAACTTTGATAACTGTTCAAAAGTAGTTTGAGGTAATTGAGGATTAAATGTTATGGCATCGATATTTGCAGTTATTGCAAACTCTTCATTTTGTTCTATTAGAAATTCTATTGTCTGTTTTACTTGTGCACTAACTAAATCTTTATATTCAACATTTTCTATTATGTCATTAATCATTCTTAATCCTAAATTTTATATCGATTATATTATAACTTATAATACAATTATTTTTACTTATCTATTTTTTAGATTATTTACCTAGATTTATTTTTTAAAATTTATTCTATAAAATGGATTATGACTTAAAACAATTAACTTTTTTTATCTGAAAAATAAAAAAGTGCTCCAACAAAACTAACATCTAATAAAAACTTTATTATCATAACAGATATATATGATAGTACCATGATATCCCCCTTAGTAATATTCATATTGTTACTTTAACTAAAGAGGGTACTAAAAAAGTATTAATCTTAAAAAAAATTAAAAATATTGCACTAATATCATATAAGAAACTGTTCCTAAGAAGATAGAGATTAAATAGTTTTTTAAACTAAGATGTAAACCAATCGTTATTAGGATAGATAAAAACTCTTTGATACCATAAGGATAAGTTATAAAATCTATATCTTTTACAGAATAAAAAATCAAAATCATCATAATTGTTGCAGGAAAAAATCTTTCAATAAAAACTAAAGATAGTGGCAATTCATTTTTTTTAAAAAATAAAAAAGGTGTAACTCTAGTAAAATAGTTTACTAAAGACATTATAGCAATAGCAAAAAAAATCTCTGTACTATTCATTTGATTCAATCTTATTTCTAAAAATAAATAAAAGGATTAAAGAGCTTATAATAGCGGTAACTAACATCTTATCAGATGGTACTAGAATAATAGCTAATATAGAGCTAAAAGCACCAATCAAAAATGGAGTTTTATTCTTTAAGTTTTTATATTGTTCAATGCAAAGTACAACAAAAAGTGCTGTCAAAGAAAACTCTAATCCTGCTGTATTAAAATCTATACTAGAACCTAAAATTGCACCTAACGTTGAACCAAGGAACCAATAACTTTGATTAAATACGCATAAAAAAAAGTAGTACCATTTTTTCTTTAACTGTTCATCATCTTTTATAGTTGTAAGTAAAGCATAGGTTTCATCAGTTAATCCAAAAATCAAATAGGGTTTTAATCTACCAGTTTTTTTAAACCTTTTTAATAAAGATAAGCCATAAAAAGATTGTCTTAAATTTAAAAACCAAGATGCAATAGCTATATCAATAAATCCAGCTTTTAGATTAAAAAAATTTATTGCAACAAATTGTAAAGCACCTGCATATATGAACAAAGACATTATAGGAGCTAAATACCAAGGATAATCAAAAGATACCAAAAGTAATCCAAAAGCAAAACCTAATACACTATATCCCATCATTACAGGAATTGAGATTTTAAAAGCTGTTTTTAATTCTTTTTTATACTTCAATCTCATACTCATCTAAAATATCAAAATCAATCATTGCATTCATCAAAGCTATTTTTTTTGCATCTTTTAACATCTCTATAGTTATATCTTTTTCAATTAAAAATCTCTCTTCTAATAATCTACTTTTTGTAGTTCCTTCCAATAAACAATTTTTTGGTGTTAGCCAAACTTGCCCATCATAAATGGCTATATTTGCAATACTCGTATCAGTTACTAAACCGTTTTTTACGATTATAATCTCATCTGCATTTTCTTTTTTTGAAAAAAGTTTTTCTAAATTTTCTCTATTTAAATATTTTTTTGAATACTCTATTGTCTCATCAGAAATTAATTTAAATTTTTTTATATCTCGTTTTGTGTACTCAAAATATTGTACATCTAAAATTTCATATTCATTATAAATAAGTTTACATCTATATAATTTACTTGAAGGGGGATAAATATACTCTTGCAAATTTAAGTTAAGTCCTATTGTATTTGCCACTCTTCTGTTATGATAATCTAAATTAAAAACTTCATTATCAAAGCATTTAATTGTTTCAAAATATTCCATGTCACCACACTGTTTTTTGTTTTTGTTATAATATCTAATACCTTATAAAAATATATTATTAGGAAACTTTGTGGACATAAATAAAATATTAGAAAAATATAATAATTTTAAAGATACATACAAATATGCTTATATAGGATTACCAAAAGGGTTCAATGGTTTATCAAAACCTTATTTTGGTACTTTAAATAGTTTTTTGAAACAACATCCAAATTTTAAGACAAAAGAAAAATTACCAACACTATTTTATATGCATGGCTCAGCTGGATTTTCAAAGGGAGAAACTTATAGAAAATGGATAGTAAATGAAACAAATTTTATTTTTTTTGCACCAAACTCGTTTAAGATAAAAAATAGACCAACATATAAAACACCAGCAAGTATAAAAAAGTACGAAAAAGTACATAAACTAAGACAAGCTGAGATTGTTTATAATCTTAGAAAACTTCAATCTTTAGAGTTTATTGATTTCAAAAATCTTTTTTTGATGGGTAATTCAGAAGGTGGTTTAGCAGCTGCATTTTATAAAGGAAATGAGTTCAAAGCTAGAATAGTAACAGCTTATTCATGTGAAAATGGATACTACTCAAAAGATTTTAAAATAGGTGCTAGAAGGTATGATCCTTTTTTAAATATCATTGGAACCCATGATGAATATTTTGCAAAGGATTCAAAACCTTCAAAAGATTATGATGTACAAGGACATTGTACACAAGCATTAAAAAAATTTCCAAATGCAAAGGTTGTAATACTTCCACAAACAAAACATGATATTACAAAAAATATCTACGTAAAAAGTGAGATTACAAACTTTTTAAACCTTTGGAGAAAAAAGAGCTAAGTATTTATTTTGTAAATACTTTAGCCACATCTTTTGCATATTGTAACTCAGTTGTTATACCAACACAAGAACAATTTATTTCAGAAAGTACATACTTATCACTTCCATCTTCATTGTAATCCATTATATAATCCATTGTCCAAAGAAGTGGATAATTTTGACCATTTAAAAATGGTTGCAAATCTTTCAAGCCTTTCATTGTAAGTTTTACTACATCTTTCCATTTTGGATCATCAGGAGATTCATATTTGTATTTTGCACCACTAAATAATGTAGCTGAAAACTCACCCTCTTGTGGTTTTTTATGCACCACAGAGATAGCTTTATCATTTACTAATAAAACTCTTATTTCCCCTTCACTTATTCTTTCTAGATATCTACAACCTACAAAACCTGTTTTACCTTTGAAATATGCTGCATTTTCAGACTCATCTTCAAACTTTACTTCAAATTTTTGTAAGAACTCATCAATATTTTCATAATAGTATTTTTCATTATTTACAGCTTCAACCGAAAAAATAGAACCATCATCTTTTTTTGAAACTAAATATACACCCTCACCTGTTGAACCATAATTAGTTTTTAAAACTCTAATACCATGTTTTTTTAAATCTTTTGGAAATTTTCTAGCAAAATCTGTAAAGGTATGATAAAAATATGTTTCATCATCACCTAATCTAGTTCCTTTTAATTTTGCTAATATATCTTTAAAATCTAGATTAATCATAACATCTGGATGAGTATGTATCTCAATTCCACTATTACCTAAAGCTTTTAAGAATTGAAAATATTCATCAACCTCTTTTAGGTTTCCTGGATTAATTCTAGATATTACTGCTTTTGCATTTTGTTTTAGATACTCAAGTAAGTCGTATTTTCTATTTGGTTTATAAAATACAATTTCTGTTTTATAATTTGTTAACTCTTCAATAGCATTTAATATTGGTTTACTATCTGGTCTAAATCCATCAAAACCTTTATCGCTACCCTTTTGATACTCAATTATAAAAATTCTTTTTTTCATATATATTGCCCTTCAATAAATTTGAAGGATTTTAATATATAGAAAATACTATTTGGTTACAAAAAAATCATTGTAATAGTCTTGTAACTATTGATGACAATTTTCACAATCTAGAACTAATTCATCAACTTCACAAGTTATACATTTATGATCTAATAACTCTATTGGAAATTCTCTTTTGTTTGTGCAATTACTATTTTTTGATACTCTATAAGATACATTTATACTAGGATCAAGTAACAATTTATTTGCTATAGAAGAGTTCAAATAAGGATTTTTTGCCAAAGCCCTTCTTACGTTTATATAATAGGAATTTGCTAACTCTTTTTGAGTAGAAATATCCCTACAATCTTTTGCCTTTTTTATCTCAGCCTTTATTTCTTGCTTAGTTATAAAAACCATATCTTTTCCCTTTTGTAAATATTTTATTAAGAAATAACTTTTTTAATGCCTATTTTTAAGTATATCAAATAAAATATAATATTTTTATTTTACTAAGTTTTTTGTTATTTATTTGTAAAAGGCGAAATTCTAATATTTAACATCTAAAATAAATATTTAGTGTAAGAATTAGTTTTTCCAATTAAGAATATATATGTAAAAATTATTTTACTTTAAAATTAAATTTATT
>QKDL01000023.1 GCA_003252105.1 Arcobacter sp.
AAAAATGGAACTACACAAAATGGTGATACTCAATATAATGATGGTGATACAATATCTGTAACAATATCTCAAAACAGTTCATCAGGAGTTTTCACAGTAGATACAATAGATGATTATCTAGCTGATAATGGAGAAAACTATAATCTAACAATAACAAATGTACAAAAAACAGGAGAGTTTGAAAATGTAGCAATAGGTGATAAAAATGGTAATTTTACTAATGTAACAACTACTATTTTAGATAATAGTAAACCTAACACTCCAATAGATTTAACAGATGATACAATAGAGTCTGATAAAGAGATTGTAGTGATTAAACTTTTTGCAGCGGATGAAAATGGGGATGTAATAAAAGATGTTAATGGTAACTATCAATTAGCAAATAGTGTAGATGAGGGTAATGCTGCAAACTATATAGCATATGCCTTTGAAAAAGGAACCTCTGAGTACAAAGATTCTACTAAACTACAAATTCAAGCAGGAAGTATTGATGTTAATTTTAATAATGATGAAGCAGTAGGTACAGATGAACAAACAAAATTTGATGGAACACAAGATTTTAAAAATATTACAAAAACTATAAATATAGGTGAAAGTTTTAGTACAGATACTTATAACGATGTAATTACAGAAAATAGTGAAGTTTATAATGTTACATTAGATGCAAATAGCTATGTATTAAATAGTGGTAATGGATATGAAAGTGTGGAAATAGATACAACTCCTGTAGAAACAACAATCAATGATTTTACTGCAAAAGTGTTTGTGAAAATTGAACCTGTAGTTGATACTACGTATGAAGGGGATTCTTTAGAATATAAAGTCAGTTTAGTAGATGAAAATGGAAATGTTGTGACAATACCAACGGGAAAAAGCATTAGTGTAGATTTGAGTTATTCAAATAATGGTATTAATCCAGCAGAAGCAGATGATTATACAAAAGTAAATAGTGTGACAATAACTGGTGGTAATAGTGAACAAAGTTTTACACTTCCTGCAATTGATGATTTTTATGCAGAGGGTGATGAAGGCTTAAAAATCACTATTGGAAATATAACAGGAGATACAAGTATATTTGAAAATATTTTATTACATACTGTGGCTAATGGAGCTTCTGAAGATAAAATTACTGTTATTGGAACTATAAAAGATAATCCAGCAAATACTGAACAACCTACAGATGAAAATAATGTAGATAACTCTACTGGTTCATATGATGAAGATGATACCGTATATGTAAAAATTACACATAATGATTCTGTTTATGAAGGAAATACTTTAAGCCATACTGTAACTTTAGTAGATAAAGATGGAACACCTATAACTGTCCCAGCTGGTGAGAGTATAACAGTTACATTATCATATAGTTCTGATACATCAGAAAATGCAGATTATGAAGGAAATACAAAAGTAACACAAGTAATAATAACAAGTGGAAACTCTAGTGTTGATGTTGAAAATTTAACAATTGATGATTTTGTTGCAAATGAAAATGGCGATAATTCAAACGAGAGTTATACTTTAACTATAACTGATGTTAGTCAAAATAATTCAACTTATGAAAATATTACAATTGATACAAATAATAATAGTGTTACAGGAGAGATAATAGATGGTGTAACTCTTGGTATTCCAACAAATGCTTATGTTGATGAGGATAACTTTGATATTACTCTACCTAGCAATGAGATTAGTGACACTAAATCACTTAATATTTCAGCACCAAATGGAGACAATGGTTATAAACTACTTTTTGATTCAAGTGTAATTGCAAAAGATCCTGATACTAATCTGCCTATAACTCTTACATCAAATAGTCAAAATATCAGTTTTGATTACTCTACTGAGGGAAAAATTATTGCAACAAGAGATGATGGTAAAAAAGTATTTGAGATAACTTTAAATAAAAATGTAGCGGGTGGAGCTGATGATAATTATACTTATAAACAGTATGAAAATATTGACCATCCAGATACAAATAGTGATGACAATGTTGTTCTTACTTTTGGATATAAAATTGAAGATCAGACTAAAACAAGCAGTGTTCAAAACTTTACTGTAACTGTAAATGACTCTTTACCATCTGGAACAAGTCAAAATATTACTTTAGATGAAGATAGTTCTCAATTGATAGTTATTAGTGATGAGTCTTTCCTTAATGGTGATATTACATTAAATAATGGTGTAAGTGGTCCTACTGTAGTTGCTAATGGAAATAGTATAGATATATATGATAATTTAACAGATCAAGTAAAAGTTGGTACTTTAACAAATAATGGTGATGGTACCTTAACTTTTACGCCAGAGGCAAACTATAGTGGAACAACAGCAGGATTTACATATAGTGCAAGTGATAATGATGGAGATACTGCTGGTTCAACAGTAAGTATAACAGTAAATCCAATAGCAGATAAACCTGATATGAATGGAGCTAACGCAGGCTTAAATGAAGGTGCTATTAAAACTACACCTCAAGTTTTAGAAGATAATAACAATGATGCAGGAGTAGAATCAGGAGCATTGTATAAAGCAACAATTGGTTTGATTTTACCACAAGCTACAGATATTATTGATTTAACAAATAATACAGATAATGATCAACCTGAAAAATTAGGTTTAATAACTTTAAGTAGTTCTACAACTGAAACAGTTATTATAGATGGGGTAGAACATAGTATAGATTCTAATGGTATTACAATCTTTATAAATGATATTGCAGACTATCATTATTCAGGGATTGATACAAGTGGAGCAATATCTATTACACAAGCTCAGTTCGAAGCTATTGAAGTAAAATTTGAAAACGATAATGCTGTAAATCCAAAGTTTACAATTAGTGTAGATGAATATGAAGTAAATGATGATAATACACTAAAAATAGGAGTAGCAAAGGCTTCTAATTCACAAGATTATGAAGTAGATATTTTAGCAGTTACTGATCCAGTTACTTTACAATGGAATGATGATCCTAGTAACTTAGGAAGTTTTACAAGTAGTACATTTACTTTTGATAATGTAGATGAGGGTTATGGAACTATTGATTTAAAAGCACTTCTTACAAATACTAATGGTTTAGAAACAGATGCTGATGGAGATTTAGATGGTTCAGAACATAGAAGTTATACAATAACTGGTATCCCAGAAGGAACTATTATCACAATAGGAAGTAAAAGTGTAGCGGCTGATTCAACTGGAACAGCAACTATAAACTTCCCTGACAATACAGCTGATGATCCAGATTTTACCATGACAATATCTGAACAATTTAGTGGAACAATAAATGGAACAATAACACTAAATGTAAAAGATACAGATAGTGACTCAGATGATACATTAAATCCTATTCAAACTCAAAGTGCTTCGGTAAACTTTAATATGGTTGTAAATCCTATAGCTGACCCTGTTACTTTAAAAGTTGCACAAGCTTATGGAGAAGAGGATGCAGGTAGAACAAATAGTAATGATGAATCTACTAATGCAAGTGTTATAGATGCACCTCAAGATGGAATAGAATTATATATAAATGTAATCTCTGATGATAACAAAGATATCCCAGGGGCAAGTTCAACAGATGCAAAAGAGGAATATAATGTAACTATTGATGGTATTCCAGATGGAGGTTCTTTATATGTTTATGATAATAGTTCATCAACTTGGAAACTAATAGATGAAACAAATGCTGGTACAGATGGAAACCTTGTGATAACAGATAATCCAGATGGCACTTGGAAAGTACTTATCAATGATTATCAAAATGATAATTTGCCAAAATTTATACCACCATATAATAGTGATGCAGATTATACTTTTGATATAAGTGCTTATTCTTATGATAATCCAGATTCTTCAATAGCACAAACTTTACAAATAGATGTAACTGTAGATGCTGTTGCAGATGTACCAGTAAATGATGATTTGAATAATAATACTGTAAATGATGATGAAAATGATACGAACAGCTTTACTTTAGTTTCAACTGAAGATAATGGAGGTATTAATTTAAAAGCAATTTTTAATACTCCAACATTACTTGATTCAAATGATGGGGAAAGTGGTGATGGGTCAGAAACTTTAACTTTTAAAGTGACTGGATTAGCTGATGGTTTTTATATAAATGGAGCAACTTTTATAGGTGGAACTGGTACAAGTAGAGTTTGGCTCGTAGATAAAACTGAATTAAACAATGATAATGTGACTTTACAAACACCAACCCATTATGCAGGGCAAGTTGACTTTCAAATTCAGTTTGTGACAACAGAAGATGCAGGGGATAGTAAAACTCATGCAATAAAAGATATAAGTGCTATGATTACTCCTGTAACAGAAGGACATATCGCTTCAAGTGATATTCAAAATGAAGATGAATCAAAAGTTCTTAACTTTGATTTTATATCTCCTGATACAGATGATTTAGCTGCGGGAAAAGAGAGTTTAGAAAGTTTTAGTATAGATGTAACAGGACTTGAAGCAGCTGGGATAACATTAGTTTCAAATGGAGTAGACTTAACAACTGGAAAAACAGGATATCAAACACTATCTGTAACAAATGGAGTTGTAGAAGCAGTGACTGCAACGTTAAGTGAAGATATTGACACTGATTATAGTTTTAATATCACATATACATATAAAGATGTAGCCGTTGATAATAATGGAAATACATATACAGATACAAAAACAGTGACAGATCAACTTTATAGTGTAACTGTAAATGCAATAACTGATGATATAACTTTAGCTATGAGTACAACAGCAATGGATGCTAATATCTCAGATGATGCAGGACATGTAACAGTAACAGATAATGGAAGTTTTACAAAAACTTTAATTGTAACAGGTATTGATAGTGATGGTAGAGGAGATGCTGATAAAGATAGTTCAGAAGAGTTTACAAGAATAACAGTTTCTGGAGTACCTGAGGGGATAACTATTCCAAATGGGATATATGCAGGAGATACTGGTGGTGGAAACTATTCAGGATTTTGGTATGTAGACATAGCAAATCAAGCTTTAGATAATGATGGAGCTACATATGATTTAGTATTTGATGTAGATGGTAGTTTTGATATAAATGATTTAGGTGATTATCAAATTACAGTTACAGCATATAATCAAGAAAAAAACAACGATGTAGAGCAATCAGATAGTCAAAGCTTTACCTTAACTATTGATACTGCAATAACAGGTCCTGGTCCTGGTATTCCTGCTACAATCACAGCATTTTATCAAGATATTGATAATGATTTAACCCATGACCATGCTTATGTAGTAAGTACAACTGCTGATACAAATATAACTGATAGTGATGCTTATGAAGGAAGTGTTGTTAGAGAAGATACTCAATTTCAATTAAGTGATGTTTTACATGTAGAGACAGATACAGCAGGGGCTACAAGTCAAGCTTTTTCAATCACACTAAAAAATGTGCCAACAGGTGTTGAGGTTCAGGGGATGACACTAAATGCCAATGGTTTTTACACTTTAAGTGGTACAGGAGATCAAACAGCAATAGTAACGAAACTTCAATCTATTTTAATCACTCCAAAATCAAATGCAAATACTGATGCAAGTGATATTGATAATACAGATTTAAATTTTGATGTAGAACTTACTACTTATGCTAGTGGTGGAGCATCAAACTCTGCATTGATTAATTTTACAGCTTCAGTTCTTCCTGTTACTGATGAAATGGATTTAACAATTGTAAATGATGGAGTTACAGCTGAAGATGTGGTTCAAACCTTTAGCATAACATTAGATAATGATGCAGATGGTGTAAATACACAAATTATCGATGGTAAAGTGTATTTAAAACTTACAGAAAACTATTCAGATACTCAAGGTACAGATGGATTAAATGGTACTTTATCATATGGGGGAAGTGTAATTACTGTGACAACAGTAACAGGTGTAACAGATGTACCAGATGGGGATTATTATGTGATTGAAAATGTAAACTATAATGATACTTTAGATTTTGCATATACACCTGCTACAAATAGAGATGGTACAATTATTGTTGATACATATGTTAGAAACAAAGAGGGTGAAAGTTGGACAAGTTATGATACTAATACCCTTACTACATATAAAACTTTTTCATTCAATGTAGACTCAGTTATAGATGGCTTTTCTTTAAATAGTGGAGCAACAATTAGTGGAACAGAGGATGAATTGGTGCCCTTAAATATTACACTTACAAGTGTAGATTCTTCTGAGAAACTTTCTTCTGTATCAATTAGTGGCTTACCTGATGGATTTTTACTTTTCTATGGAGAAAATTCAGATGGAAGTGGAAAAAGTCTAGCAAATAACTTAGGTGTGGATGGTAATACTACAATTCAAATGACTTATGGTGTTGATGAAACTGTAGATGTAAATAGATGGAATATCCCTTTAAATAATGGAAATCTTCCTACATATATTTGGATACAGACTCCTGAAAATTGGAGTGGTACAATTCCTGATTTATCAGTAATTGCAGTTGATGAATATGGAAATACTTTCCCTGAGACAATAACATCTGGAACAATTGATCCTATTGTTGATAGTTTGACATTAAATGCAACTCAGACATTTGGAAAAGAGGGTGAAGATATTTTACTTAATTTAAATGCAAATGTTGAAGATCTTGATGGTAGTGAGACTATTACATTAACACTTGTTGGTTTTGGCGATAGTTCTGCTAATTTTAAAGTAGGTGGCGAAGCTATATCTAGTAGTTATGATTTGGGTACTGATACTTATACAATTGAGGGTATTAATGTTAATGATATAAATGCTTTAAGTGTAACACATGAATCTATATCAACTACAATAACTGTAGATGCTAAAATGGTAGAAAGTAATGGCAGTGAGTCAAGTTTGGTATCTGATAGTTTTGATATCTCAATTTCAAAAGCTGTTGCTTCTGCGGGAGATGATACTTTATTATTACAAACTGGAATAAGTTTTGACGGATTAGCTGGAATTGATACTTTGATTGTAAATGGACAAACATTAGATCCAAGTCTAATATCAAATATAGAGATTTTAGATTTAAATTCAGGTAATAATAGTATCTCTTTAAGTTTAAATGATATTATGGATATGACTGATAACAACAATGAACTTAAAATAATTGGAGATAGTGGTGATAATATTTCGTTTACATCATCTAGTTGGACTCAAGATAATAGTACCTCAAATGGAGATGGTACTACAACTTATGAGTATTCAGATGGAGGAAATAATCTTAAATTAACTATTGATGATAATATTAATACTAGTGGATTATAAATAGAAATGAAGAGATTTTTAAATCTCTTCATTTTTGTGATAAAATAAAGAATGAGGATATTAATCATATTACTACTTGTTTTTACAGCCTATTCAAAAGAGTTTATAAATACTCAATTAATTCTTAATGTTGAAAAAAAATATAATCGTTTTGCAAAAAATAGATTTAATGCTTTAAATAGATTATTAAAGCGTTTAGAAAAAAAAGATGAATTAACAAAACTACAAGAGGTTAATGATTTTTTTAATAGTGTTGGCTATGGTGAGGATATAGATATATATAAGGTTAATGATTACTGGGCAACACCATTTGAATTTTTAGCTAAAGATAAAGGAGATTGTGAAGATTATGTTATTGCTAAATATCTAGTTTTAAAATATTTAGGTGTATCTTCTGAAAAAATGTTTTTAACATATGTAAGAGTTAAGGATTTAGATAGAGCACATATGGTTCTTTCTTATTATAAAACATCAACTTCTGAACCACTTATTTTAGACAGTATTAGAAGAATCATTTTTCCTGCTTCTAAAAGAAAAGATTTAAAACCAATTTATAATTTCAATCCAAATATTTTAAAAAATGGCAAAAAGACATCTGCTCATAAAAAATGGGATAATTTAATAAAAAACTTTAGGGAAAATAAAATATGAGCTTATTTAAGCAGATGACAATTTTAATATCAGTTATTTTCATAATACTATTTACTTTAATTGTTTCTATTAGTTTTAATCAAATAAAAGATTCTGCAAAAGAGTCTTTATATAAAAATATCCAAAATAGTGCCTCTAATATTAGTTTATCTATCACAAATGCAAATACAGATATAAGTACAATAAAAACAGTTATAAATGCAAGTTTTGATAATGGAAATTATGAAAAAATTGTTTTTAAAGATTTAGAAAATAAAATTATTTATGAAAGAGTAAAAAAAGAGGAACAATATGAAGAAGATTTGCCTATTTGGTTTATAAAATTTGTAAATATAGATGAGGTATCTGTTTTAGCTACAGTTTCTCAAACTTGGAAAGTATTAGGAACAATAGAAATCTTTGCAGATAGAGATATCTTTTATATACAATTATATAAAATGTTTATAAGTTTGATAATTACTTTGACTATTACTTTTTTAACCTTTCTTATTCTTGTATTTATATTTTTAAAATCGATGTTAAAACCCCTTGAAATAATAAAAAAACAAAGTGAAGCAATTATAGATAATAAGTTTATTTTTTCTGAAAAACTTCCATTTACTTCTGAATTTAAATCTTTGACTATAAATATAAATAGTATGTTGAAAAAAATACAAGAGATATTTAATCATGCAAACGATATTTTAAAAAGAAATAAAGAGCTGCTATATGTTGATGAACTTACAGGTTTATACAATAGAAAATATCTTGTTATGAAAATAAGTGAATTTTTGGAAGAAAATAGTATTAATCATTCAGGCTATATAGTTTGTATCGATTTAATCAGAGTTGATTTATTGAATAAAATATTTGGTTATAAAAAAGTTGATAATCTAATAATTCAAATAGTAAAAGAGATAAAAGAGTTATTTTTAAGATATGAATCAAGTATAATAGTTAGATCAAAAGCAGCAGAATTTATAGTAATTTTGCCACGTATAAAAGAGCGTGAAGCCAAAGATGTTTCAGAACAAATATCTTCAAAATTAAAAGAATTATTATCTTTTGTAGAAGATGATGAAATAGATTTTTTTATAGGACTTTGTAATTTTAAAAATGAAAAAATATATAGTGATATTCTAAGTAAAATTGATTATACTCTTTGTCAAACAAAAATACAAAATAATAATTATAATGGCTATTACTACTTACAAAAAGATATAGTACATAATACAAGAGATGATTGGAGAAATATTATAAATAATGCTATAAGTAATGATTATTTTTATTTGGTTTTTAAAGATATAGTTTCATTAAATTCTTCAAAAATAGTTTATAAATCGATTAGTTTTGGTATAAAAACTTATGATAAAGATTTTTCTTATAGTGAATTTATTGCTTCTGCAATTGAGCTAAAATTATTAGAAAAGATATATTTGAAAATTATAGAAAAACTGTTATGTTTAGATAAATATAATAAAAGAGTTACTATACAAATTCCAAATAAATTTGTAGAACATTTACCTTTTGAAAAATTAATGAAACTTTTTGAACGAAAGAATAATTTTGTAGATATTGTTTTTGAATTAGAAGAGGAGGTTTTTTTTAAATATAAATACAATTGTTTGACATTTATTGATTTATTGAGAGATTATGGCTTTGGTATTGCTGTATTTAATTTTATGGCAATTAGTGATGATTATATTTATTTAAAAGAACAAAAACCAGAGTTTATTAAACTAAATAGATATTTTTTAGAAACAAGTGAAAATTTAGATGTATTGAAAATTATAAAAGAATCATTAGATATTGAAGTTATTGCTACATCTATAGATAATGATAAGGATTTAGATTTTATTAATAAAAAAGGAATAAAACTAATTACAGGAATAGTTACTGAAAAACTTTTACAAGATAGTTCTAAAAATACATAAGTAAATTTATAATTTATTACACTATAACTGTTAACTTTTTATAATCTTTAAAATTTTTTAAAGAGGTTATTGTAATGAAAAAGATTTCACTTTTATTGGCATTGTGTGTTATAGCAAATGCACATTTTCTTACTTTTTTATCTTCTACAGATAATGTAAAATCAAAATCAGAAATGAATGTTAATTTTGAAGCGATGTTTATACATCCATTTGAGCAAACTGGTATGGTAATGGAAAAACCAATTGGAATATACTTTGAAAATAAAAAAGAGGTTTTGCCTTTAGAAGAGATGACTAAACTTGACCATAAAGCTTGGAAAACATCTTATAAAATAAAAAGACCTGGGACATATAAGTTTTATGTGCAACCACAACCGTATTTTGAACCAGCAGAAGAAAAGTTTATATCTCATGTTCCAAAATTGATTGTTTCTGCTTTTGGATTAGAAGATGGTTGGGATGAACCAATTGGTTTAAAATATGAAATAATACCAATGGTGAAACCTTTTGGTCTTTATGAAGGAAATCTTTTTCAAGGAAAGGTTTTGCATAATGGAAAAGCAGCTTCAAATGTAGAGGTTGAAGTGGAGCTTTACAATGAATTTGGACTAAAAGCACCAAGTGATGCCCATGTGACACAAGTTGTAAAAACTGATGAAAATGGAAACTTTTCTTTTACAATGAATCACAAAGGTTGGTGGGGATTTGCAGCTTTAATAGAAGAGGGTGAAAAAGAGTATAATGGAAAAAAATATCCAATAGAAAATGGAGCATTAATCTGGGTAAAGGCTTATTAAAAGATGCATATATCAGATGGTATTTTATCAAGTGAGGTTGTTATCACAACTTCACTTATTAGTGTAGGATTTTTACTTTATTCATTAAAAAATCTTAAAAATAGAAAAATTGCACTTATTGCAGCTATGGGAGCTATATTTTTTATCTCTTCATTTATCCATATCCCTTTAGGCCCTACGCAGATACATTTAGTTCTTATTGGTGTTATTGGGATAGTTATTGGTTCTTCTGTATTTTTTGCTATATTGATTGCTTTATTGTTACAAGCATTACTTTTAGGTTATGGTGGAATTAGTTCTATTGGTGTAAATGTGTTTATTATGGCAACACCAGCTTTTATAATCTATCTATTGACTAAGTATAGGTTTTTAAATTTTTTTAATGAGAAGATTAAGTATTTTTTAATTGGAGCTATTCCTGTATTAGTTTCAACTGTATTGTTAGCTTTAGTATTAGCATTTTCTAAACAAGAGTATGAATATGCTTCATATACTATTATTCTTGCAAATCTTCCTGCTGTTCTTATAGAAGGATTTATTACAATTTTTTTAATAAACTATATTAAAAAATCGATGCCAGAACTATTAAAAGAGGTGAACTTATGAGATATTTTATATTTTTAATTTTAATTATGGGTAGTTTATTTGCACATAAACTAAATCTTTTTTATGTGGATGAAAACAATAAAATATATTTTAGTACATATTTTGCTTCAGGGGCACCTTGCAAAAATTGTGAGGTTGATATCTATGATGAAAATAAAAAAGTGATAAAAAGATTAAAAACTGATGATAAAGGGGAGTTTATCGTTGAATACTTTAAAGGTATGAGTATAAAAGTTGAAACTATAGGTGGTCATGCAGTTGAAGAAAAAATTATAGTTGAAAACTATAATACAAAACAAAATGCTCAAGAAATAATAGAAAATAAAAATAAAGAGGTGAAAAAAAATAGTATAATAGAGACTATATTGGCTATACTTGCTATTGGTTTTATTTTTTATATTCTAAAAAGGTTAAAGGTTGGTAGAGTTTAACTCCTCAGTTAGATTGATTTGTGCTTTTTTATATTCTATTTTTATAAGTTTTAATCAAATAGAGATTCTTTATATTTTACCAATTGTTTTTTTGTTGTATTGTGAGTATAAATCAGTATTAATAATTTTAAAAAAATTGATTTTTTTAAATCTTTTTATCGTGATGATATTTATAGTTTTATTAATACAAAATCAAGTAGAAGATGCTATAAATATTTATATTCGTACAAATATGATTATTCTTTTTAACCTATTATTATTTTCTAAATCAAATGGTTATGATATAGTAAGAGCCATGAATGAACTTAGATTTCCTAAAAAAATAGTAAGCTCTACATATTTTACTTTAAAGATGATTCAGTATTTAACTGATGAAATAAAACGGATTAGAGAAACATTAAAAGTTAGAGGTTTCAAGGCAAATACTGATATTTTTTCTTATGAAACTTTTGGTAATATTTTTGGACATATATTTATCACTTCAATAAAAAAAGCAAATCAAATGGAAGATTCTTTCAAATTAAGAGGATTTCATGGAAGAATATATCTAATCTCAAATAGTAGTTTAAATATCTATGATGTTATACTTATTTTCTTAGTTTGTATGTTATTTGTAAAAAAGGTTGTTGTTTGAGTTGTTCGATTAATTTAAAAGAGATATCTTATTCTACTTCAACAAAAGATGTGTTTTCAAACATATCTATAGATATATCCCATGAAGAAAAAGTTGCAATAATTGGTGCAAATGGGAGTGGGAAAAGTAGTTTATTAAAAATTATTGCAGGTTTAATCAAACCAAAATCAGGTGAGATTTTTTTATTTCATAATAAGATGGAAAATCTAAAAAATTTTAAAGAGTTTAGAAGTGATATAGGATATTTACCACAAGATGTAAATGACCATTTTTTATGCCCTACTGTTATAGAAGATGTAATGTTTGCTTTAAGAGCAAGGGGTGAAAGCAAAGATATATCATATGAAAAATCATGTGAAATTTTAACTCAATTGGGAATATCTGAGTTGGAAAATAGGAATATATCAGATTTGAGTGGAGGAGAACAAAAAATTGTTGCTCTTGCAGGAATATTGATTACCCAACCAAAAATACTACTTCTTGATGAACCAACTAATGCTTTAGATGAAGATGCAGAAGAAAAAATAATAGAAATATTAAACTCTATAAAAAAGTCTATGGTTATTGTTTCTCATCACAAAACTTTTATAGAAAAACTTACTCCTACTATTTATAAGTTAACAAAACAAAAGTTATTAAAAGTAGAATAGAATAATAAAATAATTTTTCTGCCTCCCTACGCTTACACAATTGTTTCACTAAAAATAAGTATAAAATAGCATTGAAATAGCAATTTTAAGTTTTTTTTAAAAAAACTTAAAATAATGTAAAAATTGGTCAAAATCTTAAGATGAGATTAATTGTTTTTATGTGAAACTATTTCAAGATAATTAACTTTAAGGAGTGAAGATGAGTAGATTATTAAAAGTTGCTACGGCTTTATTATTAGGGGGAGCTACTTATGCTTTTGCATTAACAGCAGATGAGGTTAAAGCACATGTGATGGAAGGTAAGGCTTACTGTGATAAAGTAGGTGTTGCAAAATGTGTTGAGGAGATAGGGAAAAAAGGTGGAATGTTTGACAAAGGTGAATTATATATTTGGGCAAACGATTTTGATGGAATTATCACTGCACACCCTAAAAAACCTATTGCTGGAAAAAATTTATATAGATATAAAGATAAAGCAGGTAATCAATTATTCAAAGATTTTATTGATAAAGTAAAAGCTGATGGTCAAGGTTGGGTTGATTATGTATGGGCACACCCTTCAACAGGAAAACAAACTCCAAAATCATCATTTGTAATTGGAATCGGAGAAAACCAATTAATTGGTGCTGGATACTATAAAGAATAAAAAATAAAAACTCTTGGTTTTAAACCAAGAGTTTACCCATATATTTCACATTTTAACTAAAATAAGTATACTTTGTATATTTATTTTAGCTAACTACAAATCTAAATTAGGACATATGAATGCAGTTTCTTAACAATATAAAAATTAGCAAAAAGCTAGTTATTGCACCAGCTATAGCTGTTATTTTCTTAATTGTATTTGCTTTTTTTTCTAACAATGCATTAAGATCAGACAAAGACACTTTAAATGAAATTGTGCAAGTAAAGTTTTCTTTATATAAAGCAAGTAGTAAACTTCTTGGAGATGTTAATTTATATAACTCTGTTTTATACAAGATATTCAGTTTTGCATCAGGTGGTTATGAACAATCTCAAATAGACGAACAATTAACAATTTTAGAAAAACTAGGTAAAGATGTTGATGAGGAAGTTAAAATATTAACTTCAAACAAAGAAGTAAGTAAAGAGATTATTACTCACATTAAAAATGTTGAAAAAAATATAAAAGAGTATAAACTTACAGTAAGAGATGCTATTGATATGCTTAGTGTAGATATTGGTATGGCTACACCAATGCTATCTGTTACTGAAGAGGTTTTTTTACTTTTAAATAAAGAATTAACAAAAATTAATGATATAGCAGAAAAAGAGAATAATCAAAGTTATAATAATGCTCTAAAACAAATAGACAATACTCTTTATACTTTTTATGTATTAATAGTTGTTGCACTAATTTTGTGTGGAGTGATTATAACAGCGGTAACAAACTCTATTAAAACACCATTAAATAAATTTCAAACAGGTCTTTTAGAGTTCTTTAAATATATGAATAAAGAGACAACAGAAGCAAAACTTCTCAATCTAGGTACAACTGATGAACTTGGTGAGATGGCTGAAGCTGTAAACAACAGTATAGTTGCAATTAAAGATGGAATAGAAAGTGATAGAAAACTTGTAGATAGTGCAATCAGTAGTGCAGGGGAAGCAAAAAAAGGTTTCTTAAATGTTAGAATTGAAGGTATAACTTCGAATCCATCTTTAAATGAGTTAAAAGATGTAATCAATGAGATGTTATCTGCAGTTGAAAAAAATGTAAAAAGTGCTATGGATGTATTGGCTCATTATTCAAATTATGATTATCGACCAAAAATTGATATTCAAGGTTTAGATGGAGATTTAAAAGCTCTTTGCGAGGATGTTAATAGTTTAGGAAATGCAATTACAAGTATGTTAGTAGATAATAAAAAAATTGGACTTGTATTGTCTTCTAGTGCACAAAATTTATCTAAAAATGTTGATAGTCTTACAAGTGCTGCAAATAATCAAGCAGCTTCTTTAGAAGAAACAGCAGCTGCGATTGAAGAGATAACAGCAAATATGCAAAATAGTTCTCAAAATATTGCAAAAATGACATCATATGCAAATGAGGTATCAAGTTCAGTATCTATTGGTCAAGATTTGGCTTCTAGAACAGCTTCATCAATGGATGAGATAAATGAACAAACACAAGCAATTGCAGATTCTATTACAGTAATTGACCAAATAGCATTCCAAACAAATATCCTTTCACTAAATGCTGCAGTTGAAGCTGCAACAGCTGGTGAAGCAGGTAAAGGGTTTGCCGTTGTTGCTCAAGAGGTTAGAAATCTTGCAGCTCGTTCAGCAGAAGCAGCAAAAGAGATAAAAGATTTAGTTGAAAGTGCTACACAAAAAGCAAATGGTGGTAAAGCTATTTCAAATGAGATGATTGAAGGTTATGATAAATTAAATCAAAACATCCATAATACACTTGAACTAATAAACGATGTATCTACATCTTCAAAAGAACAATTCTCTGCTATGGAGCAAATCAACGATACAGTTAATAGATTAGATAGAGTAACACAACAAAATGCAGCAGCAGCTAGTGAAGCAAACAAAGTTGCTAGTGAAGTAAATGAAATAGCAGAAAAAGTTGTTCAACAAGCAGATGAAAAAGAGTTTGAGGGTAAATAAATACCTTCCTCTTTTGAAGATTACTTTTTAAGAGTTTTATGAAAAAAAATATCCAAATAGTTATGTTGGGTGATTTCCTCACCGCAAGAGGTGATTGGAAGAACTTACTTGAAAAAGAAGATTGTATTGTAAATCTAGGAATTGATGGAGATACTACAAAAGGTATTCTAAATAGAATAGATAGTGTAATAAACCTAGAAGAAAAAATACTATTTTTGATGGTAGGTGTAAATGACCTTTGTTGTTCAATTCCTTTAGTTGAAATTTTCCAAAATTATACAAAGATATTAGAAAAGTTAGAAAAAACAAATATAAAACTGATAATTCAAGCTATACTTCTTACTCAAATGAAAGCAGTAAATAAAAAAATACTAGAATTTAATCTTATGTTAGAAGAGTATTGTAAAAATAAACAATTGATATTTTTTGATATAAATCCATATTTATGTGAAGATAATCTTTTAAAAGAGCTTTACACAACAGATGGTTTACATCTAAATTTAAAAGCTTATGAAGTTTGGGCTGAAAAAATAAAAGAGAGTCTACTTTTAAATCTTGAGAAGTTTTAAGATTTTAATTATATAATTCCAAATCTTTTTAATATTACTATTTATAATCTATCTTTTAAATACTAAAAATGCTAAGATAACTAAAACAATTACAATATAATAGAGGAATAAATGAATTTCAATAAATTAGATGTTGAAGTAAAACAACAATTACATGAAGAGATAATAAACTTTGCAAATCTCTTTGGAGGTAAAAACTCTTTTTTAACTATGATTGAAGAGATAAGAGCACAAAAGCCTAATCCGATTTTAAATAAAAGTGGAATTTTTCATACTTCAAAAGTAAAAATTATATTAAGTAAGTCTATTTTTAAAGATACTTTTTCTACCCTTTATGATGCAATTAGAAGGGAAGAAAAAACTGGTGATATGTTAGATGGCATAGAACCAAAAGAGTATAAAAATACTATGAATATGATGAAAACATTAAAAAATGTAACTATAACTTTTGAATCTAAAGAAAATGCTCAAACTTTTGAACTTCCTATTTTAGATGCATCACAAGAGAAAAAAACAAAAGTATCTTTTTTGTATAAGATTGTATTTTTTTATCATCTTGATGAAGCTAAAAAGGCACTAAACTACAATGCATAGAAAAAGGTTCAATATAAAACAAGGACTTAAAGTCAATATAGTTTTAAAACAAGACCAAAGAACAGGAAAACTAACCCAAGGAGTAGTAAAAGATATTCTTACAAATTCTCCTACACATCCATATGGTATAAAAGTAAGACTCACTTCAGGAGAAGTTGGAAGGGTTCAAGAGATATTATCATGAAACTTTTCATTGATGGGGATGCTTTCCCTAATCTTTTGAAGCCTATTATATATAGAGCAATATTGCGAGTAAATTTAGATACAATTGTAATAGCAAATAAAAAAATCGATATTGGAAAATCTGAATTAATAGAGTATAGAATTGTTAGTGAAGGTATGGATGAAGCTGATAATAAAATCGTTGATGAAGTTTGTGCAAATGATTTAGTAATAACTGCTGATATACCTTTGGCAGCAAGAGTTTTAGAAAAAGATGCCCATGCTATTGATCATAGGGGAGAGCTTTATACTAAAGATAATATCAAAGAGTATTTAGCCATGAGAAACTTGATGCAAGAGTTAAGAGATAGTGGTGAGATTACAAAAGGACCTGCGCCTTTTAGTGAAAAAGATTCTCAAAAGTTTGCAAATCAATTAAATAACTTTTTACAAAAGTATATAAAAAAGGATTAATCATAATACAAATAGATAAGACTCTTTTAGAGCAGTTTCAAAACTTTTGCAAGGTAAATAATCCCAAAGATATGGAAACAGCAGTAAATTATTTTGCTGTATTTGGTGGACTTGAAGTAAAACTTGATATGGGAAAACCCCTAAGAAGTTTAGTTATAAGACATATTTTAGACCAATATGAAACTATTCAAGAAAAGATAAGTAAGATTACAAATAACAATGCCCCATACCATAAACTTCTAACAGCAATAGCTTTAGGTGATAGAAGAACAAATTCTAGTTTTAAAAGAGCAGATTTAGAATATAATGAAGGGATGCAGTTAATCTATGAATTAGAAGAGTTAGAGATAATAAAAACTGAAACTTCTATGGACCATCTAACAAATCAATTTGAAGAGAATGAGTCTGCTGATAAACTTCTTTTTACAACACCATTTTTAAGATTTTGGTTTGCCTTTGTTTCTCCTGTATATAGAGGGGTAAAAAGGGGAGAATATGATGAATCATTTGAAAGATTCAATAACTACCAAAATGAGTTTATGGATTTAGTTTTTGAACAACTATGTCATGAATATATAAAAGAGGTTTTTAGTGATGATGAGATTGATGAGATAGGAAGATATTGGGATGAAAAATCTGAAATTGATTTATTAGCTCAAACAATGAACGGAAAAATCATAATTGGAAGTTGTAAATATACAAATAAAAAACTAAAATCAGCTGAGATAAATAGACTAAAAGAGCTTTGTGAAGAGCTAGAAATAGTTCCAGACTATGTAGTTCTTTTCTCAAAAAGTGGTTTTACAAATGAACTAAAAAATGAAAAAGGGGAAGGACTAAAACTTTTTACAGTAAAAAGTTTAAAAGCCTTAATCTCTTAAACAATCTTATGTATACTTTTTTAGAAAAAGTATACAAAGAACCACCCCAAACAATGCCATAAATGCCCCTACCAAAGATGGATAATTGTAAGATAATCCAAATACCAAAGGGATACCTCCAAATAATGCACCAAGAGTATTTGAGACATTAAAAGCTGATTGGATAAAAGCAGCTGCTAACATCTCTGAATGTTTTGCACTTTTTAACATAATCATATTTATAGGTGAACTAATAGACATAGCTAAAGCTCCACATATAAAAGTTAAAATTATAGATATAATTTTTGATTCTGAAAATAAAAAAACAAAAACTAAAGCTGTCACCATTAGGGATAAAAGTAAAATGGAAACTTTTACAGGATTTTTTTTATCTGCTAAAACTCCACCTAAAATATTTCCTACAACCATACCTGCACCTGCAACAATCATAAGATATGAGATTGAGGCTGGATCAAAATTTGCTTCGTGGATTAATAAAGGAGCTATATAACTAAACCAAGCAAATAATCCACCAAAACCAATAGATACAATAGTTAAAATATGCCAAGCTTTAATCGTCTTAAAAAACTCTAATTCTTCTTTGAAGGTAACAGTTCTTAGAGATTTTTGTTTTGGAAGAAGATAATATAAAAAGATTATAGTAGTTATACCAATTAAAGAAACAATTCCAAAAGCATATCTCCAATGAAAATGATGCCCTATAAAAGTGACAAAAGGTACCATAGCAAGATTTGCAATAGTAAGCCCTGTAAACATAGAAGCTATAGCTTGTGCAGATTTTCCCTCTTTTGCTAATTTAGAAGCAACTACAGTTCCCACTCCAAAAAAAGCACCATGGGGAAGCCCACTTAAAAATCTTGATATCATAAGAGTGTAATAATCAGGTGCAATTGTAGATAAAAAGTTAAAGATTGTAAATATAACCATCAAAGCTATAAGTATATGTTTAGGTGAAAACTTAGCACTTAAAGCAACTAATATAGGAGAGCCTATAACTACTCCAAAAGCATAAGCAGATATTAGATGTCCAGCTACTGGAATCGTGATATTTATATCATTTGCAATATCTGGTAGTAAACCCATTATCACAAACTCAGTTGTACCAATGGCAAGACCACCAAGAGCTAAAGGAAAAAGTTGTTTTGTCATCATAATTCTTTATTTAATTTATTATTTTTGAATTTTAGTAAAAAAAGTTTATTACTAACTTAAAGTAAAGTATTATGATGAAATAGCTAATTAATGAATTTTTCTATTTGTGTTGCAAAATATACTGGAGTTTCTATCATTGGATAATGACCACACTCTTGACACTCTTCAATATGTATATCTTTGTAAGTAGAAAATATCTTTTGAATATTTGCTTTTGCAAAAACAGGAAAATCATGTTTACCTACAAGGATTTTTATAGGTATATTTATATTTTCTTCAGCCTCCTCTAAAAAGTCAGTATTTAGATACATAGACATATAACCAACTCTTGCTTCAAGAGTTGATGAGGTATAAGCCATATCTATTCTATACTCTTTCCAAGTTTGATTGTATCTTTTACTAGAATTATTTACTATCTCTTCTATTTTTCCATCATTTTGTTTTAGTTCATCAAGCATTTTTTCTTTTGCTTTTTGTTCCATCTTTATACCAGCTGCTGAAATAGGAGTTATTAAAATCAGTTTTTTTACTCTTTTATCAATCAAAGCAATTTTTTGAGCTATCATAGTTGACATAGAGTGAGCTACTAAATAAATTTCATCTAAAGCTAAATGAGTAATCAAATTTTTTATATCATTTGCTGCTTCTTCACAAGTATACTCTCCTATAATATCTTTTGATAAACCATAACCTCTTAAATCAATAAAATAGTAAGTAAAATTTGTAGTATCAAGGTATGGTAAACAAGGTTCATAGTTTCTACAATCTCCCATAAGTTCATGTAAAAATAAAACTTTTTTATCTCCTGAACCTAGAGTTTTATGATTTAAGATTTTCATTTGTTGCCTTAAATTAATTTTTCGCAATTGTATATGAAATTGCTTAAAAGTAGTATAACTTTTCTGGATTACAATATGTTAGATTTTCAAATTAAAAAGAAAGAAATAAATTGGTAACAAATTGTGTAGGTTTAAATAATTAAAACAATCAAGCTTATATCTCATTGTTTATATAAAAATAAAAAATGGTAATCCAAAATATAAGAATGCTTATTTCGATTAATATAAACTTTAATTTTTTTATTTTGTGTCTAAAGAAAGACATAGCAAAAATACCACCTATAAAACCACCCAAAAAAGAGATTGTATGTAAGCTCTTTTCACTTATTCTTTGTTTTGATTTTATCGCTTTATATTTATCAAAGCCAAAGATTAGAAAACTTAGTGTGTTTATAACAAGAAAATAATAGATTAAAATGTTAGTTGTCATTTTGATATTTTATTGGGATGTGGCTTAAAGAAGGGATTTATTTTCAATGAAAAGAAAAGATGAACTGACACTAATTGTAACTGGTTTAGATTATTAAAATATTTAATATCTTATCCTCATGTTTTTATAAAATATAGGATTGACATCCAAAATAATAAATAAACATTCGGTTTTTCAAATGCGGGAGAGGGGATAATGACCTTTGCATTTTTTGATACTATTTTATTTAATTTGTTGCAATATTCAATTAATGTAAAAAGTTTGTAAATATGAGCTTCTTGGAGGTACTATAAAGATTCAAATAAAATATATTATAATCTTTATTTATATTTTTATAAATAGGAGTATTAATGTTTGATTGGATAATTTCTATATTTTCACATACTATAATTATAACAATAAGAGAAAATGAATGGATATTTGAAACAGTAAATAAACAATTTGTATTTAAACCGATTATTTACTTATCAAATGATAAGAATAAAATTACTGGTGTGAGTGACTTAGATACAATAATAGAAGATAATTCAATAAAAATAAATTTATTTGAATTAGAAAATATTGATAAAGATATAGAAAAAGAAATATTGTTAGAGATGTTTATTCGTTATGCATATGAAACAATTCACAAAAGAAAATCTTTTATCATACCAAAAATAATAATAAAAGATTATAGTCAACTAAATAAATTTTTAAATGGATATGAAAAATTTGTATTAAAAGAAATTTTTATTAAAGTTGGAGTATATAAATTAATATTTGAATAAATAAAAACTTTGTAACCCATCCGAAACACAAAAAAACTATAATCTCATTTCGCTTTTCTTAAGAAGCAAGTGAGAGTTTCTAAACTTATAATCATAAGGCATTTTTAAGTTATACTTAAGTATAATCCAAAACTTTTTTAGAAAACAACTCAACGTTTCTCTAGAATGGTAGTATCGTTTTGATTATGAAACTTTTCATATGTCATGGCGTCATTGTGACGTAACGAGAAGCCTGAGCAGCTTAAAAGCTCAAACCAATACATAGAGAATCTAAATGATTCATTTTGATTTACACTAGACTCTCTATAAAATTAAAAAAGGGAAAACATGCCAACTATTAATCAGCTTGTTAGAAAAGAGCGAAAAAAGGTGATTAAAAAATCTAAATCACCAGCATTAGCAAAATGTCCACAAAGAAGAGGAGTATGTACAAGAGTATATACAACAACTCCTAAAAAACCTAACTCGGCTTTAAGAAAAGTAGCTAAAGTTAGATTAACTACAGGTTTTGAGGTTATCTCATATATCGGTGGTGAGGGTCACAACTTACAAGAACACTCTATCGTATTAGTTAGAGGGGGAAGAGTTAAGGATTTACCTGGGGTTAAGTATCACATCGTTAGAGGTGCTTTAGATACTGCTGGTGTTGCAAACAGAACTGTTGCAAGATCTAAATACGGTGCAAAAAGACCTAAGAAATAAGTAGAAGGATAAGAGAATGAGAAGAAGAAAAGCTCCAGTTAGAGAAATTATGGCTGATCCTATCTACAATAGCAAAGTGATCACAAAATTTATTAACACAATTATGCTAGATGGTAAAAAATCAGCAGCACAAAAAATTATGTATGGTGCAATTGCAAATTTAGATGCTAGAGGTGAAGAAGCTGGTATCGATTTATTTGAAAAAGCAATTGAAAATGTTAAACCACTTTTAGAAGTAAAATCTAGAAGAGTTGGTGGAGCAACTTACCAAGTTCCAGTAGAAGTTAGAGCAGTTAGAAGACAAACTTTAGCTTTAAGATGGCTAGTTGATGCATCTAGAAAAAGAAACGAAAGAACTATGGTAGAAAGATTAGCTAACGAATTATTCGAAGCTGCAAACGAAAGAGGAGCTTCTTTCAAGAAGAAAGAAGATATGCATAGAATGGCAGAAGCTAATAAAGCATTTGCTCACTATAGATGGTAATAGGGAACAACTAAAATGGCAAGAAAAACACCACTTTCAGAGGTTAGAAATATTGGTATTGCTGCTCACATTGATGCAGGAAAAACAACAACTACAGAAAGAATTTTATTCTATACTGGTGTATCTCACAAAATTGGTGAGGTTCATGAAGGTGCAGCTACTATGGACTGGATGGAGCAAGAGCAAGAAAGAGGTATTACAATTACTTCTGCTGCGACTACTTGTCATTGGCCACACCCAAAAACTAAAAAACAACTACAAATTAACATAATCGACACTCCGGGTCACGTTGACTTTACTATTGAAGTTGAGAGATCTATGAGGGTTCTTGATGGTGCTGTTGCTGTATTTTGTTCAGTAGGTGGGGTTCAACCACAATCTGAAACTGTTTGGAGACAAGCAAACAAATATAGAGTACCAAGAATGATTTTTGTTAACAAAATGGATAGAACTGGTGCAGATTTCTACAACGTTGAAAAACAAGTTTCTGAAAGATTACAAGCTAATCCTGTTCCTGTACAATTACCAATCGGTTCAGAAGAAAACTTCAAAGGTATCGTTGATTTAGTTCAAATGAAAGCTATCGTTTGGGATGAAGATGCTGCTATGGGTTCTAACTATCACGTAGAAGATATCCCAGCTGATATGGAAGACAAAGCTGCAGAATACAGAGAAAAAATGGTTGAAGCAGCTGCTGAATCATCTGAAGAATTAATGGAAAAATACCTTGAAGAGGGTGATTTATCTGAAGATGAAATTATTGCAGGTTTAAAAGCAAGATGTTTAGCTATGGAGATTACTCCAATGACTTGTGGTACAGCATTTAAAAACAAAGGTGTTCAAACTTTACTTGATGCTGTTGCATTATATTTACCAGCTCCAACTGAAGTTGCTGATATTAAAGGTGAAACTCAAGATGGTGAACCTGTAATTGTTCCTTCTTCTGATGAAGGTGAAGTTGCTGCGTTAGCATTTAAAATTATGACTGACCCATTTGTTGGACAATTAACATTTACAAGAGTTTATAGAGGTATTTTAGAATCTGGTACTTACGTAATGAACTCTACAAAAATGAAAAAAGAGAGAATCGGAAGACTTCTTAAAATGCATGCTAACAATAGAGAAGAGTGTAAAGAGTTATATGCTGGTGAAATCGGTGCAGTTGTAGGTCTTAAATCTACAATTACAGGTGATACTTTAGCATCTGAAAAAGATCCAGTAATCTTAGAAAGAATGGATTTCCCGGATCCAGTTATCTCTGTTGCAGTTGAGCCAAAAACTAAAGCTGACCAAGAAAAAATGGGTATCGCTTTAGGAAAACTTGCTGAAGAAGATCCATCATTTAGAGTAAATACAGATGAAGAATCTGGACAAACTATTATCTCAGGAATGGGTGAGTTACACCTTGAAATTCTTGTAGACAGAATGAAAAGAGAATTTAAAGTTGAAGCAGAAGTTGGTGCTCCACAAGTTGCATATAGAGAAACTATTAGAAATGCAGTTAACCAAGAGTACAAATATGCTAAACAATCTGGTGGTAAAGGTCAATATGGTCACGTTTATTTAGAGATTAAACCATTACCTTCTGGAAGTGAACCAAACTTTAAATTCAACAATGATATTAAAGGTGGGGTTGTACCAAAAGAGTATATTCCTGCAGTTGAAAAAGGTTGTTCTGAAGCAATGGCTGGTGGTATTTTAGCTGGATATCCAATGGTTGATATCGAAGTTACATTATACGATGGTTCTTACCACGACGTTGACTCATCTGAGATGGCGTTTAAACTTGCAGCATCTATGGGTTTCAAACAAGCTTGTAGAAGTGCAGCAGCTGGTGCAGTTATTCTTGAACCAATTATGAAAGTTGAAATTGAAACTCCTGAAGATTATATGGGAGATGTTATTGGGGATTGTAACAAAAGAAGAGGACAAGTTCAATCTATGGATGACAGAGCTGGTGTTAAATTAGTTACTGCAATGATTCCATTATCTGAAATGTTTGGTTACTCTACAGACTTAAGATCTATGTCTCAAGGTAGAGCAACATATTCTATGTTATTTGATTCATATATGGAAGTTCCTAGAAACGTTTCTGAAGAAATCATCAAAAAGAGAAATGGTTAATATTTAGATTAACTAAATTATCTCTTAAAGCCTCAGTATTTTATATACTGGGGCTTTTTTTATTTAAATCCTTTCTTAAATTATTTTTAGATAAAATCTTATACTACTATGAAAAGGATTATATGGTGTATTCTAGATTAATAATTTATTTGTTTTTTATAGTTGGTTTCTTAAATGCACAAACACCAAAAGATATAGTTTATGTTGAAGATTTAAGTTCAAAGCAAATTATGTTAAAAGATGAGTTTCTAAAACCAAATAGTGATTTTTATACTCTAGTTTTGTCTAAATTAGAAAAAACAGATGATCCCATTGAGTTTTTTAGAAGATATAAATTGACAAATGCAATTGCATACAAATATGGAACTAATAAAGAGTTTTATAGAGTATTATCAGGAGTTTATCCAAACTATATAGAAGCTAAAAAAGCTATAAAAGATTTACCTGATGCTTTATTTAGATTTAAACCTTTTCATTCAAAAATTAGCAGACACCAAAAAATTTATAATAAAAATTATAATATAAAAAAAATCACTGTAAATAATACAAAATCCACATCAATAATAGTACCTGATTCGGAAGATTCAAAAGAATTAAAAGAAGAACTACTAAAAAAAAGTTCGAAGTATTATTCAATCTCTCTTGCAAGTTTTAATTTTACAAATGAAAATAATATTCAAAAGTTTTTTAAATACAATGATATTTCAGATAAAGCAGTTGCACATTTATATGGAAAAGATAAAAATGGTGTTAGAGTAGTGTATGGATTGTATAATTCATATGATGAAGCTCAAGAGGCTATAAAACAATTAAGTAAAAAATTAAAAGACAATTCTCCTTTTGTTCAAAAAGTTACTACTATGCAACACTTTTATCAAAAATATAATGATATAGAAGAGAATAACTCTGTAGTAAAATTTGATGAAAATAAAAAAAATGATGAGCCTGAAATTGTTGAAAATAAACCTGATATTAAAAAAGATATTAAGATTATTAAAAAAATAGAACCTCCTGTTACAAAAAGAGTTTTAAAAGTAGAAGAGGAAATAAAAAAAGAAAAAATAGTTAAAAAAGAACCAAAAATAGAAAAAGAAAAAACGCCTATAGAGAAAAAAGTTAAATTTATAAAAGATGAATTATTAAAACATTCAAAAAATAAAGATATATATTTTGTAGAACCTGAAGGAGGTTTTAATATAGTAAATGAAGTATTTTTAAATGAAGATAGCTCATTTTATACTATAGACTTAGGGGAGATTAAAGTTGAAGATATCCCTTTAGACAAAGTGATAATTCAATACAATATCTCAAATAATGCTTTAGCATATAAATATGGAAAAGAGAAAGAGTTTGCTAAGATTGTTTATGGTGCTTTTGAAACAAAAAGTCAAGCTCAAGAAAAAGCAGATGAATTAAACAATTTGGGTTTTAAAAACAATATAAAAGTAACAAATATAAAAGAACATCAAGAACTTTATAAACAATATCATGAAGATCTTATCCAAGAGAAAAAAGATGAAGAAAAAGTTGTAGAAAAAGTCGTAGAAAAGGAGAGCAATGTTGTTTCTCAAGAAAATGATTTTTTATATGTAAATGGTGAAAATAAATTAAAAGATGCTTTTTTAGATAAAGAGTCAAATTTATATACAATTACATTGATTACATTTCACAAAAATGATATAAACTTAGGGGAGTTTTTAGAAAAAAACAATTTAAACTCAGACATAGTTGCGTACTCTTTAGGATCACAAAACAATTACTATAGAGTATTTTATGGAGCATTTGAAACATCAAATAAAACATTAGAAGTGATAGAAAACTTACCTTATGATTTGAAAAAAAATAAACCCTATGTTTCAAAAGTAATTACAAATATGAGAAGATTTGAAAGTTATAATAATAGAGATATTTTAACTGCTATAAAAAATGGGAAAATAATAGAATAGATAGGTTGAACATTGAAATTAACAACAACTAATGAAAGATTAAAAAATTGTAAAAAAGCTGGAATTATATTAAGACCAGATTCTCCTGAGATAAAAAAAGATTTTACAAATATTAAAAATTGTTTTGAATCTTCAGGTATAGAAGTATTATTAGAAAAAAATAGTGCCAAGATGATAGATGAAGAAGGTTTGTTATTAAAAGAGCTTTGTAAAGAGGTGGATTTTTTAGTATCAATAGGTGGAGATGGTACTTTATTGTCTGTTGTGAGAAACTCTTTTGAGTTTGGTTTGCCAGTTTTAGGTTTACATATGGGAACTTTAGGTTTTTTAACAGATATCATATATGAAGAGTTACCAACTTTTCTAAATGATTTGAAAAATGACCAATATAGAATTGATAATAGAATGCTTGTGGAGTGCAAAGTAAACAATCAATGTTTTGTAGCATTTAATGATATTGTTATCTCAAGAAAAACTGTATCTTCAATGATAAAAATAAAAGCAAAGATAGATGGAAGCTCTTTTAATACTTATCATGGTGATGGGGTAATTATCTCAACCCCTACAGGTTCTACAGCATATAATCTATCTGTTGGTGGACCAATTGTTTATCCTTTGACAGATGCATTTATTATCACTCCTGTTGCACCACATAGTTTGACACAAAGACCTTTAGTGATGCCAGCAGATATTGAAATAGAGTTTAAGATAAAAGATGAGCAAGGTGCAGTTGTTTTAATTGATGGTCAAGATACATATGAAGTAGAAAACAATGATATTATTAAAGTTACAATTGCAAGAAAAAAAGCAAAACTAATACATAGAACAAAAAGAGATTTTTTCAAAGTATTAAATGATAAATTAAGATGGGGAAATTAATCAAAGATGATTAATAGAATATATTTAAAAGATTTTTTATCTTTTGGTGAAGTAGATTTAGAATTAAAAAAAGGTTTAGTAGTATTTACAGGTCCTAGTGGAGCTGGAAAATCTGTGTTGATGCAAACAATTCTTTCTTTGTTTGCAATAACTGATAGCAAAGCAAGTTTAGGGGAAGTTACCTTATCAAATTTAGCTATTGAAGATGAAGCTTATGATATACAAAAAGATGAAGATATTGTAGTAAAGCAGATAAAAAAAGATAAAGTAAGATACTTTTTAAATGCTCAAACTATTTCAAAAAAAAGCTTAAATCAGTTTTCAAAAAAACTAATCAAACATCTTCATCTAAAAGATACAAGCGATTTTGACAGTGATAAACTTATAGATTTTCTTGATACTCTTTGCCAAAAAGAATCTTCTACTTTTAAAACACTAAAAGAGGAGTTTATAAAAGATTTTCAAGAGTTGCAAAAGGTAAAAGCTGAATTAAAAAAGATAAATGATGATGAATCAAAGCTTGAAGATTTAAAAGAGTTTGCCAAATTTGAGATTGAAAAGATACAATCAATAAATCCTCAAATCGGTGAGTATGAAGAGTTAAATGAGATAAAAAAAAGATTATCTAAAAAAGAAAAAATTCAAGAAGCTATTGAAAAAGCTAGTCCACTTTTTTCATATACCTCTTCAGTTACAACAGCTTTAGAACATTTGGATGAAGATGGAACTTTTTTCGATGATGCTATAAATGAGTTAAACAATATTTTTGAAAAGTTTAATGACTCTTTAATGGAGATGGAAGAGTTAGATATAGAAACTGTTTTAGACAGGATAGAAAAACTTTCATCTTTACAAAAAAGATTTGGTTCTATTCAAGAAGCTTTGGAATATAAAGACAAAAAACAAGAAGAGTTAGATTCTTATGAAAATATCTCTTTTGAAAAATCTTTATTAGAAAAAAAATTAGTTGAATTAAGTTCAAAAATAGAAAAACAAGTAGAAAAAATAAGCTTATTTAGAAAAGATGCCATAAAAATAGTTGAAGAAAAAATAAACTATTATTTAAAGTATTTATATCTATCAAATGCAAAAATCAATTTGATTAAAAAAGAGTTGGATAAAAGTGGAATAGATGAAGTTGTCTTTGAACTAAATGGGGTTAATCTTGATACAATCAGTAGTGGAGAGTTCAACAGACTAAGACTTGCATTACTAACAACAATCAGTGAGTTTGATATCATAGAAAATGGAATTTTATTTTTAGATGAGATAGATGCAAACTTAAGTGGAAAAGAGAGTTCTGCTATTGCAAAAGTATTAGATAAACTTTCTAACTCTTATCAAATCTTTGCCATCTCTCATCAACCTCAATTAACATCAACTGCTAATCAACATTTTTTAGTGGATAAAAAAGATGGTGTTTCAAGTGTAAAAGCTTTAGATAAAGACTCAAGAGTAAATGAAATAGCAAGAATGATAAGTGGTGAAAATATTACAGATGATGCTTATAGTTTTGCTAAGAATCTATTAGAGGAGAAAAAAGAGTTTATATAACGTCAAACTCTTTTAACATATTATCCACTAATATTTGTACTTTAGTTTTTTCATTTTTTGTTTTTGCTTTATCAACTAACTCTTTTAAACTTGGATGAAATTTCTTTAAGAAATTTAATATATATTTAGTTTTTTTATGTGGATTATTTACATGGGCATTTAGCTCAATAAACTCAATTACAAAGTCTATGTATCCTAGAAAAGCTGCATAGTTTATTGGTAATACACCAAACTTATCCACTTCATTTAATAGTTTTCTATTATAAGGGTATACTTGTTTAAAAACTTTTAAATTATTTTTCCATACAGCATTGTGGATAAGATTTCTTCCTCTATTATCTATGGCATTTATATCAGCACCAGAATGGATAAGAAGTTTTATAGCAATTTGATCACAATTTAAAATAGCTTTATGTAAAGTGATCCCACCATATGAATCTTTTGCATTTACATTAGCTCCCATCATAATAATTGAGTGTAGGGTGCTATGATATAGTCTAAGTTCATTATCTGTTGAAAAGTTTTGATTTTCATCCATATATTTATAGATAATATTTTCTTTGTTTATATCTGCTTGATTTATATCTGAGCCATATTTGATTAGAAGTTTACACAACTCTAAATTGTTATATCTTACTGCATCAAAAAAATAGGGTTCTCCCATAGAGTTTAGTAAAGTTAAGTTAACATCGGCATTTATTAAAACTGAGGTTAATATTGTTTTATAATCTGTATTAAAATCTATCTCTTTTTTTTGTGAGCCTCTGATTTTTTTATTGTTATTGATTGCTAAAATTGCATCAATAAGTTTTTCAATAACTGTTTTTTCATTTTTATCTTTGATATTTGCATTTGCACCATAATCAAGAAGTATAGATATTATATCAAGGTATTCTTCACCTTTTAATATAATCTCATTTAAAGCTGTTTCATTGTGTTTATTTAACACATCTATATTTACTTCATAATCTAAAAGTTCTGTTAAAATATCAACACATTTATGTTTAACAGGAAGAGAGATAGCTGTTTCATTTTTATTATTACAAATATTAACATCTATATTTTCTTCAATTATTATAGGTATAAAAGCAATTAATTCTTTTATTTCAAGATGTTCATTACTTTTATCTTTTGTTTTATGTTCAAGATAGTAATCTTTTCTTTTGATTATATATTTTATAAGATGAATTAGTAGATTGTTTCCTTCTATATCGATACAATTGATATCTAATCCATATTTGAGTAAAAAGAAAAATAGATCTTCACTTTGAATTCCATTTTCAACTAGATAAAAAAGTAGATTTTTCCCATATGGGTCAACCACATGGGGATCTGGAAAATAATTTAAGACTTTTTCTAATATCTCAAAGTTAGTAAATGTATATTTATAAAATAAAATTTCAGTAGTTTTATTAATATTATTATCATTTAATAAATCATCTAAGATTTTTAAATTTTGAGCACGAATTGCTAGGTGTAATAGTGTATGGTTTTGACTATTTCTTCTATTTATATCTTTTAAATAAGGTTTAAGTTGTTTAAAAATATTAAAATGATTATTTAGTATTGCAAACTCTATTGCTGTATAACCATTTTGACTCTCAAAATTTACATTTGTCCCAGCAGTTAAAAGTTCATCTATAATTTCAGTATAACCATATTTTGCTGCAATCATTATAGGAGTTTCACCTGTTGTGTCAGCAGCATTTATATTTATGCCATTTTTTATTAAACACTTTACAGACTCAATAAGATTATCAGGAATTGTTAGATGTAAAAAATTTTGTTGATTACTATTTTTATGATTTATATTGATATGTTGTAACATTGAGTTGACTTTATCTTCATTAAAAGTAGTATTTTTTAGTTCGGTTACAACATCTTCATATGTTGTTTTTTTAAATAATTTATTTAACATCAAATAAACCCTCATAGATTAAAGTTACATTTTAACATACTTTATTGAAATAATATATTATGAATTTGCATCAATTAAATCTGCTTTGACTTTTTATGTCTCAAAGTGATAAAATATAAGCGGAGATAATAAGGAGAATGATCGGATGAAGGACTTATCAATAAAGGCGAAATTACTATTAATTTCGTTAGTTGCAATAGTAATTGTTTCTATATCAATTGCAGTAGAATCAATATATTCTTTAAAAAAACTTTCAAAACAGAATATTGAAGAGTATAAAACAGAAGCTTATAATAAAAAAGAAGCAGAGCTTAAAAACTATATATCATTGGCTATGAAAACAGTTAATTCATATTATGAAAGAACAGCGATAGATAAAGTTAAGTTAGAAGTACAAGAAGAATTAAAAAAACAAACAGGTTTCATATTTTCTATTTTGGAATCTGAATATAAAAGGTTAAAAGGGATAATACCTGATGATCAATTAGAGTATAGATTAAAAACAATAGTTGAGGGTACAAGATATGGACAGTCAGGTTATTTTTGGATAAATGATGTAGATGCCATTATTGTAATGCATCCAATAAAACCAGCACTTAATGGAAAAGATTTAAGTGATTTTAAAGACAAAGCAGGAAAACAAATCTTTACTGAATTTGCAAAAGTTGCAAAAACAGATGGAGAGGGATTTGTAGATTATGTTTGGCCAAAACCAGGTTTTGAAGAGCCTCAACCAAAAGTATCTTATGTTAAACTTTTTGCACCTTATAATTGGGTAATAGGAACAGGAGAATATGTTTCAGATGTTTCTTCTACATTAAAAGAAGAGGCTTTAACAACTATAAAAAATATGGGATATGGAAAAAGTGGATATTTTTGGATAAATGATTCATATCCTAAAATGATTATGCATCCTATAAATTCAAAGTTAAATGGAAATGATTTATCTAATGTAAAAGATCCTAATGGAAAAGCATTATTTAAAGAGATGGTTAAAGTCACATCAAATAATAATGATGGTGGAATTGTAAAATATATGTGGGAAAAACCTGGGAAAAAAGAGCCACAACCAAAACTATCATATGTTCAAAAGTTTGAACCTTGGGATTGGATAATAGGAACAGGAGAGTATGTAGATAATATTGAAGAAAATATTATGAAAATGCAAGAACATACAACTGAACAAATAGATGACGTAGTTATAAAAATATCAGTTTTTACATTGATCTCTATTATAATTATTTATTTAGTATATTCATTTTTAATTAAAAGAGTGATTATCAATCCTTTAGAGTATTTAGATGAAGCTATAAATGAAGTATCATCTGGAAATGGTGATAATAAAGAGATTAAAAAACTTTCAAATGATGAGATTGGAAAAGTTGTTGATAGTTTCAATGCCTATATTAAAAAGTTACAAGATGGTTATGCACAAGATGCTATTGTTATAGAAGAGGTTGAGAATATTATTCAAAAAGTGAATAATGGTTTTTATGTTTATAAAGTTGATAAAACTTCTGATAATCCAATTATTCAAAAATTAAGAGCATCTATAAATTCAATGATTGATTCAACAAATGAAAAACTAGAAGAGATAAATAACATACTTTTACAGTATGGTAATTCGGACTTTGATTATAAAGTTACACAATCAGGAACTACATCAAATGGTATTATTGGATCAATTTTAACAAGTAGTAAACAGTTAGGTTCAACTGTATCAGAGTTTTTATCTATGATTGTTTTAACAGGAGAAAAATTAAATAAAGATATCGATGTATTATCTACATCATCTAGTAAATTATCATCATCTGCAAATGAACAAGCAGCATCTTTAGAAGAAACAGCTGCTGCTATTGAAGAGATAACTTCTGTTGTTAAATCAAGTGCTGAAAAAGTAAATAGAATGTCTATTTTGGCAAATGATTTAAATCAAGCTTCAAAAGATGGTGAGCAGTTAGCATTAAAAACAACAAATGCAATGGATGATATAGATCAACAAGTACAATCTATAAATGATGCAATCACTGTAATTGACCAAATAGCATTTCAAACAAATATTTTATCACTTAATGCAGCCGTTGAAGCAGCAACAGCTGGAGAAGCAGGAAAAGGATTTGCAGTAGTTGCACAAGAGGTTAGAAATCTAGCTTCAAGAAGTGCAGAAGCAGCTAAAGAGATTAAAAATATAGTTGAAGCAGCAACGGCTAAGGCAAATGAAGGTAAACAAATTGCTGATAATATGATTGGCGGATATACTGAACTTAATACTAAAATTAGTGAAACTATTGCACTTATTTCAGATGTAACAACTGCAAGTAAAGAGCAAGAAACAGGTATTGTTCAAATTAATGATGTAATCAATTCACTAGATCAAGCTACCCAAGTAAACGCTTCATCTGCTACTCAAATTTCAAATCTAGCTAATGAGGTTACAAATCTATCAAAAGATTTATTAAGTATTGCAGATAGAGCAAAATTTAATGGTGAGAAAAAATCTCAAATTTGTGATATTGATTTAGTATTTCAAATATCTAAATTAAAAAATGATCATATAATTTTCAAAAATACAAATTTTGCAAATGTTGGAACTTTTAAAACTTGGAGTGTAAAATCTTGTAGTGAGTGTGATTTTGGTAAATGGATAAATGAACAAGAACATAAAGGTTTATCTTTTACAAAAACATCAAACTGGTCTATTATGAAAGAGAACCATGAAAAAGTACATAAATCAGTTCAAGAATATATTGAAAAAAATGCTTCAAATGCATCTAATAATAAACTTGAAGAGATTTCTCAAAATTTAGAGATTGCAACTTCTAATCTTTTTGATAATATGGATACTTTAAAAATTGAACACTGTAAATCATTTAAAAGTAGTGAAGTAGTAGAATCTAAACTTAAAAATGATGAGCTTAAAAAAGTAAGCAATAGTGTAAAAACTATCAAAAAAGAAGTAGTTATTGAAAAAGAAAAAAAAGTGATAACTCCTAAACATACAAATGATGATGAGTGGGAAAGCTTTTAATTGAAATAAAAAGGGGAGTTTAACTCTCCCTTTGTTATTTATTTTTTATGTTATTAATTAGATCAATAAGGTCATTAATCTTTTTGTTTTTTGAGATAATCTCTTCTTGTGAATATAAATATTTTTCTTTTAATCCTTTTACTTCCTCTTTTAGTTCAAGATTTTCTTCAAAAAGAAGATCATGTTTTCTTTTTACAATTTCTAATTTTTTAATATGACTTTGAATCTCTTCATTTTTTGAGTTTAATATCTTTTCATTTTTTTCATTGTTTTTTTCCATCTGTAATTCGTAATGGGTCAATTGTCTCTCTTTTGCAATTGCTTTTTGTTTTTCATTTTCAAGTTGTAAACTACAATTTGCAATAAAGTTATTTTCATTATTTAACTGTTTTTGTAAATCTTTTATGATTGATTTATATTCAGCTTCTTTTCTATTTGCTTCTTGAATACTTAATAAGACTTTTCTATGAAAATCTCTTTTTTTAAGATTCTCCTGAGTTGTTAAAAATGCTATTGTGATATATTCATCTTTTTGAAATGATTTGATTTTAAATACAGTATTATTAAGATAAAAAGTCTCTTGGTTTTTAGATAAAAATTTTGTATCACCTTTAAAAAGTTTGTCTTCTCTTAATAATGACCAAGTATCTTCAATTATCTTTTTAGGAATACTAGGATGTATAATATTATTAAAATTTAACTCTTGCAAATCTTTTTCATCGTAACCTGAAATCTCTTGCATAGATTTGTTCATATATGTAATTTGACCATCTTCTAACATTTTAAATATTAAAGCAACACTATCTACTGCTTCAATATAGTTTTCAATCTCTTTCTGTTTCTCTTCGAGTCTTTTTTGAAAAAATAGTTTCTCACATAATAAATCTATTTTTTGGAGTAAATCAGGGATTTTGATAGGTTTTATAATATAATAGTTTGCATTTAAATTTATAGCTTCCAATATTGAATCTATCTCTAATTTAGCAGTAGTAAAAATAAAAGGTAGATTTAAATCTCTTAGTCTAATTCTTTTAAGTAATTCAATACCATCTAGTTTAGGCATTATAATATCTGATACAATAATATCAATTTCATTACTATATTTATTATAAAATTCATACGCTTCAAGACCATTGCTAGCTTCTATAATATTTTTAAAATATTTTTTTAGTGTATTTACTAATATTTTTCTATCTGTATTAGAATCTTCTGCTATTAGTAGAGTTATATTCTCTAATGAATTTTGGTTCAAAATTGACTCCATGATTAATAATAAAAGATTATAACAAATAAAATCAAAATAAAGAAAATTTGATTTGGAAGTAAAACTCTTAAATTTTTAATTAAAATAACAAACAAAATCTTATTTAAAAAACTTTAGATATAATATCAAATTTCAAAATTGTAACTGAAAGGTAAAAATGGATAATAAAGTTGAACTTCTAAGTCCTGCTGGTAATTTAGAAAAGTTAAAAATAGCTTTTAAATATGGTGCAGATGCAGTATATGGAGGAGTTAGTCACTTTAGTTTAAGAATTAGAAGCGGTAAAGAATTTACTTATGAAACTTTTAAAGAGGGGATTGATTATGCACACTCTTTGGGTAAAAAAGTTTATGCAACTATAAATGGTTTTCCTTTCAATTCACAAATAGATTTATTAAAAAAACATATTGTAGAAATGGCAAAACTTGAGCCCGATGCTTTGATAGTTGCAGCACCAGGGGTTGTAAAACTTTGTAGAGAACTTGCTCCTAATATTCCTATTCATCTTTCAACACAAGCAAATGTAATGAACTATTTAGATGCACAAGTATATTATGATATGGGTGTTAGAAGAATTATTGCAGCACGTGAGATTAGCTTAAAAGATGTAATTGAAATAAAAAAACATCTTCCTGATATGGAGATAGAGATTTTTGTACATGGTTCAATGTGTTTTGCATACAGTGGTAGATGTTTAGTAAGTGCTGTTCAAATGGGTAGAGTTCCAAACAGAGGAAGTTGTGCAAATGATTGTAGATTTCAATACACTTTGTATGCAGCAAATGAAGATCATAGTACACTATTTAGACTAGAAGAAGAACCAGGTGTTGGGACATATATTTTTAATGCAAAAGATATGAACTTGGCTTCACATTTAGATGAGATTTTAGAATCAGGAGCAGTAGATTCTGTTAAGATAGAAGGAAGAACAAAATCTCCATATTATGCAGCTGTAACAGCATATGCATATAGACAAGCTATAGATGATTTTTATTCACATAAGTTTGAAGCACAAAAATATCAAGAAGAGTTAGCAACTACTAAAAATAGAGGTTTTACAGATGCATATTTGATTCATAGACCTTTTGAGAAAAATGATACACAAAATCATGAGTATGCTTTAAGTAAAGGAAGTTTTGAAGTAAGTGGTCTTGTAACAGAAGATGAAGAACATTTTTTATGTAAATATAAAACTTATCCAAATGAAGAAACTGAAATCTTTGCACCTTTGAACTCTATGATAGAAGAAGTTGACAATGAAATTGGTTCAATTTATAAAAAAGAAGATGGAAAATATTATATTACTTTTAAAAAGATATTAACTGAAACTAATAAAGAGTTAGAATCAGTACATAGTGGAAATACAAATAAAATAAAACTTCCAGGAAAATTACCATACCTTACTATGCTAAGGATTGAAAATGATGAAGAGGAGAGTTGTAGTAATTAATAATGGTAGTATTTAGATCGACTGAAAATATAAATATTAAAACTACAGATGGAACTTTAATAAAATATGAAAAACTTAAAAACCCTTCAAATTTTTTTAATGAAACAGTTTATATAACTACATATGAAGACTTTGAAAACCTAAAAAGAGTTTTCAAAAATGTTGGAGAAAAATATAAAACTAGAGTATTAGATGAAACTAAAATAAGATACCTAAGTCAATTTCCAAAAGAGTTAGGTATCTCAAATATTAATGAACACTCAATCAAACAGAGATTGGATTTTGAGTATAAAAAACTACATAGAATATCAGAAGATAAAGAGATAAACTCTGTATATTTAAATGAAAATAGGGTAGATATAGAAAAACAATTTTTTGGGGTATTAAAACAAGATATTTCTCTGATAATTTTAGGTAGTTTGGGAAACTCAATTTCTGAAATGATTTGTGCTTGTACTGCACTTAGAATTTTACATGAAAAATTAAAGAAAAAATTTAAAAGTGTAAAAATAGATATCTATTTAAATGCTTCTGAAAATAAGTATTATACCCGTGATAAAATGATTTTTGTTAATCAATCATTTATAAATAAAGTTAGTGGTTTATCTATAGATGTAAAAGAGTTTTGTCAATACGATTTTTTCATTGATGCAAGTTCTGTGACTAATAGAAGTTATTTTAAAAATTTAAAGTTAGTTGATGCTTGGCTTTATAAATTTGGTATAGATTATAAAAAAATCGATGATAGTTTAAAATATAATCAAATAAATTTATCTATGTATAAACCACAAAGTAATTTAGAAGAAACTCTTAAAAAATTAAAGTTAAGAGGTAAACTTTTACTTTTCCATCCATACTCTGCAAATATAGATAAATCAATACCCAAAGATGCAGCTGCAAAACTTTTAAAAAAGCTTTTGATAAAGCTACCTGACTATATAATTGTTTCAATTTTAAAACTAGATTCTTCAATGGATGATGATAGATTTGTAGATTTGAGTGAGCAATCAAAAAGTTTTTTAGATTATTCATATATTGTTTCAAATATGAATAAAATAATTACAGTAAATACTGCAACTTATCATATTGCAGATGCTTTTTTTATCCCAACAATTGTGTTATTTACAAGTGTTACTAAAAAAGAGACGATAGCAAGTTATCCGTTAAGTAAAATTATCTATATAGATGATAAAACCAAGAATTTAAGTAATTTTATTTTTGAAAATGAATCTTTAATTTTATACCGATTTACAGGTTGGAAAGAGTTAAAAGTTTCAAAGATTATTAAACTGTTAGAAACTTTTTGATATAATCGCACTATTTTATAAAATATAATTAGGGGATAAAATGAATTTTGTTTCAATCTTAATGGGTAGTAAATCTGATTACGAAATCATGAAACACTGCGCTGATACATTAGAAAAATTTGATGTTAAATATGAACTTGTTATCTCTTCTGCACATAGAAGTCCAGAAAGAACTAAAACTTATATAAAAGCAGCGGAAGAAAAAGGTGCTGTTGCATTTATAGCTGCTGCTGGTATGGCTGCTCATCTTGCTGGAGCTGTTGCTGCAACTACAACTAAACCAGTTATTGGAGTTCCTATGAAAGGTGGAGCAATGGATGGTATGGATGCTATGCTTTCAACTGTTCAAATGCCTGCAGGAATGCCTGTTGGTACTGTTGCACTAGGACGAAGTGGAGCAGTAAATGCAGCATATTTTGCAATGCAAATTTTATCTATTGCAGATAAAGAATTAGCAATAAAACTAAAAGAGGATAGAGTAGTTCAATCTAAAAAAGTTGAGTCTGATTCAGCTGAGATTGAAGTAATTCTATAATGAAACGAGTTGCACTATTTGTATTACCAAAATGCAAATGGTGTGACACTGCAAAAGCTTATTTAAAAGAAAAAAAGATTAGATTTAATATTATAGATCTTTCCACAAACAAAAAAGCTTTAAATGATTGTAAGAAACATGGATGTACTGGAGCACCTGTAGTTTTAGTAGAGGATCAATGGATTTGTGGTTTTGATAAAAATAAAATAAATAAAGCATTAGGGATAAAATAGATGGTAACATTTTCTGAAATTCTATTAAAATTACAACAATTTTGGGCACAACAAGGGTGTAATATTGTACAACCTTATGATATTCCAGCAGGAGCTGGAACATTTCACCCTGCAACACTTTTAAGAAGTTTAGATTCAACTCCTTGGTCAACTGCATATGTAGCACCAAGTAGAAGACCAACTGATGGAAGATATGGAGAAAATCCAAATAGATTAGGGGCATATTATCAATTTCAAGTTTTAATTAAACCAAGCCCAGATAATATACAAGATTTATATTTACAATCTTTAGAGTTTTTAGGTTTAGATTTAAGTAAGCATGATATTAGATTTGTAGAAGATAACTGGGAATCACCCACTCTTGGAGCATGGGGACTTGGATGGGAAGTTTGGCTTGATGGTATGGAAGTAACACAGTTTACATATTTCCAACAAGTTGGAGGTCTTCCTTGTGATCCAGTTGCTGTTGAAATCACTTATGGTACTGAAAGACTTGCAATGTATCTTCAAGGGGTTGATTCTGTATTTGATATTGTATGGAATGAAAATGCTCATGGAAAAACAACTTATGCAGATGTTCACAAAGAGAGTGAATATGAGTTTTCAACTTATAACTTTGAAGTAGCAAATACTGAGATGCTTTTTAAACATTTTGATGATGCCTTCAACGAGTGTAAAGTTTGTTTAGAAAAAGGTCTTCCTCTTCCAGCGTATGATCAATGTATGTTAGCTTCTCATACTTTTAATACACTTGATGCAAGAAAAGCTATCTCAGTAACAGAAAGACAAAACTATATCTTAAAAGTACGAGAATTAGCTCAAGGATGTGCTGTTCTTTATAAAGAACAAGAGCAAGATAGATTAAAAAGAATCGGAAGAATATAGTTTTGAAATTAAAAGAAATTTATAACTTTTTAGATTCACTTTCTCCTTTTGAATTACAAGAGAAGTGGGATAATTCTGGACTTCTAGTTGGAAGTTTAGATGATGAGATACAAAGAGTTTATATTTCAATTGATTTGGATGAAGAGATATTAGAAAATATTGAAGAAAACTCTTTGGTTATTACTCATCATCCATTGATCTTTTCACCTCTAAAAAAAGTTAATTTTGATTCATATAGCACAAAATTATTGAAAATATTGATTCAAAAAAACATTGCACTTATTGCAATGCATACAAATATTGATACAACACATCTAAACAAATATGTGGCACAAGAGATATTATCTTTAGATGTTATAGAGTCAGAAGGGTATATTTGTTATGCAAATGTGAATGATACATTTGCAAACTTTGCAAATAAAATTGCATCTAAACTTGATTTAGAATATTTAAAATATGTTAAATGTTCAGATGAGGTAAAAAAAGTTGCATTAGTTACTGGTGCAGGTATGTCTATGATTGAGGAAGTAAAAGCAGATTGTTTTTTAACAGGTGATATAAAATATCATGATGCTATGGAAGCAAAAGCTAGAGGTATTTCCCTAATTGATATAAGACACTATGAAAGTGAAAAACACTTTAGTGCCTTAGTGATGGGCTTACTTGAAGAATATTTGAAAAAAAATAAATTAAAAGCTATAATAACAGCTTCAAAAAATCCATTTAAGTTTTGTATACAAGGAGAAACGGTTGAATAAATATCTACAAGATTTAGTTAAGTTATCAAAATTTGATAGTTCAATTAGCATGTTTGAACCAAAAATTGAGAATGAAAAATCAAAATTATCTACATTTGTTGAAATAGCAGAGTCTATTAAAGGGCAAATCAATAATACTTATGCACAAATTGATGATGTAAAATCAAAAAGAACGAAAAATAACATCCATTTAGCAGAATTAAAAACAAAATTAGATGATATCTCTAAAAAAAGTAATCAAGTTCAAAATGAAAAAGAGTTAAAAGCATTACAACTTGAAGAAGAGATTGCAAAAGAGCAAATCTCATTTGCAAATGAAGAGATTATTAGACTTGATGAAATCGCATCAGCAAAAGAAGAAGAGTTAAAAGAGTTACAAGTTAAATTAGCTGAAGAAGAAGAATCAATTAAAGAGATTCAAGTTGCTGTTGATAATACAATTGACGCAATTAATCAAGAAAGAAATGAAGTTTATCAAAAAAGAAGTGAATTATTAGAAAAATTTGATAATAAAATTTTAACATTCTATGAAAAAATTAGAAGATGGGCAAAAGACTCAGCTGTTGTTCCTGTAAAAGACCAAGCATGTTATGGATGCTTTATGAAAATTAATGACAAAACTTATTCGGAAGTAATTAAATCGGAAGAGATTATCAACTGTCCTCATTGTGGAAGAATTTTATATAAAGAGGAAGAAACTGTTACTGAAGAGGCTTAATTTTGAGCCTTTTTAGTATATTCTATTATACTCTTTGCCTAATCTTATATATTTTAGCAATCCCTTATTTAATATTTAAATCTAGAAATCCAAAATATAAAGAAGCAATTCCAGCAAAATTTTTTCTAAAAAACAATAAAAGTTTCGAAAAAGAAAAAATTTGGTTTCATACTTGTTCTATGGGTGAAACCAAAGCTATTAAACCTTTGGTTGATAAGCTTGGAGATGTTAATATCTCAGTTATTACAAACACAGGTTTTCAAGAAGCACAAAATCTATCAAAAAGTGTTAGATATCTTCCTTTTGAGATTTTTTTACCCTTTTGGATAAAAAAACAAAAAGCTTTGGTGGTTATGGAAGCGGAACTTTGGTATATGCTTTTTTTAGTTGCAAAAACAAAAGGAAGTAAAACATATTTGATAAATGCTAGAATCTCTGATAAGTCTTATAATTCTTATAAAAAATTCTCATTTTTTTATAAAAGAGTTTTTAATAATATCGATAAGATATTTGCTCAAAGCTTAATAGATAAACAAAGACTTGAAGAGTTAGGTGCAAAAAATGTGGAAGTTATTGGAAATATAAAATTAGCATTGTTACCAAAAATCACAAAAGAGTATAATAAACCAAGTGGTGTTTTAATAACTGCTGGAAGTACTCATGAAAATGAAGAAAAACTTATCTTAAATAGTTTTGATAAAAGATATGGGAAACTTGTAGTTGTGCCAAGGCATCCAGAAAGATTTGAAAAAGTTGATAAATTAATAAGTGAATTTGTAAAAAATAGAAACTATTCATATCATAGATTTTCACAAAAAGAAGATTTTGATTCAGATATAATTTTAGTTGATAAATTGGGTGAATTAAATAATATCTACGCAATATCAGATGTAGTAGTTTTAGGTGGAGCATTTGAAAAAATAGGTGGACACAATCCAATTGAACCAGCATTTTTTGGTTGTAAATTGATAAGTGGTAAACATATTTTTAATCAATGTTCACTTTTTGAATGTGTGAAAAATTATACTATAATAGAAAATGAAGAATTAAAAACAGTATTTGAAAAAATAGATAGTTTAGAAAAGGCAAGCCTTGGGCAACAAGGTAGTATTGAACCAATATTAAGGGAACTAAATGGCATATGATAAAGCATATAAAGTTTTAGCAAAACAGGAAAAAATCTCAAACTCAAAAGCTAAAGAGTTAATCGACAAGGGTCTTGTAAAAGTTGCTGGTAAAAAAGTTTTAATTGCTAGAGGTGAAATCGATGTAGATACTAAATTTACAGTAAAAGATGTAGCTACAATAAAAGTGATTTTTCAAGATGAAAATATATTAGCAATAAATAAACCTGCATTTATGACAAGTGATGAGATTGCAAAAAAATATCCAAAAGCTATTATGTTAAATAGACTTGATAAAGAAACAAGTGGAGTTATGCTTTTTGCAAAAAATGAAGAGTTTCAGAAAAAAGCTATTGCTGAATTTAAGGCAAATAGAGTTTATAAAGAGTATGTTGCAATAGTTGATGGTAAAGTTATTGAAGAGATTGAAATAGACAAACCAATATTAACTACAAAAGACAGAGGTATGGCTAGATCAAAAGTTGATGTAAAAAGAGGAAAACCAGCTAGAACTGTTATATATCCTATGTTTGTTGAAGGAAATAAATCAAAAGTTAAAGTTGTGATTGATACAGGAAGAACTCATCAAATAAGAGTGCATTTAAATCATATTGGTTTACCAATTATTGGAGATACTATTTATGGTAAACCAGCTTCCAATATAAATAGAGTTTTATTACACTCTAAAAAAACAAAAATTTTTGATTATGAGTTTGAAGCACCAGAACCAAGAGAGTTTAAAGTGTATGAATTTAATTAAAATTTAAGATTTATAAAAAATAGAAATCCCTTTAAAAGGGAGTTCTAGTAATTTAATTTATTAAAATAAACTTAAAATAATATCACTTTAAACTATTTTAAAGTATTTAAATAGTAAAATCCACAAATTTTAAAAAAATGGAGTATAGTTTTGTTTGATTCAATAACCGGTTCGATAGTAAATGCAGTAAATAAAATTAGACATAAAGATGATGTTGCTTCTTTAAGTAGGGCAATTTCTGAATTAAAAAAATCATTATTAAAAGCTGATGTACATCACAAAACAACAAAAGATTTAGTAACTGCAATTGAATTAGAAACAAAAAAGAACGGGATAGGACAAGACTCATTTTTAAAAGCATTAAGGGATGAATTAACTAAAATCTTAACCACAGATGGTAAACAAGGTTTTGTATTTTCTTCTACTCCTCCAACAACAATTCTTATGACAGGACTTCAAGGTTCTGGTAAAACAACAACAACAGGTAAATTAGCAAATTATTTAAAACTAAGAAAGAAAAAAGTTTTAGTTGCAGCAGCCGATTTACAAAGATTAGCTGCAGTTGAACAATTAAAACAAATAGCAGCACAAATTGAAGTAGATATATATTTTGATGATAATGAAACAGATCCAATTAAAATTGCACTTGCAGCACAAGAAAAAGCAAAAAAAGAGCTTTACGATGTTCTTTTAATAGATACTGCTGGACGACTTGCAATTGATGAAGAGTTGATGTTACAACTTGAAAATGTAAAAAAAGCTGTAAATCCAGATGAAATTTTTTATGTGGCGGATTCTTTAACAGGTCATGATGCTACAAAAACAGCAACTACATTTAAAGAAAAAATTGGAATAGATGGAGTTATCCTTTCTAAGTATGATGGTGATACAAAAGGTGGGGTGGCTATCTCTATTTCTCATCAAGTTGGAGTTCCTTTAAGATTTATAGGTATTGGTGAAAAAATGCCAGACCTTGAAGTATTTATCCCTGATAGAATAGTATCAAGACTTATGGGAGCAGGGGATATTGAAGGTTTAGCTGAAAAAACTGCTGCTGTTATTGATGAGAAAAAAGCTAAAGAGGTTACTAAAAAAATCAAAAAAGGTGAATTTAACTTTAATGACTTTTTAGACCAACTTTCAATGATGAGTAAATTAGGTTCAATGAAATCAATTATTGGGATGATTCCAGGATTATCTCAAATGGCTGGACCAATAAAAGATATGGATTTTGAAAACTCTGATGAGATCAAAAGAATTAAAGCTTTAATTGGTTCTATGACTCCAAAAGAGAGAGAAGAGCCTGACTTGATGAATCCAAGTAGAAAAAAGAGAATTGCAAAAGGTTCTGGTTTATCGGAAGTTCAAATAAATAAAATCTTAAAACAGTTCAAAAATGCATCAAAGATGGCAAAAAAACTTTCAAGCAAGGGTGGAATGAAAGGTTTACAAAATATGCTTTCACAAATGCAAGGTGGTGGAATGCCAAACCTACCAAAAAGGTAGAAAGACTATTTAGTATTGAGTTGTAAACTTGCACTTTATAAAAAGAGTTGAGTTTAGAATTCAATACTAATAATATTAAAAAAACAAAGGAAAAACATATGACAGTAATTAGATTAACTAGAATGGGTAGAAACAAAAAACCATTTTATAGAATCGTAGTAACAGACTCAAGAAAAAGAAGAGATTCAGGATGGATTGAATCAATTGGTTATTTTAATCCAGTTGCAGAGCCAAAAGTATTAAAAATTGATGAAGAAAGATATAACTATTGGTTAAGCGTTGGTGCAAAACCTTCAGAAAAAGTTAAAAAATTAGCATCACAAAAGTAATTTTACTGTAAAATATCAACATGATTACAAATTTTATAGAAAGTTATGCAAAACTAATAGTAAGTAAACCTGAAGAGGTTTCTATATCAACACAAGAAATTGATGATACCTTTACTGAAATTACAATAAAAGCAAATAGTGCTGATATTGGTAAATTGATAGGTAAAAATGGAAATATGATTAATGCTTTAAAAACTATGGCAAATGGTTGTAAAGCAAAAGATGGTGTATCTTACAAAATACAAGTTCTTGCAAACTAAACTCTTTTTATGAATAATAAAATTTATGTTGCAAAGCTAGGAAAAGCAGTAGGTCTAAAAGGTCATTTAAGACTTTTTATTGACTCTGACTTTCCTGAACAATTCAAAAAAAATGCAACTTTTACTACTAATAGAAATCTTCAATTAAAAGTATCAGAATATAATCCAAATAGGGAACTTATCAAGTTTGAAAACTATGATGATGTTGAATTGGCAAGAAAACTTACAAATCAACAATTATATGTTTCAATGGAAGATACAAAAAACAATTGTAATTTAGAAGAGGGTGAATACTTCTGGTTTGATATAATTGGTTGCAATGTTATTGAAGATGGATTACTATTAGGCGAAGTAAAAGAGATACATAGATACCCTTTGGATGATTATTTAGAGGTGATTACTTCTAAACAATTAGTTGAAAAAGGATTAGCAAAAACTTTTTTAATCCCTTATAATAAAGAGATTTATATTAAAAATGTGGATATAGATAATAAAACCATAGAAACTATTGATAGTTTAGCTATATTAGAAAACTCGTAAGTCTTCTAATATTTACATCTTTTATTGTATTCCTCTTGAGTTAAATCAGCTAAATATGCTTGTTTATAACCTTTAGATATTAGTTCATCAAATACTTTTTTTCTTTCAGCATCAGAAGAATATGGTCCAAAATATATCTCGATTCTATTTTTTTGATCTCTACATAAAGAGATATTTTTTTCAAACTGTTGTAAATCATCTAAATATGATTTATATAACTCTCCTTTAATTGTAGCAACATTTATAAACGATAAAAATTGCATAGAGATATTTTGAGTTGTATTTTCAGTAATTCCTTCTTCAGAAGATTCATTCATATTATCAGTAGGTTTATCTTCTATCTCATTTGTTTTTTGTTGAGGAGAACCTTTTTTATTATTTAATTCTTGTAATAATTCAGTTTTTTTTGATTCAAGTTCTTTTTTTAATTCTTCTTGTAAAGCTAAAAATTTCTCTTGTTCCTCTTTTATTTGTTTTTGTTGATCTTCAAGAACTTTTTTCTCTTCTTCTATTTTTGCATATTGAGCATTTATCTCTTCTTGAACCTTTTTCTTTTTTTCATCTTCTATTCTTTTTTCTTCTGCTATCTTTTTCTCTTCTTCTTCTTTAATTCTTTGCTCTTCAGCTTCTAATTCATGTTTATTCATGATTTCATGTTTGGTTAGAGTATTTAATTTTTTATTTATTTTGTTTTTGTCTAATTCATTAATATCAATTTGAATCTCTGGCATTTTTTGAGCTTGAACTTCTTGTGGATTTTTATCTTTTTGTGTTTGCATATCTTCTTTAGGGTCAAAAAAACCTAAAAAAAATAGAACTAAACCAATAGCCAACAGAATTAATAATATACTAATTACTACAATCAAAATTCTAAATATTTTTGGTTGTTTTTTTTGTACTTTTTTATTATCTTCATTTAGCTCTTTTGATGAATTTTCACTATTTTCTTCTGTGATTTCCACCTCTTCGAGGATACTTTCATCTTTTTTTTGACTAGAAGCTTCATTTTGAGAATCATTTTTTTCTGCATCTATTGAAGTTTCTTCTACATGTTCAACTGAAGTATTATCCAGTCCAACCTCTTTTATTATATCTTCATCAGTTTTTTCTGCCATATGCTACTCTTTATTATTTTTTCTTTTTTCTCTTTGCTTTGCAAGAATTTTTTCTCTATTTTTTTTGTAGTAATCTTTTCTATATTCTTTTAATTCTTCTTTTCTTTTTTCTCTATACTCTTTATCATATGCTAATCTTTGATCTCTGTTTTTTTGATAATAACTTTGTTTTTTCTCTCTATATTCTACAATTTTACGTATAATTTGTTCTTTTCTATCATCAATAAACTCTTTTTGTTTTTTTACAATAAGTTTAATATTCTTTGCAAAATTATCATTGTCAAGCTCTTTTGCATAATCTATCTCTTTATAGTTTTTATATTTTGTATCAGAGTCTTTTTGTTTACTTTTTAAATAATATTCTCTTTTTTTCTTTTTATGTTTTTTGAAATTTTCTTCTCTTAATTTTTTAAGTTCTTCTAAATTCATAAACTTATTAAATTAATTATCTTTTTAATCTGTTAACAGTATCAAGCATAGTGTCAGTTGTTGTAATCGCTTTTGAGTTAGCTTCATATGCTCTTTGTGCTGTAATTAAATCAACCATTTCATCCACAAGTTTTACATTTGACAATTCGATCATACCTTGTCTTATATTACCAAATTGGTCAGTTGAAGGGGTACCAGCTATTGGATCTCCAGATGCTTCACTAGCAGCATATAAAGAATCTCCTAGTGGCGTAAGTCCTGCAGGATTGATAAAATCTACAATCTCTATTTGACCTAAAGTAACCTCTGTATTTGTTGTTGGGTTTGTAGCTGTTACTGTACCATCTAATGCTATTGTAACATCTTTTACATTATCAGGAATAGTAATCTGTGGTTCAAGTAGGTAACCTTGTGCATTTACTATATTACCTTCATTATCAACTTTAAAACCACCATTTCTTGTGTAAACTATTTCACCATTAGGATTAGTTATTTGGAAGAAACCTTTTCCTTCAATCGCTAAGTCAAAAGTGTTACTTGTAAGTTTTAAGTCACCCTCTAGAAAGTTTTTTTGAACACCAGAAATTTTTACTCCTAGTCCAACATCAATACCTGTTGGATTCACTGAAGTTTCTGAGGTTCTACCTGCTGTAAAATTAAGTCTTTCGTACATCAAATCTTGAAATTCTGCTCTATCTTTTTTAAAGCCCATTGTATTTACATTGGCAATATTATTAGAAATAACATCAATTTGGTGTTGCATTGAGTGCATACCTGTTGCAGCTGTATAAAGCCCTCTAATCATAGTATTATCCTCTGCTTTGTATTTATCCTAAGATTATATTTAAAGATATTTTAAAGTTTCATAAATTAGATTAAATTATTTTATCGATATTAAGTATATATTTAAAACAAATTATATATAATAGTTGGATTTTGAATGAAGTTTTTATAAAGGGAACATAATGAGAATATTAATAGTTGATGACAGCTCTACTATGAGAAGAATTATTGGTAATGTTGTTATGCAATTAGGATTTTCAAAAGAGGATTTTGATGAAGCAGAAGATGGTGTAAAGGCTTGGAAACTACTAGAAGAAAAACAATATGATATTGTTTTAACTGACTGGAATATGCCTAATATGAATGGCTTAGATTTAGTAAAAAAAATTAGAGCTGAAGGTAACCATAAAAAAGTTCCTATTATCATGATTACTACAGAAGGTGGTAAGGGTGAAGTTATAACAGCATTAAAAGCAGGTGTTAACAATTATATTGTAAAACCATTTAATGCGCAAATTTTGAAAGAAAAACTTGATGGAGTTTTAAAACAATAAGATTTTATTTTATATTGTAAAGGTTTAAATTATGAGTATGAGCCAAGAAGAAATAGAATCATTGATGAATGGTTTAGATTTTGGAAGTGATGATATTGAAGAAGACTCAACAGAAGAAAAAACAGAAGAGAAAGTTATTGATTCTAACGAAAAAATGTCAGAAGATGATATTAATGAATTAATTGCTCAAACAGAAGATATAATTTCGGAAGAGAAAAAAGAAAAAGAAAATCCAAAAGTCTCAGATGATGATATCAATGAACTCTTAGCTCAAGTGGATGAAAGCGATACAAAAGAGGATACTGATGATGAGTCTTTAGATGAACTACTAAATAGTTTTGAAGATAATTCATCAAGTTCTGATGAAGAAGATACAAATATTCAAGAAGAGTTAGATAAAAGTGAAGCTTTACAAGAAAGTGGTAAAGAAGAACAAAATAGTGATGAAGATATTGATCAGATTTTAAAAGAGATTGAAAATGAAGATAGTTCTAAAGAAGAATTAGAAACTTCTGATGAAGCATCAGATGAAAGTATTGATGATCTACTTGCTTCAATTGATGGAATAACAGATGATGATCCAAGTAATGAAGAGTTTTCTTTAGACGATATGCCTCCTGCTAAAACATCTTCTAAAGACAATGATATAAAAGATATTGATGATAAAATAAATAAAGGTCTTTTCCCTTTACCTGTTGAAGATGATACAAAAGTAGTAAATCAATTAAGTATAGTTGCTAATGATTCAGAAGAAAAAGCTACAAAAATATTTGATGTATTAAGTAATATTTTGGACTACAATACTGAGATACAAAATGATGTCCAAGCTTTATCAACTTTTAATGAAAAACAACTTTCAATGCTTACAAGTTTAAGTAAAAAGTTTCCAAATATTAATGCTTTTAAACAAAATTTGGAACAATCTGAGTTAATGAATAAGCATATTCAAGATATTAATGAAAAGTTAAACTTAGGAAATACAGAGATATTCCAAGCAATGGAATTGATGCAGTATCATGATATTAACAGACAAAAAATAGAAAGAGTAATGTCTGTTATTAGAAAACTTTCTACATATTTGAACAATTTATTTGAAGATGCGGGAAATCATAATGAAGTGGCAGTTGCAAAACATATTCATGGTGATAAAGGTACAGATGACTTAATGGCAGAGGATGATTTAGAAGCATTAATTGCAGAATTTAACAAATAAAGGATAATAAAAAATGAATCAAGGAACTTACCCTTTAGCAGCAGCTATGGTTAATGAGATAAACAGAGTTGATGTTGTTTCTAATAACTTAGCAAATTTAAATACAAATGGATTTAAGCAAGAAGGTGTAACTGAGGGTTCATTTAATTATTATTTACAAAGAGCAGCACAAGAAGGCTTTAATCCTACAAAAATAAGTAGTGTTACTAATACTATTCCAAAAATTGATGCAAAATATATAAATCAAGAAAAAGGTCCTATTGTAGCAACTGGAAACAATCTTGATTTTGCTTTGAAAGACAATAATACATTTTTTAGAGTTCAAGATGATAGTGGAGAAGTGGTATATAGTAGAGATGGTGCATTTAAATCTTTAAATGGTTTGTTGGTTAATTCTAGTGGACAGTTTATTTTAAATAATGATAATGAACCAATTGCAGTAGAAGATGCAGATTTTATTCAACAAATTGCAGTAGTTAGAATCGATTATAATGATTTAGAAAAATTTAAAGATAATAACTTTAAAGAGAAAGAAAATGGAGCATTTGTTGAAAATATAGATGATAATAGTGGTTTTTTAATACAAGGTTCTATTGAAAAATCTAATGTAAATACCGTTATATCAATGGTTAATTTAATAGATGCACAAAGAGCTTTTGAAAGAGCTCAAAAAGGTATAAATACTATTGATGAAATGAATTCTAAAGTTATTGATAAAATAGGAAATACTAGATAATGAAAGCAAGTAGTGTAACAGATTTACTTTTTAATCAATTGAGTTTTCGAGGAGATAGACAAAATGTTATCTCTAGTAATATAGCTAATATAGATACTCCAAATTATAAAACTAAAGAATTGGTTTTTGAAAAAGAATTGAAAAAAGTACAAGATGACAGTGATTTAAAACTTAGTACAACAAATGGTAAGCACATATCAAATTTTGGCGAAATAGAAGAAAAGTCTTCAGACTCTAGAATAGTTGATGTAGAGGGACTAGAAGAGCAAAATGATGGAAATAATGTGAATTTAGACCAACAAATGAGTGAAATGTCAAAAAATAAAGTGATATTTGATGCAATACAAGCATCAATAACAAAAGACTCAAGGTTATTTAGATCAGTAATCGACGCATCAGCAAAAAATTAATTAGGTATATAGTTTAATGGATCAATTAATAAAGTTTATAAATAATTTAAATTCTGCACAAAGAGCTGTAATAATAGGTGGATTTTCTCTACTCTTTGTATTACTTATTGGACTATTGGTATATTCTAATATTAAAGCACAAGATAAAAAACTAAATTATACAATAGCATCAAATTTAACAAAAAATCAAGTGATGTTAGCAAGTAATGAACTTGAAGCATCAGGTATAGAGTTCTCAGTAGTAGGTAGTGGGAATAATCTTACGCTAAAAACCTCAAAAGAGTTTATAAATATCGCAAAAATAAAACTTGTTACAAGTGAAGCTGCAACAAGTAAACATGTGGGTTGGGAAATATTTGAAAAATCATCTTTAGGTACAACTAATTTTGAAAATAAAGTTAAGTATTTAAGAGCATTAGAAGGAGAACTATCAAGATCTTTAGAATCACTATCTGGAGTTTTAAGAGCTAGTGTAAAAATCGCAATTCCAAAAGATACAATATTTACAGAAAGAAAAAGTGAACCAACTGCATCAGCTGTTATTTCTCTTAAACCTGGAGTTTTTCTTACACAAAAGCAAATTGATGGAATCAAAAATTTTATATCTTCTGCCGTAAGTGATTTAAAAAATGAAAATATAAAACTTATTGACCAAGATGGTACACTTCTGCAAATATCTCAAGAAGATATGGATAATCAAAAATCATTAACTCAAAATAAATATAAAAATAAAATAGAAAAAGATTATGAAGAAAAAATAGTTGAATTATTAGAACCAGTTGTTGGGATTGGAAGAGTAGTTGCAAATGTTACTATGGAGTTGGATTTTAAAAAAATACATATTCAACAAGAGATATTTGATCCTGAAGGAACAATAAGAAGTCAACAAACAACAGAAAATACTAATAGTTCATCAGGAAGTGCTCAAACAGCAGGTGGAACAGCTGGTGTTGAAAACAATATTCAACCTCCAGATGGAGCAAATGCAAATAATGGAGTTCAATCAAATTCGGAAAGTGTTAAAAATATTACAAATTATGAGATTTCAAAAAAGGTTATTGAAGAAAAAAACAATAACTATTCTTCTGTAAAAAGAATAAGTGCAGCTGTTACTTTTGATTCTTCTGTTTTGGAAAATGAACAAAATAGAGATGAGTTTATAGCTTCTATTGAGGCATTAGTGAAAGATAGTATAGGATTTAGTGAACAAAGGGGAGATAAAATCTCTGTTAGACCTTTCAAATTCTTAGGAGCACAAACTATTGGTAAAGCAGGTACTGCTGTCGATGCAAATGGAAATCCTGTAAAAAATGATATGATTGAAGATTCTGGAAGTGTAGATACTTTTGCAATGGTTCAATCAATTTTAAGAGATTTTAGTGAATATTTTCAATATTTGATTGCTGCAATTTTACTTTTTATTTTCTATAAAAAATTTATTGTAAACCATGAAGTAGTAGTGCTAGGGGATGGAACAACATCAAGAAAAGTTGATAAAGATGGAAATCCTATTGATGAAGAGTTTATGGATGAATTTATGTCAAATTACGAACATGAATTTGATGCTACTACTGCTCAAGGGAGACTAAAAGCAAAAGTAAAAAGCCAGATTATGAATAATATTGATGGATTAGATGAGGAGAGTGCTGCAAAATATGAGGTTTTAATTGAGACTTTAGATAAAGAGATTAATAATAAACCAGAAGAGATAGCAAGAATGATAGAATTACTACTACTAGAAGGTAGTGAAAAGTTTAAAAAATAGAGGTATAGAGTGCAAAATAGTGAAATTCTAAAAGGGATGTCAATGATGGAAAAAGTTTCTATCTTCTGTGTTTTAATAGGAGAAGAAGCTACTGTAAAAATATTCCAACATTTACCTAAACATATAGTAGAAGAGATTTCTACAAATATCACTATGCTTAATTCCATAGATAAAGATACCTCTTTGGCAATTTTGGAAGAGTTTCATCTTTTTAGTAGATCAAAAGCATTTATTAGTTCTGGTGGATATGATTATGCGAAAGAGATTTTATATAAATCTTTAGGAAAAGCAGAAGCAGATGAAGTTTTAGCAAAACTTTCAAGAATGAAACTAGCATCACAATCTTTTTCTTATCTTGATGCAATTAATTCTAAACAACTTAGTGACTTTATTAGAGATGAATCTCCCCAAACTATTGCAGTAATATTATCTCATATGGAAGCTCCCAAAGCAGCAGAAGTTTTGATGTTGTTAGATGAAGATGTAAAAGTAAAAGTTACAATGCAAATGGCAACGATAAAAGATGTATCTCCTGATGTTGTAAGAACAATTTCTTTAGTTTTAGAGAAAAAACTAGAGTCTTTATTATCTTCTATTGTTGATGTTGGTGGGGTTAAAGTTGTTGCAGATATGTTAAATAGACTTGGACCAAAATCTCAAGATATCTTAAAAAATATTAATGGTGTAGATACTTCCTTAGCTACTAAAATAAAAGAAAATATGTTTGTATTTGAAGATTTATTAAAACTAGATAATGAATACATTATGAAAATACTTCAAAATGTAGATACAGCAGATGTTGCCGTTGCAATGAAAAATGCAACTGAAGAAGATATGGCAAAAGTTACAAGTTCAATGTCTCAAAGAGCAAGTGATAGGTTCAAAGAAGAGTTTGAAATGCTTACTAAAGTTAAAATCAAAGATATTGAAGCAGCACAAAGAAAAATGCTTGATGTAGCACAAAAAATGATTGAAGAGGGTGTTATTGACAGAGAAATGGATGAACAATAATGGATAAAAACAACGTATATTCAAATGCAAAAGTTATCTCAAAAAGTGAGAATATTCAAAATTACCAGTTAGGTACTTTTACAGAAGGACAAATAAAAGAGGAAAGCGGCCCTCCTGTAATTATCTCTGAAAATATTCCAAGTAATCATTTAGAACCATTAATTAATCAAATCTCTACTTTAGCAAATCAGTTAAATTTAGTGACTCAAAAAATAGATAATATAGAAAATAATGGTGCAGTAACAAGAGATATCGATAAGCAAGTTGTTCAAGCTATAAAAGACTTAAAACATTACGCAAATTTTTTTGAGCAAGCTACTTTTCAAATGGAAACAAAACTTTTAAAAACATCAATTGCCATTGCAAAAAAGATTATATCTATTGAAGTTGGTGAAAATTCAGCATTAATTGCAAAAGAGACGATTAAACATTTGATGGAAAAAATTAAAAGTGCAACAAGAGTTAAAATTCATCTTAATCCAAAAGATTATGAACTTTTAAAAGATAATTTAAATTTTGATAAATTTATAGAATTAGTGGAAGATGCAAATGTCACAGCAGGTGGTGTAGTAATAGCAAGCGATTTAGGTAACTTTGATGGTAATATTGAATCTAAAGTTAGTTCTATGCTAGAAACATTGGATTCTGTTGTATAATTTATAAATATTTCACCTAATTATAAAAAATAAATTTTTATGATATAATAAGTGAATTAACAAAAAAGTATATAAATTATGGAAATTAGTGAAAGAGATTATGATTTATTAGTTGATACTCAAATAACTGTTGATGTGATGTTAGGAAGTGCTGATATTACAGTAAAAGAGTTTTTAGAGTTATGTGAGGGTGATATACTTTCTTTGAACAAAGTTGCTGGTTCAGGGGGAGATATTTACGTAAATAAAAGAATTGTAGGAACAGGTGATATTATCGTAATAGACGATAAGCTCGCAGTTAGAGTTCAAGAAGTTATGGATTCTGACAATGTTGTTAGATATTTCTTTGAAGAGAACTTAATATAGGAGTTTTTTATGGCATCAGTAGATAATGTTGACGTTAATACAAGTACAGGAGTAGGTGGTACTACATATACCTCTTCAGTTAGTAATGATACTTTAACAAATGAAGATTTTTTAAAGCTTATGGTTGAAGAATTAAAAATGCAAGATCCTACCAAACCAATGGATTCTCAAAGAATGTTAGATACTCAAATGCAAATGTCAAGTATCGAAACAAACTTACAAACTATTGAGGCAATGAAATCCCTTACTGAATCTTTCTCTCAAACAGCTTTCTCAAATGCTGCGAATGTAATAGGAAAAAACATTGAAGATGGTAATATTGATGAATATGGGGTTAATAAAGCTTACACAGTAAGGTCTGTTGAAAATATTGATGGAGAGATTCAACTTAAAGCCCAACAAATGTTGTATTTAGAAGATCAAATGGTTGATGCTGATGGAAATATTGTAATGTATGATCTTTCAGGACAAATCTTAGATGAAAGTGGAAATACAACAGGTAAAAAAGTAGCATTAGATAGTCCAGGTAGTATAATATTAAAAGATGGAAAACCTGTTATTTTAGATGAAAATAATGAAGAACTTGAAGAACATAGTTATAGTTTAAGTGGTAGTGTTGTTGCAGTTTATTCTGATGAATTAACTACAGTACCATTTAATTCAGTTACAAAAATATTTTAGGATTTTATTATGGTTAGTTCAATGTGGAATGGAGTTATGGGTATACAAGTCCATGACCGAGCATTAAATGTAGTAGCAAATAACTCAACTAATACTAATGTGTATGGTTATAAACCAGATGAAGTGAGTTTTACTGATTTATTATATTCTGCAGATGGAACTGGAAAAGGTGTACAGCTTAGTTCTGTAAAAAAAGTATTTAATCAAGGTCAAATACAACCAACTGATAATCCTTATGATGTAGCAATTGAAGGAAGTGGTTATTTTGTTCTTAATGATATAAAATCAAATGAATTATTTTATACAAGAGCAGGAAACTTTCAAATGGGGAATGATGGTTTATTACAAACTCCTGATGGGATGAAAGTTTTAGGACTTCAATCAGATGCACCAATTGTAACAAGTACAGATGCAAATGTTGTTGAATTTAACAATGATTATACAAAATTTGTTGCATCAGATTTTGTTAATAGTAATACAGATTTTTTTCAATCAGTTAATGCAAGAGCAACTGATTATACCTCAACGGCAACTGATATTGGTGAAAGTGGGAATGGATATAAATCAAAATCAACTTTAACATTAGAAATAGATAAAATGATTTTGGATTATAGAGAAAAATTATCTAATTATGGTTCTAACTCAACAGTTGATTCAATCCCTTCTACTACACAAATTACCCAGTTTAATTTTGGCTCTTCAATGAATCTATTAAATGATGAAAATGATTATATAGAAGTTACAATTGATAATACAGCACATAGGGAGTATTTTGATACAGATATAGAGACAACTCTAAAAAACTTTTCAGATAGAATATCTGATACTGTTGGATTAACAGCATCAGTTGATACTACAACAGGAGTATTAAATATTGAGACAACTATTCCAGGGAAAAGTGCAAAAATCACTCAAGGAATAATTAATAACAGGGAAGTTTTTTCTGCAACTTTACAAGAAGCAACTTTAGGAACAGGTTTAGGAATGGTGGAAAGTTCTAAAGCAGCATTGATGTCAGCTCTTCAATCAGCTGGTGCTGAGTTTCTTGAGATTAAAAATAATATTTCATATACTAATCAAGAAGATTTAACTACTTTAGGAACTATTCAGTTAAAACTTGAAAATATGACTTTATCTGAAAATACTTTTGGTACAATATCTATTGAAGAAAATGGTCTTGTTTTTTTAGAAGATGGGGACAATAAATTTGTTGTTGGAAAAATACAAACAGTAGCTTTTAGAGCAGAACAAGAGTTACAACCAACTGGAAGTAATCTTTTTGCTATGACAGAAGAATCTGGTGAACCATATTTTGCAAAAGATATAAATAAAGTAGTTTATAATTCATTAGAGTTGAGTAATGCTAATTTAACAGATGGTTTGGCAACAATATTAGGGTTGCAAAGAGCTTTTGAAGCAAATGCAAAATCGATAACTACGTCAGATGAGTTGTTAAAAACGGCAATTGCACTTAGAAAATAGGTGTTCAAATCTTAGTATTTATTAAATATTAAGATTTGAACATTTAAATATGTTTAAAAATTTATCTTAAAGGATAAGTCATGGTTGGAGCATTATGGACAGGGATTTCAGGTCTTGCATCTCAACAAAGAGCGCTAGATAATGAATCAAATAATATTGCAAACGTTAACACTGTTGGATATAAAGCATCAAGAATCTCTTTTGCTGACCAAATGTATCAAGATAGAATCGGTAAAGGTTCTAAAATCCTTGATTCGGAAAAACTATATACTCAAGGAAACTTAAAACCTACTGGAGTTGATTACGATTTAGCTCTGAGTGGTGAAGGTTTTTTTGTTGTAAAAAACACAAGGCTTAGTGGTAGTTCAGAAGAGCAATATACTAGAGCTGGTAACTTTAGAATGGGTGATAACGGTACTTTACAAGATGCTGCTGGAAATGAAGTGCAAGGGTGGCCTATGGTTGCTGTTGATACTGCAAACGATGTAACATCTACAAACCCAAATACAACAATGTTTAATGATGAATATACAAAGTTATTAGGTACAAAAATTATTAAACACTCAACATATGTTGATACTATTACTGCTAGAGCGACTGATTATACACAAACAGCAAAATCAGATTCTTTGACTATCTTTGATGGGGCAGGATATAAAACAAAATCTTCAAAGATTTCAGATATTGAAGAAGCAATTAAAGATTATACTACTTGGTTACAAAGATTATCAGAAGAACCAGATGGTTCATCTGCAACTTCTACAGCTCAAGTATCTCAGATAAATTTTAAATCAGGACAAAATGGTTTACTAGCAAATGAAGGGCAACAAGTATATGTTACTATTGATGGAAATAAAATTTCTCAAAACTATGTAGCTGTAACAGCTGATTCAGATTTTATTACTAATTTTGTGAATTATTCAGTACCATCAACGGGTGCAGCTACTGCAGCAGGTACTACAATTACAATTAATAGTGCAGATGATTTAACTAGATATGAAGTAACTGTTGATAGTGAAACTGTATTTTATGATGCAGGAATTGGAGAAAGTATAGATGACATAAGAGCAGGATTGCAAGATGCTATTAATCAGAATCCTACTATTACAGGTTCATATACATTAACAAATACTACTAATACAATTACATTAAGTGGTGGTACTGTGTCTGCTGCATCTTATCCAAGTACTTTAGACATAGAATATGATGTTGCAGCAAGTAGAATAGCTACTTATAAAGGGTTAGCTAATGAGATTATGGAGAAAGTAAAAGGAGTAAAAGCTTACCTAGCAGAAGAAACTTCTGGAGGAACTGATGTTGACTTTTTAGAAGAGGGTGAATCATATACTTTAAATACAAAAGATTATGATGAAATGTTAAAAGGTATTATCCAAATAGAATCTTTAATTCCTGGTAAAGAATTTAAGATTTCAGAGGTTGGTGAAATATCAGGAAATACTACTAACTTAGGTGATTTTCAAACTACAGTTAATGCAGTTGCTGGTTCAGGTCTTGGGGCTTTAGAGAGTTCAAAAGAAGCTTTAGCAAGACTTATTACTGGTAACCAAAGAGATGTATATACAGCTTCTGATTTAGGTCTTGATGGTACAACTGTACAAGATTTTACTTATGGTATTTCTATTTATGATAAAGAGTTAGGTAAAAATATTCCTGTACCTGGGTTTACAAATGCAACTCCACCTGAGACTCCATTTAATATATTTTTAGATGGTGTTACATCAGTTGATGATATTGTGTCGTATATAAATGGAGACCAACCGTATAAATATATAAGTGATTTAGATGGTAGTGTTCAAACAACAAGTTCTTTTGTTTTATCTGATTATATTAAAGCATCAAATATAAATGGTGCATTAGTTATTGAAACATTAGATTCAAATTATGATGTAGAGTTTAATGGCTCTTTAAAAATCTCTAGTGATCAATCATTAGATGATGGTACAGCAGCTTTAACTGCTACTTATACTCCAATTGATAAAAATAGTGATTATAGTGGTAGAGCAGGTGCAGGAGCTGAGTTTATTGAACTTATTAATACTGTTGACCAAACTGCAACTAAAGGTTCATTACAATTAAGACTTGATACTTTAGGTATCTCTGAGTCTGCATTTGGATCTTTTTCAGTTGATGCTGCTGGACTTGTGACAATGACACAAGATGGTGCAGATTTTGTAATTGGTCAAATTGCTATTGCTTTATTTAATAATAATAGGGGATTAACACCAATCGGAGATAACTTACTTGCAAAAAGTAATAACTCAGGTGATCCTATATATAATTTAAATAATAATAAAACTGCTAGAGTTGAATCTCAACAACTAGAGTTGAGTAATGCTGACTTAAGTGAAAGTTTAGTTAATTTGATGGTATTCCAAAGAGCATTTGAAGCAAATGCTAAATCAATTACAACATCAGATACAATTTTAAATACATTAATTAACTTAAAACGATAATATAAAATAAGAGGATATATCCTCTTATTTTAGTATTTTGAGGATAAATTTGGATAATTTTTTATTAATAACAATAATTGGAATATTGCTTTTATACTATTTTTCAAGTACAAATGTTTACAAATCTTTATATAGAAAATTGAATGAAGAAAAAAATATACTTGAAACTGATAATAAAAAACTTCAAGATATAATAGATAGATATGAAAAACAAGTAAAAGTTAGTGCTGCAACATTGAAAACTAATCAAGATAACCTACAAGTTGCAAGAGATGATTTGCAAAAGTTAAGATTAGAAAACAATGAACTAAAACATGAAATTGAAATTTTAGAAAAAAGAACAGAAGAACTATACGCACAAGTAAATACAATGATTTAGGATTTTTAGTGAAAGTTATTTTTTTTATTTTTTCTCTTTTAATCTCTTTTAACCTTTATGCTAATCAGATAGACTCTCAACCTGATATTTTATTTAAACACAAAAAAATAGAAAAGGATCAAGAGCAATTTGCATTACAAATGGAGTTTAATAAAGCAGTATTACTTCTAGAAAAAGGTGAATATAAAAAAGCGATTGATACTTTTAAAACAACATCCGATGCACTTAAAATCCCTTCATTTTTAAATATTGGTATTGCTTATTATAAATTAGATCAAATAGAAAATGCTCTTTTATATCTAAACAATATATATGAATATAAAGAAGCAATTTATACAGATACTTATTCTTATATTTCGGCTGCATATTATTTATATCAAATAAGTAATGATAGAACTTATTTGGATTCAATTGTTGAGATTACAAGAAAATATAAAAATCTAACAGAACATTCAAAAAGATTAGTTGTTGACACATATATCATTCTTAGAAATTATGAAAGTGCCCTTAATTTATTAAAAACTATGCAATTTCAAGATGACTTAAAGATTGCATTGTTGTATATAAAATTAAAAGACTATGTAAGTGCTGAAAAATATTTAGTTAAAGCAAAAGAGAATAGTGTCAATAAAAATAAAATAGATGAAATCCTTTGGTTTATGGTATTTAGGGATTTAAAATCAAATCAATTAGAAAAATTAAAAGAGCATTTAGAAGAGATAAACAAAAGAAAAGATAGTTTTAAAATACATATGTCATACCCTTTAGAGATATATTTTAACAATAATAAATTTACAACAAAAGAGTATTTATCTTTTATTACAAAATTTTCTCCTGAAAGAAAAAGTGATTATATATATTACTTTGCCCCATTTATTTTTTCAGATACTCAAGAGATTGTTTATGATTTATCAAAAGGGTTTATTTTTAAAGATAAACAAAATGTAAAAAGCTTAGAACAGATGGTTTCTTTTAATTCTAAGTTTATAGAGATAATAAAAGAAGACCCTATCGTTAGAGTAAAAAAACTAAAAGATTATATAAAAGATGATTCAAATTCATATATGTATTATAATCTTGCTTTATGTTATGCTCAAATATTTGATTATCATAATGCATACAAATATTTTTCAAAAGCTTATAAATTAAATCCAGGAAATAAACTTTATTCTTCAATGACATTAATTACTGCAAATAGAATAGATTTAAAATTGTCAGATTATGAGTATATAGAGAATAATATCAAATCAAGTAAAGGTTTATATAAATATTTCGGACAAATATTATATAAAGTTATGTTTAATCCTGAGTTCAATATTAGTATTGATCCTCTTACTTATAAGAAAACTATTTTTTATAAAGCCTTAGATTATTTAGTTAAGATGGATGAAGGTATTGTAACTTCTGACCATATTTTATTAACAGAGCATTATAAAGACCCTTTTGTCTATCTGTTAAACTTAACACTAAGAAGAACCAATGAAAATGATTTTAATTATTTTTCTAGATTACAAGATGAAACACCTTTAAAAATCAATAATAATTTTTTAGAAGGACCACCAATAATAACAGCTTTTTATTTTGATTTATTAAAAGCAATAGGTTTATTTCAGAGGGCTGACTTCTCCCAGAATGGTGAACAAAGTATCACATATTTAAGAACAAAGGTATTAGTGGATTTACACTTTAATAAATCACAAGAAGCTTTAATTATCTTAGATAAACTACAAAAAGAGTATAAACTTGAAGATAAATATACAATGTTTTTAATTGTTGCAGCATATTTAAATGGTGGTAAGTACAATGAAGCTTCATTACAAATATCATTGATAAAAGCTGTTTTAGATGATAATGATGCAAATTTTTTAACAGGTGTACAACTGATTCAAGAACTTAAATTAAATAGTGTATCTCAGTATTTTAAAAAACCTTATATGGATTCAATTATAGATTTTAGACTAAGTAAAATTGACGATTTTTTAGAATCTATGTAAATAAATTTATTCCCAATTATTTTTTAGTAACCTTCTATGTAATTTAATCTTTTTTTGATATAATAGATGAATATATAAACTTTGTAAAGGAGGCTATTATGGAATTAGGTAGAATTGCAGAAATAGACAATGCAAAAGTTAACGAAATAGAAAGAGTTAAAACTGTTAAAGAGGTTGATGAAAAATCTAAGATAGTAGATGATGAACAACATAGAGCAGCCAAGGGAAAAACTTCTGAATCTGAAGTAAATGAAGTTATTTTAGATAATGTAAAGTTTGGTTATAACAAATCTTCAAAAGATTTCTTTGTAAAAGTTACAAGAGGGGATATAGAGTATAAATATCCTACTGAAGATATGATGAGAATTAAAGCACAAATGCTTAGCGAAATAGAAAAATTACAAAAAGAATCTAATAATTAAAAAGGTTAGTTACATTGGCATCTGATTTATCAAGTTTTTTAAAAGATGAATTAGCTAATACATTAGAACAGTTACTTTCAAAAGGTGTTACAGTTGACTCTGTTAGCAAACTTGATATTGAAAGCTTAGATGATTCACAATGTATTAATATTTCAATTAAGTTAGAGTTTGCAGATATATCAATTAGTTTGAATTTTTTCGTTCCAACAATTACAGCTACAAAATTTGAATATTTTATGTTGGGAGGAATGGGTGATCTTAAAGAACATATTGATGATGAGATTACTGATGCAGTAAATGAGATTATCTCAAACATTTGTGGTAGTTTTTGTACCTCAGTTAATGCACAGGGATTTCCTGATGTATCTTCAGTTAAATCGGAAGTAGTTGGCTCTAGTATAAAAGAGTGTACACAAATAAAAGAATTAGACAATGTATATATATTTGACTTATCTTTAGATAATGAAAAACTACCTATATATATAAGTTTTGATAAACTTTCATTAGCTTATTTTACACAAATTACTGGTTATAATGAAGATGATTCAAAAAACACAAATGGTACAGACACTACTTCGGGGTCTCCTTCACTTATGAATTCTCAATCAAAACAAGCTCCTAAACAATTAGGTATAAGTTCTTTATTATCAGAAGATTCTGCAGAAAATCTTCAACTTCTTTTTGGAATAAAACTTAAATTGAGTGTAAGATTAGGTACTAAAAGTGTATTATTAAAAGATATTCTAAGATGGGATATTGGAGAGATTATTGAACTTGAACAAATGGTAAATGAACCTTTAGAAATATTGGTTAATGGTGTTAAAATAGGTGAAGGTGAAGCTGTTATCGTAGAAGGAAAATTTGGTTTAAAAGTTAAAAATATTGGTGATGGTTCTACTAAATTAAATCAATTAGGGTTAAAATAGATGGATAAGAGTACAGCAGGTGGATTGGGTGCTGGTTGGGCATTAATTGCCTTAGCGATTATTTTAGGTGGAGTTGGTTTCGGACCATATATTGATATTCCTTCTGTAGTTATTGTATTTGGTGGTACTATAGCTGTTACTGCAGGACAATTTGAAGCATCAGATTTAAAAAGAATTACACCAGCTATGAAAGTGGCTTTTAATGAAGTAAAAGTTGAGTCTTTGCCAGAGTTAGTTGAAAAAATAGTTTTTTATGCTACAGAGATTAAAAAACATGGGGTAATGCATATTGAACAAAAGGTTTTAGAGGAACAAAATCCTTTTTTTAAAGAAGCTTTTCAACTTTTAGTTGATGGTACTAAAGCAGAAACAATTGAACCATTACTTGAAACTAAGTTAGAATATATGAACAAAAGACATAGTGTAATGATAAGTATTTTTGGAAATATGGGTGGTACTGCAGGTTCAATGGGAATGATTGGTACATTAGTTGGACTTGTTGCAATGCTTGCAAATCTTTCAGATCCCGCTTCTGTTGGACCAGCTATGGCTGTTGCTTTACTTACAACAATGTATGGGGCTTTAGTTGGTACTTTATTTGCTGGACTTATAGAAAGTAAACTTTCTCAAAAACATTCTATTGAAGAAACTGCTTGTGAGGTAATAATTAAGGGTACAACTATGATAGCTAATGAAGAATCTATAGGTAATATTAAAATGCAGCTAAATTCTATATTGGTTGACCCAGAAGAGTAAAAAATGGCAAAACAAAAATGTCCTGAATGCCCAAAATGTTTACCTGGCTGGTTGGTTCAGTTTGGTGACTTGATGTCATTATTATTAACTTTTTTTATTCTTTTATTATCAATGGCAGTAATGGATAAGAAAAAAGTTGAAGAATATTTTGATATAATGAAAAAGGCAATGGGATTTATTGATGCGTCTACTGATGTTCAAACACAATCAGAGATGTATTCAACAGAAACTAGTAACTCTCAAAGTGATGATACTGAATCAACAACAACAGAAGATGCAGTTCAAGATACATCAGAAGAGATTGCAGATATTGTACAGCAAATGAATGAATCTACAGTTGTAGAAAGTCAACAAATACAGCTTGAAAAAGGAAAAAATGAGTTTACCTTGGATATACCTTCCACTATAATGTTTGAAGAGGGACAATATGAATTAACAAATCCTAATTCAAAAAGATTTATAGCTAAGATTGCAAGAGTAATTAGAACAATGCCTCATTCATTTAATATAGAGATAATAGGTCATACAGCAACAACTAGTTTTTCAAGTTCTTCAATCCCAAGAGATAACTGGGATATGTCTGCATTAAGAGCTATTTCGGTCGTAAAAGAGTTGATAAAAAATAGAATTGATCCAGCATCATTAAAAGTTGCAGCATATTCATCTTATCATCCTAAAAGTGAAATGGCAGCAGATAACAGAAGAGTTGAATTGAAATTTTTTGCAAATGATAATAAAAGTGATATTTTGAGTGAAGAGAGTTTCTTTGATAGATTGGAGTAGTTATGCAAATCGATACTAATAGTTTAATTAATATGGATAATATAAAATCGAGTTCTTCAAATGTAGATAAATTTAAAAATATAGATAGTTCAAAGCTTGAAGATAAAGAGTTAAGAAAAGTCACTGATGACTTTGAATCTTTTTTTATGCAACAATTATTAGATATATCTTTAAAACATACAAAATTTGCAGGTGAAGGAAGTGGCTCAGATATCATAAAAGGTATGTATACAGAAGCTGTAGCAAAAGAATCATCAGGTACTGTTGGAATTAGTGATTTACTTTACAATTTCTTAAGTGAACGTAATAAATAAGGTTATATCATGGTTATTGAAATTATAGATGAAATGACAAAACTAGTTAATAAAATGCAAGAGTATATAAAACTAGATATTGAAGATATCAAAAAAGCTAAACATGAACAGTTACTAAATAGAAATGAAGAGAAAGAGTTAATGATTGAGAAAATTGCAAACTATAAAAAGCAATTAAATCAAGAGATCGTAAATGAATTACAAAATGGCGTAGATGTAAATATCTATAGGCATAGGGTTGACAATTTAGAAGAGGAATTAAAAACTTTATACCAATTAAATAGAAAACTTGCATTGATTGTAGAGCCAATCCAACAAATGTATAAAGAGATTGTAAATGAAATAACAGAAAAAAATGGAGGTAATATCTTTCATGTTAAGGCATAAATGTCTTTTTTTGTTTTTTATTTTTAATGTAACTTTATTTGCTAATCAGTTTGTAATAGCAAAAAAAAATATTCCATACAATTCAACAATTACAATTGATGATTTGCAAAGTGTTAGCAGTGCTCCTATGAAAAAATATTGTGAACCTATGAGTATGGAAATGTTTGAAAAACAAAGATATATTTCAAATAGGTATATAAAAAAATCTACAATTATTTGTAAGGATGATGTAAGCATATATAAAAAAAATAGTGTATTATTCAATTTTGGTACGATTCAAATTGAACAAAATGGCAAAATAATATTTGAAAATGATGAATATATAAAAATAAAAAAAGAGAATGGTGATATAGAAAAAATATATAAAGATGGAAGAATTGAATGAATATGCTCTCTTTTTTAGGTGAAACACCTACAATTGCTTTAAGAAAAGCCCAAGATGAGTGTGGTGAAGATGCAATTGTAATTTCAACAAAAAAAATATCAAGTGTTCGTGATGGCAAAAAAGATATGTATGAAGTTATTGTTGCCTTGGAAGATGATGCTAAAGAGTTAAAATACGCAAAAAAAGTAGTTTCTCAAACAGATAGTAAAAATCCGAGAGTAGAAGCAAAATTTTATGATTTTAGAGAAGAAATTTTGAAAATGCAAGATGCTATTATGCAAGTTCAAAAAACTCTTTGGGATCCAAAAAGCCAACTATATGACTTGACAATACCTCCTGAATTTGTGGATATTTACAATCTTTTTGAAGATAATGAGTTTGATCAAGAGATGACTTATACTATTATGAAAAAAACGATTAAACAATTACCTGTTGCTTTAAAATCAAATCCCAAAAAAGTTAATAATTTTTTTAAATTGATTTTAAGAAGAATTATCCCTATAAAACAAGAGGTTCCCTTACGAAAACACCAAAGAAAAATTGTAATGATGGTTGGTCCCACTGGAGTTGGCAAAACTACAACTATTGCAAAACTAGCAGCAAGATATGCTTATAAATTAGGGCAAAATTATAAAGTTGGGATTGTAACCTTAGATTCTTTTAGGGTCGGTGCTATAGAACAATTGCAGGCATATACAAATATTATGAGGTTACCTTTAGAAGTTGTAAAAAAACCTGAAGATTTAGTAGAAGCTTTATTAAGATTGAAAGATTGTAACTATATTTTTATTGATACAGCTGGTTCTAGTCAATATGATGTTGATAAGATAGAGATGATAAATGAGTATCAAGAAAGAGTAAGTGAACTTCCTATAGAAAAGGTATTAGTACTACCTGCAAATGTAAAACATAGTGACCTTATAGAAATTTATGCAAACTATTCAAGATTAAATATAGATTTTTTAACTTTTACAAAACTAGATGAAACAAAAAGTTTTGGAAATTTAATATCTTTTGCTCATAAAACAAAAAAATCTATAACCTATTTTTCAATTGGTCAAAATGTACCTGATGATTTAATCGTTTCTGATTCCTCTTTTCTAATTGATTGTTTTATGAATAATTCTTGCATCAGGAAATAGATATGTTTAATAATATATCGATGCAAGCTTCAAAGCTAATAAATCTTACAAAAAAGCAAAATAGAAAATCAAAAAGTAAAATCATAACTATAACTTCTGGAAAAGGTGGAGTTGGAAAATCAACATTTACTGCAAATATTGCATATTTATTAGCACGTAGAGGGTTTAAAGTTGTAATAGTAGATGCTGACATAGGTTTAGCAAATATGCAGGTTTTATTTGATATTAGACCGAAACTTACACTATTTGACTATATTGAAGGTAGAAACACTATAAATGAGGTTATAACTCAAACCTCATTTGAAAATATCTCTTTAATCGCTGGAAAAAGTGGCTATCAATATGCTAATTTAAGTAATTCTTTAGTATTAACTAGAATAGTTGATGAGTTAAAAAATATGAATTTGTATGATATTATTTTGATTGATACAGGAGCAGGATTAAATGAATATGTTCAAGAATTTTTATCTGTTTCTGAAAATGTTTTGGCTTTAACTACAACAGATCCTTCTGCTTTAACTGATGTATATGCATTGATAAAAATGTTAGCTTTAAATAAAGAAAAATTGTTGATTTGTTTTAATCATACAAAAAATTATCAAATTGGAGAAACAATTTCAAATTCTTTAGTAAATTTAGCTAAAAAAAATAGGTTAAATCCAAATTTTATGGTAAAATATATAGGTAACGTTTCAACATCATCAAATATTTCTACGACATCAAGATTAAGAAAATTGTTTGCTCATGAATTTGAAAATGATGAGATTACAAGGCAATTACATAAGGTTATAGATTCGTTACTAATTGACTTAAGATAAGGTTAGTCCGTGATTAAATTGGCATCAAAAAGTTTTTTTTCTAACATTGGTATGTAATGGTAGTAGAAAGATTTTCACAAAGTGTAATTAATAGTGGCATTTTCAGGCTATATATAGCTACTGGTTTTTTTGCTACATTAATATTCTTTGTTATAAATGCTGATTTATATACACCAATTGAGATGGTTTTTGGAATCATCGGTGTTACAGTGATTTTAAAAGGGGTTTCCAATATGATGTTATCTCTTGTAATTTTGTTGTTTAGTTTAGATAATAAAAGAACAGAATTAGACCATAAGTATAATAAAGACAAGATTGAAGCAATGTTAGCTGAATTAGGTGTGCAAGAAGCGCAAAAAATAAATAATCAACCAAATTAAGGAAAATTAAATGGAAATATCATCAATTAATGGTTCTTTAAGCCCAATTAATTCTAATAATCAAGTAAAAAAAAGTGCTGATACTGGTTTTGAAGATATGTTAAAAAGTGCTATTTCTGAAGTTAATGATTCTCAAGTTGAAGGTTATAAAGCTATGGAAGGGATTGCTACTGGAAAAGTAAAAAACCTTCAAGAAGCAGTTCAAAAAATTGAAGAAGCTGAGTTATCTCTAAAACTTGCATTAGAAGTTAAAAATAAAGCTATTGGTGCATATAAAGAGATTATGAGAATGAGTGTGTAGTAGGAGATTATTATGGGTTTTTTTGATGGATATGATATTGCAACTTCTGGTATGGGTGCCCAAAGAACAAGAATAAACATAGTAAGTGCTAATATTGCAAATGCAAAAACAACTCACACTCAAGAAGGTGGTCCTTATAAAAAACAAAATGTTGTATTTGAAGAGATTTTATTAAAAGAGAGTAATAAAATCAATTCTGATACAAAAAATAATATAGAAAATCCAGATGAAAAAGTTCAAACTAGTTTAAGAGGGGTTGGAGTAAAATCTGTAGTAGAAGATGATTCTGAACCTGTAATGAGATATGAACCTTCTCATCCAGATGCAAATGAAGATGGCTATGTTGCATACCCAAATATCAATCCTGTTATTGAAATGGTTGATTTGATAGAGGCGATGCGTTCTTATGAAGCTAACTTAGCTACGTTCAATACTCATAAAGGGATTGATACGAAGACGTTAGAAATATTGAAAGCATAGAATTATGACAAAAGAAATTGATATTTTATCAGTAGGTAAAAATACTGAAACTAAAACTACAAGTTCCTCTACAAATACTACTAAAAAAGAGGGTATGTCTCTTTTTGATTCAATTTTAACTACATCAAAAAAAGAGCTTGCTCAAGATAACAAAGATATAAAAGAAAAATCTGCACAAGAAAATACTAAAACAAAAATTGAAGATAAATCTAGTGGTAAGAATAATACAGAAAATAAAACGGAGGCTAAATCTACAACTTCTAATTCTTTACTTGATAGGATGATACTAGAAGCAAAAAAAGATATAAAAACTATTAATAAAAAAGATATAGAAAAAGCTAGTGAAGAGAATAAAACAATAACTACAACAAAAGAAGAGAAAAAAGAGAGTCTTGGAGAAGAGATAAAAAAAGTAGTTAAAGAGAATAAAACTGTAGATAAAAAAGATATAGAAAAAGCTAGTGAAGAGAATAAAACAATAACTACGACAAAAGAAGAGAAAAAAGAGAGTCTTGGACAAGAGATAAAAAAAGTAGTTGAAGAGAATAAAACTGTAGATAAAAAAGATATAGAAAAAGCTAGTGAAGAGAATAAAACAACAACTACAACAAAAGAAGAGAAAAAAGAGAGTCTTGGAGAAGAGAT